>JAEYGD010000283.1 GCA_023402505.1 Actinomycetes bacterium
CCTGCACCCCCGGCTGCGGTACGGCACTGGGGTGCGGTAAGGCGGGGAGGTCACCGGGTGCTCCGTCAGGAGCGGATCTGCTCGCGGGACTCCTGGGCGCGGTCCTTGACGTCGTCGGCGGCGGAACGGGTGTCGTGCTGCACCGTCTGGACGGCGTCCTGGGTGGTCTGCTTCACCGACTGGGCGGCCTGCTGCGCCGGCTCGCGCAGCTCCTCCTTCACCTCCTGCGCGACCTCGGTCAGCTTCTCCTTGACCACGCCGGCGTGCTCGCCCGCGCGCTCCTTGACCTGCGTCGCGACCTGCTGCTCACGCTGGCTCGCCGGGATCAGCGACGAGACCAGCCAGCCCACCCCGAACGCGATCAGACCGGCGGCGAGCGGGTTGCCCTCCGACTTGCGCCGGATCACGTGGGGGGCCCGCTGCGCGGCGTCGCTCACCGTGGCGGCCGCCGAGTGGGCCTTGTCGCTGACCGTCGAGGCCGCCGAGGACGCGTGGTCGCCGACGGCGTGGGCGCCGTGCTTCGTGCTGTGGCCGAGGTCCGACGCGGTTCCCATCACCTTGTCCCTCACATTCTGCAGCGCGCCACGGACCCGCTGCTTGCGGTCGTCGACGATGCGGGCCGGGCTGACCTTGTACGCCAGCGCGTCCACATCGGAGCTCAGGTTGGTACGAGTGGCTTCGATCTCCCGGCGGATCTGCTCGGGGTCGGTGCTCATCGGGTGACCTCCTGCGGGTGGGGCTTGAGCGCGTCGGGAATCCGCTGCACGCTCTCGTTGGTCTGCTTGAGGCCGCGGATCCGCTCCGCGTTCTTCTTCGCCATGGAGTAGAGGACGGCGGCGACCGCGCCCCAGATGACGGCCACGATCAGGGCCGCCCAACCGGCGTCCATCACGTTGGACAGCCCGGCCCAGAGGGCCAGCGACAGGAACAGGGCCACCATGTAGCCGCCGAACCCGGCGCCGCCGAAGAACCCGGCCGCCTTGCCGGCCTTCTTCCCCTCCTCGCGGATCTCGGCCTTCGCCAGCTCCACCTCCTGCCGCAGCAACGTGGACAGGTCGGTGGTGACCTGGCGCATCAGCTCACCGACGGAGCTGTTGCGCACCTCGTCCGCGTCGTGCGGGTGATATCCCGGCGTGGTCATGCCGCCGTCTCCCTTCGTTCGAGCCGGCCGGTCACGGACGGACGGTCCCGCTGGAGGGCACCCCGGGCAGCGGGTCGGTCTGGCTCACCGGGGGCAGCGGCTGTCCGGTGCCACCGGCCGGATCGGCGTAGCTGGTCCGGGTCTGCGGGTCGGCGTACGCCCCCGGCGTCGGGTCGACGTAGCCACCCGTCGGGATCTCGTCGGGCACCGCCCGCGACGACGGGATGACCGCCGTGCGCTCCGGGTCGTAGCCGCCGTCGTACGCGCCGCCGTCGTCGTCGCCCGCGGCGGAGAGGCTGCGGGTCATCCGGCCGGCGAGCACGCCGAGCACGGCCGCGCCGACCAGGAACGTGCCCGGGTTGCGGCGGGCGTAGTTGCGGACCTCGGTGACCAGGTCGCCGGGCTCGCGCTGCTCCAGCCAGCCGGCGATCCCGTTCACCCGGTCGGCGGCCTGGCGGGCGAGTTCGCTGACCGGGCCGGTCTGGCCGCCCTGCTCGGCCATCGAGCGCATCTCGTCGGCGAGCGAACGCAGCCCGCCCGCGGCGCGCCGCTGCTGTTCGCCGGCCTGGCCGGCGAGCTGGGTGCGGGCCTCGCCGTAGAGGTTGCGCGCCTGCCGGCGGGCCTCCCCGACGACCTCGCGGCCCTGTTCCTTGGCGGTCTCGGCGACCGCACCACCGGCCTGCTTCGCTTCCGAGCCCACCTGGCGGGCCTGCTCGCGGACCCCGCCGCCGTTCGCCGACTCCGACGCGTACGTGGAAGTCGTGGGTGACAGATCGTAGGTCATGATGTCCCTTCCGCTCGGATGACCGTCGCGGTCTTTGTTGGGGGATGGACGGCGGTAGCACCGCCGTCGACGAATGACCTACCCTGCGAATTCCCTTCCATACCTGATCCGCCATTTCTCTGCGGGGCGGCCCGCGTGGACTTCAAAATGGAGGATCGTCGGGCCCGGGTGTCGTCACCGTCGCACAGCGTGACGGGCGTTCCGCGCGACCGGTACCGCGTGCGGAGGTCCGTGGATCCACGGAGGTGCATGGATGGCGCACAACGCGCGCGGGGGATCGAGGCACGCGGTCCAGATCGCCGCCCTCGTGGCGGCCGGGGTCTTCCTCCTCGTCGGGGTGCTCGGGTTCGTCCCCGGCATCACCACCGACTACGGCGAGATGCGCTTCGCCGGGCACCACTCGGAGGCGAAGCTGCTCGGCCTGTTCCAGGTGTCGATCCTGCACAACATCCTGCACCTGGGCTTCGGCCTGGCCGGCCTGGTGCTGGCCCGCCGGGTGGCCGGTGCGCGGATCTTCCTCGCCGGCGGCGGCGCCCTCTACCTCGGCCTCTGGCTGTACGGCTTCGCCATCAACCGGGACAGCGCGGCGAACCTGCTCCCGGTGAACGACGCCGACAACTGGCTGCACCTCGCCCTCGGTTTCGGCATGCTCGCGCCCGGGCTGCTGCTCTCCAACCAGGTGGGCACCGGCGGCCGGCTCGACACCCCGTTCGACCGGCCCTGAGCCGCACCGCACGGCAC
>JAEYGD010000286.1 GCA_023402505.1 Actinomycetes bacterium
CCTGACCCGTAGTGATCAACGTCTCCACGGCCACCCGCGACCGCGGGTCCTCCGCGAGAAGCGCATCCAGAATCCCGTCACTGATCTGATCAGCGATCTTGTCCGGGTGGCCCTCCGTGACCGATTCGGACGTGAAGAGGCGGCGTGTCACGGCACTCCTAAGTTGTGGATAAGTCGTTCCGCGGCAGTGTAGTCATCCGAGTCCGGAGGTGGCCCGTTCGGTCGTGTCCGGCCCAGCTGTCAGGAACGGCCGGCGAGCCGGGCGACGACCAGGTCCCAGACGCCGTCGGCGAGGTCCTCCTTGGCCTGCTCGGGCATCCGGCTGACCGAGCCGTCCGCGCCGATGACGGTCGCCGCGTTGGTCTCGGCGCCGAAGACCTTGTCCGGGCCGACCTCGTTGATCACGATGAGGTCCGCCCGCTTGCGGGCGAGCTTGGCCCGGCCGTTGGCTTCGGCGTCGCCGGTCTCCGCGGCGAACACCACCAGCACCTGCTCCGGACGGCGACGCTGGCCGAGCTCGGCGGCGATGTCCGGGTTGGTGACGAGCTCGATGGTGGGCGCGCTGCCGTCGTCCGACTTCTTGATTTTGCCAGTCGCGTACGTCGCCGGGCGGAAATCGGCCGGAGCTGCCGCCATGACCACCACGTCCGCTTCGGTGGCCGCCTTCAGGGTCGCCTCGCGCAGCTCGCCGGTGGTGCCGACCCGCACCAGGTCCGCGCCGGCCGGATCGGGCAGGGAGACGTTGGCGGCGATCAGGGTCACCCGGGCGCCCCGGGCCACGGCGGCGCGGGCGAACGCGTACCCCTGTTTGCCGGAGGACCGGTTGCCGAGGAACCGCACCGGGTCGAGGGGTTCCCGGGTGCCGCCGGCGGTGACCACCACGTGCCGGCCCGCCAGGTCGGCCGGCGCGGCGGCGCCACGGGCCAGGGCGCGCCGGGCGACGGCGAAGATCTCCGCCGGGTCGGGCAGCCGCCCCTTGCCGGTGTCGACGCCGGTGAGCCGGCCCACCGCCGGCTCGATCACCCGTACGCCGCGGGCCCGCAGCGTGGCGACGTTGGCCGCGGTCGCGGGATGCTCCCACATCTCGGTGTGCATGGCGGGTGCCAGCACGACCGGGCAGCGGGCCGTGAGCAGGGTGTTGGTCAGCAGGTCGTCGGCGAGGCCGGTGGCGGCCTTGGCGAGCAGGTCGGCGGTGGCCGGCGCCACCACGACCAGGTCGGCCTGCTGGCCGAGCCGTACGTGCGGCACCTCGTGCACGTCGGACCAGACGTCGTCGGCCACCGGCTGCCCGGACAGGGCCGCCCAGGTCGGCGCCCCGACGAAGCGGAGCGCCGACGCGGTCGGCACGACCCGGACCCGGTGACCCGACTCGGTGAAGAGTCGCAGCAGCTCGCAGGCCTTGTACGCGGCGATGCCGCCGCCGACCCCGAGGACGATCCGGGGGGACATCGGAGGTGGGTGTTACGGCTGGTCGGTGGGCTCAGCGGTGAGCAGGCCCGCGTTGATCTCGCGCATCGCGATGGAGAGCGGCTTCTCCTGCGGGGTGGTCTCGACCAGCGGGCCGACGTATTCCAGCAGGCCCTCGCCGAGCTGGCTGTAGTAGGCGTTCACCTGCCGCGCCCGCTTGGCGGCGAAGATGACCAGCGCGTACTTCGACGTGGTCTTCTCGAGAAGCTCGTCGATCGGCGGGTTGGTGATGCCTTCGGGGTTGGTGGTGATGGATCCCACGTGTTGACCTCTGTGTCTGTCACACCGCTCGCGGTGCTGGCGATCAACCGCGCACGCGCGGTCGCGCCGGAGCCAGGAAGGAAGAACCGAACAATCCTACCAGCCTGTCCACGACCCGCTCCGTCAGGTCGTGCACCACCGTGTGTTCGAAGTGTCCCGAGGTGACCGGATCGGGGATGTACCCGGGCGGGTGCAGCAGGACCATCCGGGCCTGCGGCAGTGCCACGCGGACCAGCAGCGCGCCGGCCAGGTCCAGCGGCAGCAGGACGGGATCACCGGCGGCCAGCCGGGACCGCAGCGGCTCGTAGGGCGTGCCACGGCGGTGCGGGCCCATCCGGCTCCACTCCAGCAGGCCGCCCGCGGCGAGGAGGCGCTCGAACCCGGCCGGGTCGAGGAAGACCCGGTCGACGCCGTCCACCTCGTGGCCACGCCGGGGCCGGGTGGTCACCGGCACCGGCGTCCACACGGCGGGAGAGCGCGCCCGGACCAGCTCGACGACACCGTCCCGGCCGGAACCCGAGGGCCCGGCCAGGACAGTGAGCCGAGTTGCCGAGCGCGCCTCGCCATCCGTGCTCACTGCTTGTTTCTACACGGCTGCCGACCTCAGTTGGCGGCGAACTCTCCAAGCAGGGCCTTGCGCTGCTGCTCGCCGAGGCCACGCAGGCGCCGGCTGTCGGCGATCTTGAGCTTCTCCATGATCTGGGTCGCCCGGATCTTGCCGATGCCCGGCATCGCCTGCAGGACGGCGGACACCTTCAGCTTGCCGACGACGTCGTCGGACTCGGCCCGCTCGAGAACGGCTCCGAGGGTGGTCTTGCCCTGCTTGAGCTGCTCCTTCAGCTCAGCACGGGCCTTGCGGATCTCCGCGGCCTTCTCCAGCGCTGCTGCGCGCTGCTCGGGGGTCAGTGACGGGAGCGGCACCAGTTCTCCTCAGGTCCCTATCGCGACGGGCCGTACGCACCGCCGCACTGTGAAACGTGGTGTCGCTGTGAACCAAGGGGTCCGTGGTTCCCAGCGCGGGGAAAACTAGCGGTCAGCGGAGCTTTCGGCAACGTGGACGCGCGATGATCAACGGAAAGTGACCGAGTTGTCAGTCAGTCACGAACCGGCCAGGGCCGCCCGGCAGTCGGCCGACGCCCGGTCCGCGGCGGCCCGCAACGCGGTCTCGTCCGGGCCCGCACCCAGCACCTCCCGGGAGTACGAGGGGAGCACGGCGGGCAGCGCGGACCCGAAGACGACCCGCAGGTCGGCGGCCGTCGCACCCTGCGCGCCGAGGCCCGGCGCGAGCAGCGGGCCGTTGACGCGGGAGAGGTCGTGGCCCGTCTCGCCGATGGTCGCCCCGACCACCAGACCGACGCTTCCGAGCGGCTGCGCACCCGCGTTGAGCTGGGAAATCTCGTCGATCACGGTCTGCGCGACGGTCCGCCCGTCGGCCGTCCGGGCCCGCTGCACGGTCGCGCCCTCGGGGTTGGAGGTGAGCGCCAGAACGAAGACGCCACCGCCGTGCGCGGCGGCCAGCTCGAACATCGGGGCGAGCGAGCCGACGCCGAGGTAGGGGCTCGCCGTCACCGCATCGACATAGAGGGGACTCGATGGATCGAGGTACGCGGAGGCGTACGCCGCGACCGTCGAACCGATGTCGCCGCGCTTGACGTCGAGCAGAACGAGCGAGCCCCGATTTCGTAACTGTCGGATAGTTGACTCAAGAATTGCGACGCCACGGGCGCCGAAACGCTCGAAGAAGGCCGACTGGGGCTTGACCACCGCGACCCGGTCACCCAGGGCGTCCACGACGGTGCCCGCGAACCGCTCCAGGCCGCGTACGTCGTCGTCGAGTCCCCACCGGGCGAGTAGACCCGGATGCGGGTCGATGCCCACGCAGAGCGGCCCCCGCTCGGTGACCGCCCGGTGCAACCGGGCGCCGAAGTTCTCCATGACGACCTTCCCCTCCCGCGCCCGGACCGGGCGCCTCCTCCGGCGGGCGGCGGGCGCCGTCCGCGTGCTTCCCGCCCGGCACCCGGCCGGGCCGCGCGTACCCCATCCGGCTGGACCGGCGGCTCAGCCGGCCTTCACCGCCGCCGCGACCCCGGCGGCGATCCGGGCCAGGTCGGCGTCGTCGGTCACGTACGGGGGCATGGTGTAGACCAGGTCGCGGAACGGCCGCAGCCAGACGCCCTCGGCGACAGCGGCGGCGGTGGCCGCCGGCAGGTCCACCTCCCGGTCGAGCTGCACCACCCCGATCGCACCGAGCACCCGGACGTCCACCACGCCGGGCGTGCCGCGCAGCGGCTCCAGGCCGGCCCGCAGGCCCGCCTCGATGCGCGCCACCCGCCCCGGCCAGTCCCCGTCCCGCAGCAGCCCCAGCGAGGCGTTGGCGACCGCACAGGCCAGCGGGTTGCCCATGAACGTCGGGCCGTGCGCCAGCACCCCGGCCGCGGAGATCCCCCGCGCGATCTCCGCGGTGCACAACGCCGCGGCCAGGGTCAGGTATCCCCCGGTGAGAGCCTTGCCCACACAGAGGACGTCAGGGGCGACCCCGGCGTGCTCGGCGGCGAACATCGCGCCGGTGCGCCCGAAGCCGCTGGCGATCTCGTCGAAGATCAACAGCACCCCGTGCTCCCGGGTCGCCTCCCGCAGCACCCGCAGGTACGCCGGGTGGTGGAACCGCATCCCACCGGCGCCCTGGACCACCGGTTCCACGATGACGGCGGCCAACTCGTGCGCGTGCCGGGCGATCGCGTCGGCCAGCGCCGCCTCGTAGGCCGGATCGGGCGGCGTGTCGAACCCGCCCGGCGGCACCGGGGCGAACACCTGCCGGGGCAGCACGTCCCCCCACAGGTGGTGCATGCCGCCCTCGGGGTCGCAGACGCTCATCGGGTGGAACGTGTCGCCGTGGTAGCCGCCCCGCCAGGTGCCCAGCCGGCGCCGCTCCGGCCGGCCGGTGGCACGCTGGTACTGCAGGCACATCTTGATGGCCACCTCGACGCTCACCGAGCCGGAATCGGCCAGGAAGACGTGCTCCAGGCCGTCCGGGGCCAGCTCGACGAGGGTACGCGCCAGCGTGACGGCGGGCTCGTGGGTCAGCCCGCCGAACATCACGTGGCTCATCCGGCCGAGCTGCCCGGTCACCGCCGCGTCCAGCACCGGATGGCGGTAACCGTGGATCGCCGCCCACCACGACGACATCCCGTCGACCAGCTCCCGACCGTCGGCGAGCCGCAGCCGCACCCCCGACGCGCTCTCCACCACGTACGGGGCGCTGCCGGGCGGCACAGCGGCGTACGGGTGCCAGACGTGCGCCGCGTCCGCGGCGAGAATCTCCTCAGCCCTCACAGCACTCCTTCCGGGCGGCGGATCCCTCCTCACCCCCGCGACCGTGCGGCCCTCGTTCCGCGCCTCCGCGCCGTGCCGTACACGATCGTCCAGGGGTCAGCGGGGTTCCGGACGGGTTGGGGCGGCGCGGGCGGCGGCCGTGCGGACCAGCGCCGGACCGCGGTAGATGAAACCGGTGTAGAGCTGGATCAGGGCGGCGCCGGCGTCGAACATCCGCGCGGCGTCGTCGGGGGTGGTGATGCCGCCGACGCCGACGACCGGCAGCCGGCCGCCGGTCTCCCGGTGCACGAACGCGACCACCTCCCGCGCCCGGGCCGCCAGCGGCCGCCCGGACAGCCCGCCCGTCTCGGCGCCGCGTTCCCGGTCGGTCGGGGCCAGCCCGTCGCGGGCGAGGGTCGTGTTGGTGGCGATCACCCCGGCCGCGCCCCGGGTCAGGCAGACCTCCAGCAGCTCCGCGATCGCCGGCTCGGTGAGGTCCGGCGCGATCTTCACCAGCACCGGCTTCTCCCCCACCAGGGCCGCCAGCAGCGCGTCGAGATGCGACCGGTCCTGCAACGACCGCAGGCCCGGGGTGTTCGGCGAGGAGACGTTGACCGCGAAGTAGTCGCCGTGCTCGCGCAGGGCGCGGTACGACGCCCGGTAGTCCTCGACCGCGTCCTCCAGCGGCGTGACCTTGGACTTGCCGAGCGAGATGCCCAGCGGCACCCCGATCGGGCGGGGCAGTGCCGCCAGCCGCGCCGCCAGCGCCCCGGCGCCGGCGTTGTTGAAGCCCATCCGGTTCACCACGGCCTCGCTGTCGCGCAGCCGGAACAGCCGTGGCCGGGGGTTGCCCGGCTGCGGGTGCGCGGTGACCGTGCCGACCTCGACGAACCCGAAGCCCAGCGCCGGCCAGGCCGGCAGCGCCACCCCGTCCTTGTCCATCCCGGCGGCCAGCCCCACCGGGTTCGGGAACCGGACACCGAACACGGTCCGGGGCGCCGCCACGGCGTACCGGGCCCGCAGGGCGGCCAGCGCACGGGGCGAGCGGGCGAGGCCGGCGAGCCGCCGCAACGTGAACTCGTGCGCCGCCTCCGCGTCCCCCCGCCCCACCCGGAACAACAGGGGCCGAACCGTCCGCTCGAAGATCACCCCGCCACTCCCGCTCCGGTCCCGTCGATCATGGAGTTGGCGGGTTCAGTGGAGATCGACTCACCCGTCAACTTCATGATCAATGCGGGTGGGGCGTTCACCTCGGGGCTCGCAGCGAGGCGTGCAGGGCCTGCAACGGGCGGACCTGCATGTCCCCACGGATGCGGGCTTCGATGCCCATCACCGCGGCTGCGGCACCGGGGACCGTCGTGATGCAGGGGATGTCGGCAGTCACCGCGGCGCTGCGGATCTCGTACCCGTCCGAGCGGGCGCTCGCACCCGAACCCTGCGGGGTGTTCACCACCAGCGCCACGTCCCCGGAGAGGATCAGCGAGACGGCGTCCTCACCCTCACCCGACTCGTAGTGCTTACGGATCTGCTCGCAGGCGATGCCGTGCCGGCGCAGCACCTCGGCCGTGCCGGCGGTCGCCACGATCTCGAAACCCAGGTCCGCGAGACGCTTGATCGGGAAGATCATTCCGCGCTTGTCCCGGTTGGCCACCGAGACGAAGATCCGCCCCGCCGTGGGCAGCGACCCGTACGCGGCGGACTGCGACTTGGCGAACGCGTGCCCGAAGGACGTGTCGATGCCCATCACCTCACCGGTCGACTTCATCTCCGGCCCGAGCAGCGAGTCGATGCCCTTGCCGGTCGGCGTGCGGAACCGCTTGAACGGCAACACCGCCTCCTTGACCGCGATCGGCGCGTCCGGCGGCAGCGAACCGCCGTCCCCGCTGGGCGGGAGCAGACCCTCGGCGCGCAGCTCGGCGATGGTGGCGCCGAGCGCGACACGGGCCGCCGCCTTCGCCAGCGGCACCGCCGTGGCCTTCGAGACGAACGGCACGGTACGCGAGGCACGCGGATTGGCCTCCAGCACCCACAGCTGGTCGTCCTTGAGGGCGTACTGCACGTTGAGCAGCCCGCGCACGCCGATGCCCCGGGCGATCGCCTCGGTGTACTGGCGGACCTGGGCCACGTGCGAACCGGCGAGCGTGATCGGCGGCAGGGCGCACGACGAGTCGCCGGAGTGGATCCCGGCCTCCTCGATGTGCTCCATCACGCCACCCAGGTAGACCTCGCCGTCGGCGTCGCAGAGGGCGTCCACGTCGATCTCGATGGCGTCGTCGAGGAACCGGTCGACCAGCACCGGGTGGTCCGGGGAGATGTCCGTGGCCCGGCCGATGTAGTCGCGCAGCGTGGTGTCGTCGTAGACGATCTCCATGCCCCGCCCGCCCAGCACGTACGACGGGCGGACCAGCACCGGGTAGCCGATCTCGTCGGCGATCGCCTTCGCCTCGTCGTACGACGTGGCGGTGCCGTGCGCCGGCGCGCGCAACCCGGCACGGGCCAGCAACGAACCGAACGCGCCCCGCTCCTCGGCCAGGTGGATCGACTCCGGGGAGGTCCCGACCACCGGCACGCCCGCGTCCTTGAGGCGCTGCGCCAGACCCAGCGGCGTCTGGCCGCCCAGCTGCACGACCACCCCGACCACGCCGGGTCCGCCGGCCGCCCTGCCGGACGAATCCTCGGCGTGCCACACCTCGAGGACGTCCTCGAACGTCAACGGCTCGAAGTAGAGCCGGTCGGCGGTGTCGTAGTCGGTGGACACCGTCTCCGGGTTGCAGTTGACCATGACAGTTTCGAAGCCGACCTCCCGCAACGCCATCACGGCGTGCACACAGGAGTAGTCGAACTCGATGCCCTGCCCGATCCGGTTCGGCCCGGAACCGAGGATCAGCACCTTCGGCCGGGCCGAGCCGGCCACCTCCGTCTCCGAGTCGTACGACGAGTAGTGGTACGGGGTCGTCGCCTCGAACTCGGCGGCGCAGGTGTCCACGGTCTTGTAGACCGGCCGGACACCCAGCCGGTGCCGCAGCGTGCGTACGCCGTCCTCGGCCGCCAGCTCGGGACGCAGCGCGGCCAACTGCCGGTCGGACAGGCCGGCCCGCTTCGCCCGGCCCAGCAGGCCGGCGTCGAGCACCGGCGCGTCGACGATCTCGGCCCGCAGCTCCACCAGGGCGGCGATCTGGTCGAGGAACCACGGGTCCATGCCACCGGACGCGGTGGCGACCTCGGCGATCGACGCGCCCAGCCGCAGCGCCCGCTCGACGGTGTAGAGCCGCCCGTCGTGCGGCATGCGCAACGCCGCGAGCGTGTTCTCCTTCGTCGCGCCGGCCGGGTCCGCGCCCGTCGCGGCAGCGACGACCGGGTCAGGAACAGTCCAGAATCCGCCTGCCTTCGTCTCCATCGACCGCATCGCCTTGTTGAGCGCCTCGGTGAAGTTGCGACCCAGGCTCATCGCCTCCCCGACGGACTTCATCGTGGTGGTCAGCTCCGGGTCGGCGCCGGGGAACTTCTCGAACGCGAACCGGGGGATCTTCACCACCACGTAGTCCAGGGTGGGCTCGAACGCCGCCGGGGTCTTCAGGGTGATGTCGTTGGGGATCTCGTCGAGGGTGTAGCCGATGGCGAGCTTCGCCGCGATCTTCGCGATCGGGAAACCGGTCGCCTTCGAGGCCAGCGCCGACGAGCGGGACACCCGGGGGTTCATCTCGATCACGACGATGCGACCGTCGGCCGGGTTGACCGCGAACTGGATGTTGCAGCCGCCGGTGTCCACACCGACCTCGCGCAGCACGGCGATGCCGAGGTCGCGCAGGCGCTGGTACTCCCGGTCGGTCAGCGTCATGGCCGGGGCCACGGTGACACTGTCACCGGTGTGCACGCCCATCGGGTCGACGTTCTCGATGGAGCAGACGACCACCACGTTGTCGTGGCGGTCGCGCATCAGCTCCAGCTCGTACTCCTTCCAGCCGAGCACGCTCTCCTCGATGAGCACCTCGTGCACCGGGCTGGCGGCCAACCCGGCGCCGGCGATGCGCTCCAGGTCCTCGTCGGTGTGCGCCATCCCGGAGCCGAGGCCGCCCATCGTGAACGACGGCCGGATCACCACCGGCAGGCCCAGCTCACCGACCGTCTCCCGGACCTCGTCCATCGAGTGGCACACCCGGGAGCGGGGCACCAGCGCCGCCGGATCCTCGACGCCGAGCCGGACCCCCGCCTTGGCGACGATGTCCTTGAACAGCTGCCGGTCCTCGCCGCGACGGATCGCGTCGATGTTGGCGCCGATCAGCTCGACGCCGTACTTCTCCAGCACGCCCGCCTCGTGCAGCGCGACAGCCGTGTTCAGCGCGGTCTGGCCGCCCAGGGTGGGCAGCACCGCGTCCGGGCGCTCCTTGGCGATGACCAGCTCGACGAACTCCGGGGTGATCGGCTCGACGTACGTGGCGTCGGCGAACTCCGGGTCGGTCATGATCGTCGCCGGGTTCGAGTTGACCAGGCTGACCCGGATCCCCTCGCTGCGCAGCACCCGGCACGCCTGCGTGCCCGAGTAGTCGAACTCGCAGGCCTGCCCGATGACGATCGGCCCGGAGCCGATCACCAGGACGTGCTTGAGATCGGTCCGCTTAGGCATGGGCACGCCCCTCGATGAGCTCGGCGAAACGGTCGAAGAGGTAGTCCGCGTCGTGCGGACCCGCCGCCGCCTCCGGGTGGTACTGGACGGTGAACGCGGGCACGTCCCTGGCCCGCAGGCCCTCGACCACGTTGTCGTTGAGGCACACGTGCGAGACCTCGACCCCGCCGAACTCGGTGTCGACGACCCGGTCCGGTACGACCGCCCCCGGCTCGGCGCCCGGGAACGCGACGGCGAAGCCGTGGTTGTGGCTGGTCACCTCGACCTTGCCGGTGGCCCGGTCGAGCACCGGCTGGTTGATGCCGCGGTGGCCGTAGCCCAGCTTGTAGGTCCCGAAGCCCAGTGCCCGCCCCAGGATCTGGCTGCCGAAGCAGATGCCGAACAGCGGCACCCGCCGGGTCAGCACCTCGCGGGCCAACGCCACCGGCCCGTCGGCGGTCGCCGGGTCGCCCGGGCCGGGCGAGAAGAACACCGCGTCCGCGCCCGTGGCGAGCAGATCCTCGATGCGCGAACCGGCCGGCAGCACATGGGTGGTGACGCCGCGCGCCGCGAGCCGCCGCGGCACGTTGCGCTTGATGCCCAGGTCCAGGGCGGCGACGGTGAAGCGGTGCTCCCCCTGCGCCTCGACCACGTACGGCTGTGCCGTGGTCACCTCGGCGGACAGGTCCGCGCCGACCATCTGCGGCGACTGCCGCACCCGCGCCAACAGGGCCCGCGGGTCGGTCTCGACGCTGGACACACCGACCCGCATGGCGCCGCGCTCACGCAGGTGCCGGGTCAGCGCCCGGGTGTCGACACCGCTGATGCCGACCACGCCCTCGGCGGCGAGCCGGTCCTCCAGGCCGCCGGTCGCGCGCCAGTTCGAGCCGATCCGGGCGGGATCGCGGACCACGTACCCGGCCACCCAGATCCGGCCGGACTCGTCGTCCTCGCCGTTGACCCCGGTGTTGCCGATGTGCGGCGCGGTCTGCACCACCACCTGCCGGTGGTACGACGGATCGGTCAGCGTCTCCTGGTAGCCGGTCATGCCGGTGTTGAAGACCGCCTCGCCGAAGGTCTCCCCGACGCTGCCGTACGCCTCGCCGTGGAACGTGCGCCCGTCCTCCAGGACGAGGATCGCCGATCTACGCTTCGCCATGCTGCGGCTCGCTCGGATCACTTGACAGCCTTTCCGTCCAGGACCGTCGCCTCACCGCGCAGGAAGGTCGCCACGATGCGACCCGGCAGCGTCATGCGGGCGTACGGGGTGTTGCGGCTGCGGCTGGCCAGCTCGGCCGGCTCGATCGTGCGTCGGGCGGCCGGGTCGACCAGGGTCAGGTTGGCCGGCACGCCCGGCGCCGGGTCCTGCCCGTGCTCGGCCAGCCCGGCGATCCGGGCCGGCGCCCGGGACATCCGCTCGGCGATCAGGTCCCACTGCGGGCCGAGCACGTCCAGCGCGATCGACAGCGCCGTCTCCAGGCCGAGCATCCCCGGCCGGGCGTACGCCCACTCGCACTCCTTGTCCTCCACGGCGTGCGGGGCGTGGTCGGTGGCGACGATGTCGACGACGCCCTCGGCCAGCGCGGCGCGCAGCGCCTCGACGTCGGCGGCGGTACGCAGCGGCGGGTTGACCTTGAAGACCGGGTCGTAGCTTCCCGCTGGGCTCCAGTTGTTCGCGAGTGCGGGGCCCGCAAGCTCACTCCTCCCGCTCACGACCTCGTCGGTCAGCAGCAGGTGGTGCGGCGTGACCTCGGCGGTGACCCGCACACCCCGCGCCTTGGCCTGGCGCAGCACCTCGACGCTGCCGGCGGTGGAGACGTGGCAGATGTGCAGGCGGCTGCCGACGTGCTCGGCGAGCAGCACGTCCCGGGCGATGATCGCCTCCTCGGCGACCGCCGGCCAGCCGGTGAGGCCGAGGCGGGTGGACACCTCGCCCTCGTGCATCTGGGCGCCCTCGGTCAGCCGGGGCTCCTCCGCGTGCTGGGCGATGACGCCGTCGAACGCCTTCACGTACTCCAGGGCGCGGCGCATCAGCCGCGGGTCGGCGACGCAGTGCCCGTCGTCGGAGAAGATCCGCACCCGGGCGGCGGAGTCGGCCATCGCGCCCAGTTCCGCCAGGTGCTCGCCGGCCAGGCCGACGGTCACCGCGCCGATCGGCTGCACGTCGACCAGCCCGGCCTCGCGGCCGAGCCGCCAGACCTGCTCTACGACGCCGGCGGTGTCGGCGACCGGGGAGGTGTTGGCCATCGCGCACACCGCCGTGTAGCCGCCCAGCGCCGCCGCCCGGGACCCGGTCTCGACGGTCTCGGCGTCCTCCCGGCCGGGCTCGCGCAGGTGGGTGTGCAGGTCGACCAGGCCGGGCAGGGCCACCAGGCCGGTGCCGTCGACGACGGTGGCGTCCGCCGCGACGAGTCCCGCGCCGGTCTCGGCCACGACGCCGTCGCGGATCAGCAGGTCGGTCGGCGCGGCGCCGACGACACTCACGTTGGTGATCAGGTACGCGGTCACCGGTTGTTCCCTCCGAGCAGCAGGTAGAGCACGGCCATCCGCACGGAGACCCCGTTGGCGACCTGTTCGACGATGGTGGAGCGGGGCGAGTCGGCCACCTCGGGCGTGATCTC
>JAEYGD010000343.1 GCA_023402505.1 Actinomycetes bacterium
GCCGACACTGGCGCGCAGCGTCGGGTACGCGCCCGCGTCGCCGACCAGCACACCGCCGAGCAGGGTGCGCGCGTCGTCGGAGAGGACCAGCTTCGCGTACACCCGGGTGGCCGGGTCGGTGAACGTCACGTCGAGGCAGCCCTCGGTGGTGCCGTGCGCGTCGCCGAACGAGGCCACGTCCACGCCGAGCAGCTTGAGCTTGGTGGCGGTGTCCGCGCCGGGGAAGGTGGCGGCGCCCCCGACCAGCCGGTCGGCCACCACCTCGGCCATCGCGTACCCGGGCGCGACCAGGCCGTGACACGTCCCGTCGACCGCCGCGCACTCGCCGACCGCCCAGATCCGCTCGTCGGCGCTGCGGCAGGCCGCGTCGACCAGCACCCCGCCACGGGGGCCGAGCGGCAGGCCGGCCGCCCGGGCCAGCTCGTCGCGGGGCCGGATGCCGGCCGCGACGACGACGAGGTCGGCGTCGACCCGGCTGCCGTCGGTCAGCTCCAGCGCCGCCACCGCACCGTCCGGGCCGGCCCGCAGCGCCCCGGTGGCCGCCCCGAGGTGGCAGGTCACGCCGAGGTCCTCGACGTACCGGCGGAGCAGCGCGCCGCCGGCCGTGTCCACCTGCACCGGCATCAGGCGCGGCGCGAACTCCACCACGCTGGTGGCGAGCCCGAGCAGCCGCAGCGCGTTCGCCGCCTCCAGGCCGAGCAGGCCACCGCCGATCACCGCCCCGGTACGCCGACCCCGCGCGTGGTCCCGGATCGCGGCCAGGTCGTCGAGGGTGCGGTACACGAACACCCCGGGCAGGTCCGTGCCGTCGACCGGCGGTACGAAGGCGTACGAGCCGGTGGCCAGCACCAGGGCGTCGTACGGGTACTCGCCGGCGGCGGTCGACACCACGCGCCGTGCCCGGTCGATCGCGGTGACCCGCTCACCGAGGCGCAGCTCGACGCCGTCGTCCGGCGTGTGCAGGGTCAGCTCGTCCTCGGTCGCACCGGCCAGGAACGCGGACAGCCGCACCCGGTCGTACGCGGGCCTGCTCTCCTCGCCGAGCACGGTGACCCGCCAGCGGCCGTCGGCGTCACGGGCCCGCAACGCGTCCACGAACCGCTGCCCGACCATGCCGTTGCCGACGACGACCAGTTGCCTCATCGTTCCACCTCCACCGAGTCCACCTCGGACAGCCACCCGACGATGCCGGCGACGGCGTCCCGGCAGCCGCCGCAGCCCGTACCGGCCCGGGTCGCCGCCACCACCGCGTCGACCGTCCGGGCCCCGGAACGCCAGCGGCGCACCAGCGTTCCCTTGCTGACGTTGTTGCACTGGCAGACCGTCGCCGCGTCCGGCATCAGCGCCGGTGTCGCGGCCGGTTCGGCGGGGGCCGCGCCGAACGACCGGCCGAGCAGCAGCGACCGCCGGTCGGCGGGCACCGGCTGCCCCCGGTCGAACAGTTGGATGACCCTGCCCACGGCCGGGTTGTCGCCGAGCAGGATCGCGCTGGTCAGCCGCTCGTCGTGGATGCGCAGCCGGGCGTACGTGCCCCGGGCCGGGTCGGCGAAGGTCAGTTCCTCGCCGGGCCCGTCGCCGCCGGGGTCGCCCATCGCGGCCAGGTCGATGCCGGCCGCCTTGAGCCGGGTGACCACCGGTCTCGGCCGGTACCGGGCCAGCGGGTCCTCCCCGGTGAGCACCTGGGCCAGCACCCGCGCCTGCGCCCACGCCGGGGCGACCAGGCCGGTCAGGGTGCCGTCGTGCTGGGCACAGTCGCCGAGCGCCGAGACGTGCCGGTCGCTGGTCCGCAGCCGGTCGTCCACGAGCACGCCCCGCTCGACGGCCAGGCCGGCCGCCGCGGCGAGCGCGGTGTCGGGGCGTACCCCGCAGGACAGCACGAGCAGGTCGGCGTCGAGCGACCGGCCGTCGGCCAGGTCGAGGCGGACGCCGTGCGCGTCGGCGGCCACCCCGGTGGCGGGGACCGCCAGGTGGGTGGTCACGCCGAGTCCGGCGAGCGTCCGCGCGAGCACGGCGGCGCCCGGTGGGTCGAGCTGCCGTTCCATCAGGTACGGCACCGGGTGCACCACCGCCACGTCGAGTCCCCGGGCGGCGAGTCCCCGGGCGGCCTCCAGGCCGAGCAGCCCACCGCCGAGCACCAGGACGCGGCGGGCCCGCCCGGCCACGGCGAGGATGCGCCGGCAGTCGTCGAGGGTGCGGAACGGCACCACCCGGTCCGGCAGTCGCGGGCCGTCGAGTCCGGCCAGCGGCGGCACGAGGGCGCGGCTGCCGGTGGCGAGCACTAGGTGGTCGTACCGGATCCGGTCGCCGTCGTCGGTGCGGACCTCCCGCCCGGCCCGGTCGACGGCCGTGACGGTCACCCCGGTCCGCAGGTCCACCCCCTGCCCGGCGACCTCGGCCAGCTCCACGTCGGGCTCGCCGATCCGCCCGGCGAGCAGCGCGGAGAGCATGATCCGGTTGTACGCGCGGTGCGGCTCGGCCCCGAGCACGGTGACCTTCCGGTCCCCGCCCCGCGCGTGCAGCTCACCGGCGAGCCGGGCGCCGGCCATCCCGTTGCCGACGATCACGATCCGCTCGGTCACGGCCGCCCCACCCTCTCCACGCGTACGGCGCAGACCTTGAATTCCGGCATCCCGGAGACCGGGTCGACGGCGTCGTTGGTGACCGAGTTGGCGCGGGCGGCGCCACCCCAGTGGAACGGCGCGAAGACGGTGTCCGGGCGGATCGCCGGGCTGAGCCGGGCCGGCGCGACCATCTCGCCGCGCCGGGAGACCACCCGGACCGGTTCGCCGTCGGCCACCCCGAGCCGGCCGGCCAGGTCGGGGTGCAGCTCCACGAAGGCCTCCGGGGCGGCCCTGCGCAGCGCCGGCACCCGCCGGGTCTGGGCGCCCGACTGGTACTGCGCGAGCACCCGGCCGGTGGTGAAGTGCAGCGGGTACGCGTCGCACACCTCCTCGGCGGGGGGCCGGTGCTCGACGACGTGGAACCGGGCCCGCCCGTCGGGGGTGGGGAAACGCTCCCCGAACAGCCGGGGCGTGTCCGGCCCGTCGGGGTCCGGGCAGGGCCAGTACGCGCCGTCGTGCGCGTCGATCCGCTCCCAGGTGATCCCGGCGTAGTCGGCGATGCCGCCGGCCGACGCCCGCCGCAGCTCGTCGAACACCGCCGCCGGTCCGGGTGGCAGGAAGCGCCCCGCGACGCCGGACCGGGCCGGGTCCGGGCCGGCCAGGCGGGCGGCGAGGTCGGCGAGGATCGCCAGGTCGGTGCGGACGCCGGGGGGCGGCTCGCGCAGCGCCCTGCGGCGCAGGACGCGACCCTCCAGGTTGGTCATCGTGCCGTCCTCCTCGGCCCACTGGGCGGTCGGCAGCACCACGTCGGCGAGCGCGGCCGTCTCGGAGAGCAGGAGGTCGGCGACCACCAGCAGGTCCAGGTCGCGCAGCCGGCCCTCGATCCGGGCGGCCCGGGGCGCGGAGACCACCGGGTTGGAGCCGAAGACCAGCAGCGCCTTCGGCCCGTCCGGGGTGCCGAGCGAGTCGAGCAGCCGGTACGCGGGAACCCCCGGGCCGGGCAGGTCCTCGGGCGGGACGCCCCACACACCGGCCACGTGTGCCCGGGCGGCGGGGTCGTCGATGCGGCGGTAACCGGGGAGCTGGTCGGCTTTCTGCCCGTGCTCCCGGCCACCCTGGCCGTTGCCCTGTCCGGTCAGGCAGCCGTACCCGGAGCCGGGGCGGCCGGGCAGGCCGAGGGCGAGGGCCAGGTTGACGTACGCGGTGACCGTGTCGACGCCCTTGGCGTGCTGCTCGGCGCCGCGTGCGGTGAGGATGACGGCCCGCTCGGCGCCGCCCAGTGCCCGGGCGGTCGCCTCCAGGTCGGCCACCGGCACGCCGGAGAGCGCTTCGGCGCGGGCCGGCCACCAGCCGGCGACGGCCCGGCGGACGTCCTCGAAGCCGGTGGTGCGGGCGGCGACGTAGTCCCGGTCGACGAGCCCTTCGGTGAGCGCGATGTGCAGCAGGGCGTTCGCGACGGCCAGGTCGGTGCCGGGCAGGGGTTGCAGGTGCAGGTCGGCGAGGCGGGCGGTGGCGGTGGCCCGGGGGTCGACGACGATGAGTTTCCCGCCGCGGCGGCGCTGCTCGGTGAGCCAGCGTACGAGTGGGGGCATCGTCTCGGCGGGGTTCGCGCCGACCAGCAGCAGGGTGTCGGCCGTTCCCAGGTCGGACAGCGGGAAGGGCAGGCCCCGGTCGACGCCGAAGGCGCGCATCCCGGCGGCCGCCGCCGAGGACATGCAGAAGCGTCCGTTGTAGTCGACGTGCCGGGTCCGCAGCGCCACCCGGGCGAACTTTCCCAGGGCGTACGCCTTCTCGTTGGTGAGGCCGCCGCCGCCGAAGACGGCGACCGCGTCGCGGCCGGATCCGGACTGGACGGTGCGGATGCCCGCCACGACGCGGTCCAGGGCGGCGTCCCAGCTGGCCGGGCGCAGCTCGCCGCTGGCCGGGTCGCGCAGCAGGGGGGTGGTGAGCCGCTCGGGGTGGTCGAGCAGGTCGGCGGCGGTCCAGCCCTTCTGGCACAGGCCGCCCCGGTTGGTGGGGAACTGCCGGGGGAGCACGGTCACCCGGCCGTCGTCCTCGCGCAGCGTCATGCCGCACTGCAGCGCGCAGTACGGGCAGTGCGTCGCCGCTTCCCGGGGCGCCGGCCCCGGTGCTGTCGCGGGTCGTGCACTGTGTGTCATGCCCGAGAAGCGTGCCGTCGGGCGGTTTCCGGTCCGGGTCCCGTTTGTTTCGGTCCTGTCAAGAGCGGTTCACTCCGCACCGGGGCAGCGCGCCGGTCGGAGCCCGCGCCGGTGCGCGGCTCCGGTAGGTGCGCGGCTCCGGTACCCCGCCGACGGCCGGGCAGGCCGGCGCGACGAGGGATGACTGGTGGTCATACCAACGGGTACGCTGAGCGGCATGACTGCCAAGGTGACCCTGTCGTTCTCGGACGAGACGATCGAGGAGGCCCGGCGGTTCGCCAAGCGCGAAGGGCTCTCCCTGTCCGCCTGGATGGACCAGGCCGCCCGGGAGAAGGCGCTGCGCGAGGTCTTCGCCGCCCACGCCGACGCCGTCGGTCGGGCCGGCCTCGACCTGGAGTCGGCCGCCCTCGCCGACGCCCAGGAGGTGGGCCTGGTCGACGACCTGCTCTTCGGCGGTCGCCCGCGTGTTGCGTAGGGGCGAGGTCTGGCGCATCTCCGGCGCCCGCGAGCGGCTGGGCCTGGTCGTCAGCTCCGACGTCTACAACTCCACCGCGGTGCCCATCGTGATCGTCGCGGAGGTGGTCGAGGCGGCGCTGCTGCGCGACTCGCCCCTCGCGGTGCCGATGGGGGAGCGGGTGGTGATGCCCGACCGGCTCTCCTCGCCCATGAAGAAGTGGTTCACCGAGTGCGTGGACGTGGCCGACACCGCGACCATGCAGCGGGTGGGCCGGGCGCTGCGGATCCTCCAGCAGCTCTGAGCGTCTCCTTCTCACCGGCCGGCCGGCGGCCCGGTGCGATCACCGTTGCCTGCCGGAATTCGTCGACGAACGCTCCGGTAACGGCGGCTGCCTAGCTTTCGGCCGGGATCGCTCGACCCGGCCGGACCGGTGTCGCGCGTCCGCTACGCCGCCCGGCCGGAAGGAGCACCCGATGACCATGACCACCGCCCCAGGCGGAAGGACCGGGGAGGTCGACCTGCAACGCCGGCCCGGCCGGTGGATCGGGCACTGGGCCCCGGAGGACCACGGCTTCTGGCAGACCGTCGGCCGCCGCGTCGCCCGGCGCAACCTGATCTGGTCGATCTTCGCCGAGCACGTCGGCTTCTCCGTGTGGCTGCTCTGGAGCATCGTGGTCGTCCGGCTCGACGACGTCGGTTGGCAGTTGACCACCAGCCAGGCGCTGTGGCTGACCGCCGTGCCCAGCGGTGTCGGCGCGCTGCTGCGGCTGCCGTACACCTTCGCCGTCCCGATCTTCGGCGGACGGAACTGGACGGTCGTCTCCGCCCTGCTGCTGATCGTCCCGTGCGCCGGGCTGGCGTGGGCGGTGCGGCACCCCGAGATCGGCTTCGTGCCGCTGCTGCTGATCGCCGCCACGGCCGGTCTCGGCGGCGGCAACTTCGCCTCCAGCATGGCGAACATCTCCTTCTTCTACCCGGAACGGGAGAAGGGCTGGGCGCTGGGCCTGAACGCGGCCGGCGGCAACATCGGCGTCGCCGTGGTGCAGTTCCTGGTGCCGCAGGTGGTCGTGCTCGGCGGCGGCCTGGCGCTGGCCCGCGCCGGCCTGATGTACGTCCCGCTCGCCGTGATCGCGGCGGTGTGCGCCTACCTGTTCATGGACAACCTGGTCGAGGCGAAGGCCGACGTCGGACCGGTGTGGTCGGCCCTGCGGCACCGGGACACCTGGGTCATGTCGTTCCTGTACATCGGCACCTTCGGCTCGTTCATCGGCTACTCGGCGGCCTTCCCGACGCTGCTCGGCGGGGTGTTCGGCCGGCCCGACATCGCGCTGTCCTGGGCGTTCCTCGGTGCGGCGGTGGGCTCGGTCTGCCGGCCGTTCGGCGGGCGCCTCTCCGACGCGATCGGCGGCGCCCGGGTCACGGTGGCCAGCTTCGTGCTGATGGCCGGCGGGGCGTACCTGGCGCTGTGGTCGGTGCAGGAGCGCCGGCTCGTCGTCTTCTTCCTGGCGTTCATGCTGCTTTTCGTGGCCACCGGCATCGGCAACGGCTCGACCTACCGGATGATCTCCCGGATCTTCCAGGTCAAGGGGGAGGACCTCGGCGGTTCACCGGAGGTCATGCTGGCGATGCGGCGCCAGGCGGCCGGAGCGCTGGGCGTCATCTCGTCGGTCGGTGCCCTCGGCGGCTTCCTGGTCCCGATCTGTTACGCCTGGGCGAAGTCGACCCACGGCGGCATCGAGCCCGCCCTGCGGTTCTACCTGGGGTTCTTCCTGGTGCTGATCGTGGTGACCTGGGCCGCGTACCTGCGGCCGGGCGCGCGGATGGCCCGGGCCCGGGTGTGAGCCGGGTCACCGGGCGGGGTGCCAGGGTGCCGGTGGGACCCCGTTTTGACCGGCCGGCGCGGCGTTGGGTATCGTTACCTGCTGTTGTGCGACATCTAGGGGCGTGCCGCCTGAGGTACGCTTGGTCGTTCGTGCGCGTTGGTTCGTCCTGGAATCCTTGGTCACCCGGGAATCCCTGGTCACCCGGCGCGCGACCCCAGACCGACGACGAGACAAGGTAGACCTGTGCGTACGTACAGCCCGAAGCCGGGTGAGATCGAGCGTCAGTGGCACGTCATCGACGCCTCTGATGTCGTGCTGGGCCGCCTGGC
>JAEYGD010000360.1 GCA_023402505.1 Actinomycetes bacterium
GGATCGGGGTTATCCGCTTCATGGCATCTCCTCCATCCGAACCTACGAATGCCGGCCCGCTGCCGTTCAATCCGCCGCCGAGATGATCCGGCCGGTTTCCGCCCGGGTACGCCGGGTATGCGCCGGGCCCGGGAGGTGCGGTGGAGTTCGTCAACTGGTCCGGCAGCCTCACGTTCACCCCCGCCGAGCTGGCCGAACCCGGCAGCGAGGCGGAGGTGTGCGACCTCGTCCGGCGTGCCCGGGACAGCGGCACGACCATCCGGCCGGTCGGCTCGGGGCACTCGTCGAGCCCGCTGGTACGCACCGACGGGATCCTGCTGAGCCTCGACCGGCTGTCCGGTGTGCCGCACGACGACGGCGCGCGGGCCACCGCCTGGGCCGGCACCAAGCTGAAGGTGCTGGGGGAGCGGCTCTACGACGCCGGCCTGGCGATGGAGAACCTGGGCGACGTGGACTACCAGTCCATCGCCGGAGCGACCGCCACCGGCACCCACGGCACCGGGCTCGGCTTCGGGAACCTGAGCACCCAGGTCGCCGGCGTCCGCCTGGTCACCGGCACCGGCGAGGTGCTGGACGTCTCCGCCGACCGCAACCCGGAGCTGCTGCCCGCCGTCCGGCTCTCCCTCGGCGCGCTCGGCGTCGTCACCCAGGTCACCCTGGACGTGCAGCCCCGCTACGAGCTGCGCCGGCGCGTGTGGTGCGCCCCGGTGGAGTGGACCCTGGACCACCTCGCCGAACTGCAGCACACCAACCGCAACATGGACTTCTACTGGTACCCGCGCAGCGACCTCACCCAGGTCCGCACGATCAACCGGGTGGACGACGAGGACGCCGACCGCCCGTGGGCCGCGCGCCGGGTGCCCGGCTACGAGCCGTGGGAGGAGCCGCGCGAGATGGCGGTCGGCCCGACCCACCGGACCATCCCCCGGAGCCGGGAGCTGCGGTTCGAGGAGATCGAGTACATGCTCCCGTCCGAGGCGTTCCCGGCGTGCTTCGCGGAGGTGCGGCGGCGGATCCGCGAGCGGCACCGCCGGGACGTGGGCTGGCGGGTGCTGGTGCGCAGCATCGCGTCCGACGACATCTGGCTGAGCAACGCCTACGGGCGGCTCACCACCACCATCGCCTGCCTCCAGAACACCTCGCTGCCGTACGAGGAGTACTTCCGTGACATGGAGGCGGTCTTCCGCCGGTACGGAGGCCGGCCGCACTGGGGCAAGAAGCACTGGCTGACCGCCCGGGAGCTGCGTCCCCTCTACCCGCGGTGGGACGACTTCCAGGCGGTGCGGCGCCGGCTCGACCCGGACGGCGTGTTCCTCGGCCCGGACCTGGCCCGGCTGCTGGAGGAGGGGTGACGGGCGACATCGGCGCGCGGACGTGGGTGGTGCCCGGCGGGCGGGTGCCGTTCCCCAGCCACGGCCACGAGCCGGAGTTCACCGGCTTCGACCAGTTCTGCGTGCTCAACGCCGCCGGCCGGGACGCCGAGCTGAGCCTGGACTTCTACTACGAGGACGCCGAGCCGGTGGGGCCGTACCGGATCGTGGTCGGCGCCCGGCGGATCCGGCACGTCCGGGTCAACGACCTGATCGACCCGGAGGCGGTCCGCCTCGACCGGCCGTACGGGTGCGTGCTGCGCTCCCCGGTGCCGGTGGTCGTGCAGTTCCTCCGCCAGGACACCCGGGTGCCGGGCGTGGTGGCGCTGACCGGCACGATCGCGTACCCCGCCTGAGCGGGTGTGCCCGGCGTCGGTCCGGGTAACCGCCGCCATGCCGTCCGACGTCGGGGATGACGGCCGGGCCTGCCTGGTGCCCCGGCTGCGGACCCGGGTCGAGCGCACCGGCCGGAGGAGCCTTCGGCGGCTGCGGACGTACCTGATCATCGGCATCCAGGCCGGGCTCGCGGCGGCGCTCGCCTGGGTGATCGCCCACCAGCTGCTGCGCATCGAGGAGCCCACGTTCGCTCCGGGCGCCGCGGTGGCGGTGATCGGCGCGTCGCTGGCCCGCCGGGCCCTGCGGACCATCGAGCTGCTCCTCGGCATCGGGGTCGGCATCGCGGCCGGCGACGCGCTGATCGCCCTGATCGGGACGGGCGCGTGGCAGACCGGGCTGATCGTCTTCCTGGCGGTCACCGGCGCGGCCGCCGCCCGGGGCACCGGCCTGCTGATGACCCAGGCCGGCGCCACGGCGGTCCTGGTGGCGACGCTCACCCCGACCAACCCGGACCTGGAGCTTCCCCGCGCGATCAACGCCCTGGTCGGCGGCCTGGTGGGGCTGTTCGTGATGCTGGTCCTGGCGCCGCTCAACCCGCTGCGCACGATCCGGCGGGTCGCCGGTTCCGCGCTGGACCTGTTCGCCCGCCAGATGACCGACTGCGCCGAGGCGCTCGCCGCCGGTGATCCCGGCCGGGCGGAGGCCCTGCTGGACCGGATGCGCGACTCGGAGTCGAAGCTGACCCAGCTCCGGGAGGCGGTGTCCGCCGCCGAGGAGGTGGTCCGGTTCTCTCCGCTGCGGTGGCGCCGCCGCCGGATCGTGTACGCCTACCAGACCGGCGCCGAGCACATGGAGCGCGCCTACCGCAACAGCCGCACGCTGGTCCGGCGTGCCAGCACGGCGCTGCGGGACGCCGAGCCGGTACCGCCGGACCTGACCGCCGCCATCGAGGAGTACGGCACGGCGGTGCGGCTGCTCAACCGGGAGTTCCAGGCCGGTGAGGAGCCGGTCCGGGCCCGCGAACGGGCGCTGTCGGCGGTGCGGCTCGCCGGGGAGGCCTGCCGGCAGGAGATCGGTTTCTCCGGGACGGTGGTGGTCTCCCAGCTCCGGACCGTCGCCAACGAGTTGCTGCGGGCCAGCGGGGTGCGGCGCGACGAGGCACGCCAGCTCGTCCGGCGGGCCGCCGCCGGCCTGGTGGACGCGGGCCGGCGCGGCGGGCCGGCCGGCGC
>JAEYGD010000443.1 GCA_023402505.1 Actinomycetes bacterium
TGGTGACCGTGCCGGGGTGCGGCCGGGCGGCCGGGACTCCCGACCGCCGGGCCGCGCGGCGTCAGGCCGCCGCCGAGGTCCGCACCAGCGTACGGATCTGGCGCAGCAGCACCGACAGGGCCGCCAGGTCGGCGCGCGACTCGTCGAACTCCCCCATCGCCCGCTGGGCGCGGTGGATCGAGGTGGCGTTCGACTGCTCCCACTGCTGCACCCGCTCGTCCGGCGGCAGGGTCTCCGGAGTGGAGGACAGCACCTCGGTGGTGAGCGCGGCCAGCGCGGCGTACAGGTCGTAGCGCAACGCCATCCGCGCGAGGGTCTGCCAGCGGTCCTCCCGCGGCAGCAGGGAGATCTTCGACAGCAGCGAGTCCACCCGGAAGCGGTCCGAGAGCACGAAGTAGACCGCCGCCACCTCGCTCACGTCCCGGTCGCTGGTCCGCGCGGTCTCCACCACGTCGAGCAGGCCGAAGCTGTACATCAGCCGGACCGTCCGCTGGGCCAGGTCCCGCGGCAGGCCCTTGGCCGCCATCGACTCGATGTGCGCCGCGATGGCCTCCCGCTCGCTGCCGTAGAACAGGTTCTCCATCTGCGGCAGGAGGCGGGCCACCCCGTCGCGCAGGCGGGCGATCTCCGCCGGCACGTCGATCGGCGAGCGGCGGTTCGTCACCAGCCACCGCACCGCCCGGTCGAGCAGCCGGCGGGTGTCCAGGTAGACGCCCGTCTGCAACTCGGGGGCGACGTCGTTGTCCAGCGCCTCCACGGCGTCCCAGACCTCGCGCAGCCCGAACACCTCGCGGACCACCACGTACGCCCGGAGCACGTCCGCGGCGCTGGCCGCGGTCTCCTCGACCACCCGGAAGACGAACGAGATGCCGCCCCGGTTGATCGCCTCGTTGACCAGCACGGTGGTGACGATGTCCCGGCGCAGCCGGTGCCGGTCCATCCGGTCGGCGAACCGCTCCCGCATCGGGGTCGGGAAGTAGTTGACCAGCAGCTCGGTCGTCCACTCCTCGTCCGCCAGCCCCTCGGCCAGGATCTCCTTCTCCAGGACGATCTTGACGTACGCGAGCAGCACCGCGAACTCCGGCGCCGTCAGGCCGGACTCGGTCCGCACCGCCAGCTCCTCGTCCGGCGGCAGGGCCTCCAGGGTCCGGTCCAGCGCGCCGGAGCGCTCCAGGTCGCTGATCATCCGCCGGTGCACGGGCAGCAGCGACGCCGCCTGCGCCTGGGCGTTGTTGATCGCCCGCGCCTGGTCGTAGTTGTCCCGCAGCACCAGCTCGGCGACCTCGTCGGTCATCTCGGCGAGCAGCTCGTCCCGCTCGGCGACGGACAGCTCCCCGTCGGCGACCGCCGTGTTCAGCAGGATCTTGATGTTCACCTCGTGGTCCGAGCAGTCCACCCCGGCCGCGTTGTCGATGAAGTCGGTGTAGATCCGGCCGCCGGCCAGCGCGTACTCGATCCGGCCGAGCTGGGTCCAGCCCAGGTTGCCGCCCTCGCCGGCGACCCGGCAGCGCAGGTCCTTGCCGTCGACCCGGATCGCGTCGTTGGACTTGTCGCCCACCTCCGCGTTGGTCTGGCTCGACGCCTTCACGTAGGTGCCGATGCCGCCGTTCCAGAACAGGTCGACCGGCGCGGTGAGGATCGCCTTCATCAGCTCCTGCGGGCTGAGCTGCGCCACGTCGTCGTCGAGGCCGAGCACCGCGCGCACCTGCGGTGAGATCGGCACCGACTTGGCGGCACGCGGGTACACGCCGCCGCCGGCCGAGATCAGCTCGGCGTTGTAGTCCTCCCACGACGACCGGGGCAGGTCGAACAGCCGCCTGCGCTCCTCGAAGGAGGTCGCGGCGTCCGGGTCCGGGTCCAGGAAGATGTGCCGGTGGTCGAAGGCGGCCACCAGCCGGATGTGCCTCGACAGCAGCATCCCGTTGCCGAAGACGTCGCCGGACATGTCGCCGACACCGACCACGGTGAAGTCCTGCGTCTGGGTGTCGTGCCCCAGCTCACGGAAGTGCCGCTTCACCGACTCCCACGCGCCACGCGCGGTGATGCCCATCTTCTTGTGGTCGTAGCCGGCCGAACCACCGGAGGCGAACGCGTCCCCCATCCAGAAGTTGTGGGCCGTGGAGATCTCGTTGGCGATGTCGGAGAACGTGGCGGTGCCCTTGTCGGCCGCGACCACCATGTACGGGTCGTCGCCGTCGTGCCGGACCACGTCCTCCGGCGGCACGATCTCACCGCTGACGATGTTGTCGGTGACGTCCAGCAGCGCGGAGATGAACTCCTTGTAGCAGGCCACCGCCTCGTCCCGGTCACCCGGGCGCTGCTTGAGCACGAACCCGCCCTTGGCGCCGACCGGCACGATCACCGCGTTCTTCACCATCTGCGCCTTGACCAGGCCCAGCACCTCGGTCCGGAAGTCCTCCCGGCGGTCCGACCAGCGCAGGCCGCCCCGGGCCACCGGCCCGAAGCGCAGGTGCACACCCTCGAACCGGGGCGAGTAGACGAAGATCTCGAACTTCGGCCGGGGTGCCGGCAGGTCCGGGATCGCCTGCGGGTCGAGCTTGAGCGCCACGTACGACTTCGGCCGCCCGTCGGCCCGCTTCTGGTAGAAGCTGGTCCGCAGGGTCGCCTGGATCAGGGTCAGGTACGCCCGCAGGATCCGGTCCTGGTCGAGGCTGGCCACGTCGTCCAGCGCGTCGTGCAGTTCGGACACCAGCTCCTTGCTCTGCTGCTGGCGCTGCTCCGGCGTGGTCGCCCCGGGCGCGAAGCGGGTCTCGAACAGCCGCACCAGCAGGGCCGCGATCCGCGGGTACGCGATGAACGTGGACTCCATGTACTCCTGCGAGAAGACCGTGCCCGCCTGGCGCAGGTACTTCGCGTACGCCCGCAGCACCACCACCTGCCGCCAGGTGAGGCCGCCGCGCAGGACCAGCTCGTTGAAGCCGTCCACCTCGGCCTCGCCCCGCCACGCCGCCGCGAAGGCGTTCTCCACGTGCGGGCGCACCTCGGCCAGTTCCTGGTGCCCCTCGGGCAGTTGCAGCCCGAAGTCGTACAGCCAGATCCGGCCGTCGACGCGCTCCACCTCGTACGGGTGCTCGTCGACCACCTTCACGCCGAGCGAGTGCAGCACCGGGAGCACCGCCGACAGCATCATCGGCTCGCCGTACCGGTAGACCTTGAACCGCACGTCCATCGACTCGTCGACGTCCGCCCCGCGGCTGGCGGCGCGCGGTGCCAACTGCTTGCGGAACAGGTGCATCTCCAGCTGGCCGGGCTCCTCCAGCAGCTCCAGCTTCGCCAGGTCCTTCATGGCCTCGTACGGCGTGTGCCCGTCCTTGTAGCCCTCGGGGAAGGCGTCGGCGTACCGCGCGAACAGGTGCTTGGCCTGCTCGTCGCCGAGCTTGCGCTCCAGCACCAGCCGGTAGTCGTCGTCCCAGAGTCGGGTCGCGTCGGCCAGCTCCTCGGCGAGCAGGTCGGCGTCGATGTCACCGGGCGGCTTGGTCGGGTCGGTGCGGACGATGAAGTGCACCCGCGCGAGCATCGACTCGGTGACCCGGGTCGTGTAGTCGACCCCGACGCCGTTCAGCTCGCGCAGCAGGATGTCCTGCATGCGCAGCCGGTTCTGGGTGGTGAACCGGTCCCGGGGCAGGTAGATCAGGCAGGAGATGAACCGCCCGTACGCGTCCCGCCGCAGGAACACCCGCAGCTGCCGGCGGCCGGCCATGCGCAGCACGCCGATGACCGCGTGGTAGAGGTCGTCGGTCTTGATCTGGAACAGCTCGTCGCGCGGGTAGGTCTCCAGGATCTGGAGCAGGTCCTTGCCGGAGTGGCTGCGCTGGCTCAGGCCCGACCGGTCGAGCACCTCCGCCACCTTGCGCCGCACCACGGGCAGCTCCCGCACGCTGGTGCGGTACGCGGCGGTGGAGAACAGACCGAGGAAGCGCCGCTCCCCGACCACCTGGCCGGACTCGTCGAACATCTTGAACCCGATGTAGTCCAGGTACGCCGACCGGTGCACGGTGGCCCGCGAGTTCGCCTTGGTGATGATCAGCAGGCGCTTCTCGGTGACCTTCTCGTGCGCCTCCGTCGTCATCGACGACAGCGACCGCGCCTCGGTGGAGTCCGACCGCAGGATCCCCAGTCCGGTGCCGAGTACGGCCTGCAACGCGGCGCCGCCGTCCTCGCCGGGCGCGTCCACCAGGCGGTACTCCCGGTAGCCGAGGAACGTGAAGTGGTCGTGGGCGAGCCACCGCAGCAGCTCGACCGAGTCGGTGATGTCCTTCTCCGGCACCGGCGGGCGGTTGTCGCTGGTGCGGGCGGCGGCCAGCTCGTCGGCGAGCGCCAGGGCCCGCTGGCGCATCTTCGGCCAGTCCTCGACGGCCTCCCGCACGTCGGTGAGGACCCGCTGCAGCTCCCGGCGCAGCTTGTCCCGCTCCTCGGCGTCCCGGACCGGGTCGATCTCGATCCGCATCCAGCTCTCGACCAGGTCGCCGGCGATCGCGTCGTCGGGCTCCACGTCGGCGGCCACCTCGACCAGCCGGCCCAGCGGCTCCCGCCGGACCACCACGAGCGGGTGGACCAGCAGGTGCACGTCGAGGTGGTGCGAGTTGAGCAGGGCGGTCACCGAGTCCACCAGGAACGGCATGTCGTCGGTGACGATCTCGACGACCGTGTGGTGCTGCTCGGCGTCGGGTGAGTGGATCCGCAGCTTCAACTCGCCGGGCACCCGCTGCGCGGCGAGTTCCCGGTGCGCCCGCGCCGCGTCGAGCATCTCCTCGGCGGTGAAGCCGATCAGCTCCTCGTCCGGCGCGTACCGCCAGTAGCGGCCGACCAGCGACGCCGCGTCGTGGTCGTCGCCGGCCAGGGCGACCGCCTGGGCGACCAGTCGCTCCGCGTTGGGTACCGGTTCGTCGAGCTCCGCGTCCTCCGCGTCCCCGGCCAGCGCGTCAGCGGGCAGGCCCAGGTCGTAGATGGTGTCGATGCTCGAACCGGTCAAGCCGGTCACGCCGGTGTCGACGTGGCCGAACCCGTCGGAATCGGTTGCCGAATCGAAGTTGTCGTCCCGGCCGGTGTCAACCTGCCGGAGGTCGGGTCCCGGTTTGATAGCCGGACGCCGGTCCATCGGTGCCACTCCCCTCGACCCACCGCGTTGTGGGTCACTCTGCCGCCCACCATAGGCCCTGCCGAACCGCGCCTTGGTCGGCGGACCATGGTGCGGACGTCCGGTTCGGGACTGTCGTCCTTTCACCTGCTTGCGGTACGCGGTTGGCCCGTCCCGGGATACCCCGCTGCCGGTTGTTCATCACACCGTCGCGGGACCGTCTTTACCTCCGCCGGCTCTCGACGGGTACGAGGGGGACGCCGTGGTCGTACTACGGTGCAGGAAGTCGAAATCTCGGGGGTCGAAAACCATGCGCCTGCCGTACCGGCGTCGCAACCGTCCGTCACCACGTCTCGCCGTGGTCACCGCCGTCCTGCTCGCCGCCTCCGGGCTCGTCGCCTGCTCCGGCGAGGACGGGCCGGACCGCAGCGTCGACGCCTTCCTGAAGGGCTGGCGGTCGGGGGACCTGAACGCCGTCGGCTTCGTCGACGCCACCGGCGCCCGCCTGCCGGCCGCCGACGTGGCCCGGGAGATCAAGGAGATCTCGGGGGAGCTGGCCGCCACGCCGCCGGCGCTGCGCCGCACCGGGGAGTCGACGATCACCGCGGGCACGGCCACCGCCACCGTCCGCGTCGAGTGGACCCTGCCCGGCGACACCCGCTGGGCGTACGACCGGCCGGTGCGGCTCGCCCAAGGCGGGAACGACGAGTGGCAGGTGATCTGGGAGCCGCAGATCGTGCACGAGCAGCTCACCCGGGGCGACCGGTTGGGCCTGCGCCGCGAGTCCGGGCCCCGCGCGACGGTGCTGGACGCGGCCGGCCAGCCGCTGGTGGCTCCCCGGCAGGTGGTCCGGGTCAGCCTCGTGCCCGGCGAGGTGCGGGACGTGCCGAAGGTCGTCCGGCAGCTCGACACGGCGTTCAAGGCGATCCGGCCCGCGCTCGTTCCTCCGGTGGACCTCGGCGATCTGCCCAAGCGGCTCGCCGAGGCGAAGCCGGACGCGCGCGTCGAGGTGGTGACGCTGCGGGACGAGGCGTACCGGCAGATCAAGCCGCGCATCTACGACCTGCCCGGCACCCGCTTCCCGACCGACAAGCTCGAGCTCGCGCCGACCCGCGAGTTCGCCCGGGCGGTGCTCGGCACGGTGGACCCGGCACAGGCCGACGACCTCGCCAAGCACCCGGACCGGTACGTCCGCGGCGACCTGGTCGGGCACGGCGGTCTCCAGGGCCGGTACGACGAGCGCCTGCGCGGGGTCCCCGGGCTCACCGTCGTCGTCAACCGCGCCGGTCCGGAGGGCACCCTCGCCCCGACCGGCGCTGAGCTGTTCCGTCGCGAGTTCCGGCCGGGCGAGCCGCTGAAGACCACGCTCGACGTGGCGACGCAGAACGCCGCCGACGCGGCGCTGCGCGCCGAGAAGCGGCGAGCCGCGCTGGTGGCCGTCCGGATCAGCGACGGCGCGGTGCTCGCCGCCGCCAACGGGCCCGGGCCGGCCGGCGAGAATCTCGCCTTCACCGCCCAGGTGCCGCCCGGCTCCACCTTCAAGATGGTCAGCGCGCTGGCCCTGCTGGAGCGGGGCGGGGTCACCCCGGACCAGCCGGTCGACTGCCCGAAGACCCATGAGGTCGACGGCCGCGCCTTCAAGAACTCCGACGGCTTCGCACTCGGGTCGGTCCCGTTCCGTACCGACTTCGCGAAGTCCTGCAACACCGCGTTCACCGCCCTGGCGCCGCGGCTCGGCGCCGACGGGCTCGCGGTGACCGGCCGTTCGCTGGGCCTGGAGGGCACCTGGGACCTGGGCCTGGACGCGTTCAGCGGCAAGGTGTCCGCGAACGGCGGCGCGACCGAGCAGGCCGCCGCGGCGATCGGGCAGGGCACCACGATCGTCAGCCCGGTGGCCATGGCCTCCGCCACGGCGGCGGTCGCCCGGGGCCGGTTCGTGCAGCCGAAGCTGGTGCTGGACCCGGCGCCGGCCGGGCCGGCCGCCGACGGGCCCGGGTTACCGGCCGGGCCGGTCGAGGCCGTGCGCGCGATGATGCGTGAGGTCGTCACCGCCGGCACCGGCACGGCGCTCCGGGACGTGCCCGGCGACCCGGTGCACGGCAAGACCGGCACCGCCGAGTACGACGACGATCCGGCGAACACCCACGCCTGGTTCGTGGGCTGGCAGGGGGACGTCGCCTTCGCCGTGTTCGTCGAGAAGGGCGGCTCCGGCAGCGCCACCGCGGTCCCGATCGCCGAGCGGTTCCTCCGCGCCCTCCCCCGCTGACCCGGTCGGCGTGGCGGATCGGGGCCCGCTGGACCGGACCGGGGCGCCGGGCGCTGCGGCGGGCCCGCCATCATCGGGCTGGGTGGACGGCCGGCGGATCAGGCGGTGTCGGCCGCCGATTGTGGCGGGTCGCGGTCCGGCTGGACGTCGCCGTCCGCCCCGACGCCCGACGGCACGGGCCGGCGCAGCAGGCCCGGCC
>JAEYGD010000479.1 GCA_023402505.1 Actinomycetes bacterium
GTCGAGGTGCTGGGCGTGAGCCGGACGGCGCCGCATCGGGTGCGCAGCGTCGCCGGCGCGGTGGGGGCCTCGCCCGCGGCGACCGCCGCCTGGCTGGACGGCCGGCCGGGCGAGGAACCCGCCGCCCTGGCGTACCTGGAGGCGGCCGTCCGCCGGCAGGGTGGCCCGGTGCCCTGCACGACACCGATCAGCGTCTTCGAGCGGGCGTGGGTGCTCGCGAACCTCGCCCGTGCCGGAACCGTACCCGCGGTGCCGGCGCTGCTCGTCGCCGACCTAGCCGCCGCGGTCGGTGCGACCGGCGCGGCGACCTCGCCCGGCCTGCCGACGGACGCCGACACCACCTCCGTCGTCCTGTACGCGCTCGCGCGGCTGGGACACCCGCTGGCCCCGGACAGCCTGTTCCACTACGACACCGGGGAGCACTTCTGCACCTGGCGCGGGGAGGACGGCGCGTCGGTGACGACGAACGCCCACGTGCTCGAGGCGTTCGGCTGGCACGCCCGGGAGGGTGGGGACCAGCGGTACGCCGCGGTGGCCCGGCGGGTCTCCGGCTGGCTCGTCGACTGCCAGCAGGCGGACGGCAGCTGGACGGACCGCTGGCACGCGTCGCCGTACTACGCGACGGCCGGCACCGCCGTCGCCCTCGGCCGGTACGCGGCTGTCGACGCGGCGGCGCCGGTCCTCGACCGGGCGGTCGGTTGGGTGCTGGACACGCAGCGGTCCGACGGATCGTGGGGGCGGTGGCACGGCACCGCGGAGGAGACGTCGTACGCGCTGCACGTGCTGCTGGGCACGAACCGACCGACGCGTGCCGGCGTACCGGAGGCCGTCGGGCGGGCCCTCGCCTTCCTCGACGCGTCGGCCACCACCGACCTTGACACTCCACTGTGGCATGACAAAGATCTCTACTGTCCGATGTTGATCGTGCGGTCCGCCGTGCTTTCCGCACGGTGCCTGGCCGGCCCGGGCGCGGGGGGAGAGAACTGACCGGTTCCCACCCCGATGTCCATGATCAGCACCGCTTGAGGGATCGTCCGGACGCTGCTACCGTGCGCCGGGTTGGGAACACGGTGTGCTGAACGTGTTGACCCGATCATCAGCAAGCTCCCCGCAGGGACGGTGGCAATGGTTTCCCGCAGCTCGAATCTGCGCCGGAAGGTCGTGGCCCTGCTGGCGTCACTCGTCGCGCTGTGGGCGTTCGCCGCGTGGGTGACCCTGCGTGAGGGCGCCAACCTGCTGTGGGTGCAGACCCTGGACTCCCGGGTGGCGCAGCCGGGCGAGCCGCTCATCCTCGAGTTGCAGGCGGAGCGACGGGCGGCGACCGCATACCTGGGCGCGCCCGGCGGGTCCGGCAACGACCAGTTCTCCGAGCAGTGGAGCCGCACGCAGGTCGTGGTCGACGAGTTCCGGTCGTCCGCGCGGGGCTGGTGGGTCTCCATCGCGGCCAGCGACGACAGCCAGCAGCAGATCGACACCGTCCTCGCCCGGCTGGACCGTCTGGACGAGGTCCGCGACTCCGTGCAGAGCCGCCAGGTCGACCGGGCCGCCGCGGCCGAGGCGTACACGGACCTGATCGACGAGCTGCTCGCGATGTACCGGTCACTGGGCAACCTGGACGACGAGCAGTTCGCGCAGGACACCCGGACGCTGATCCAGCTCGTCCAGGCGCGTGAGCTCATCTCGCAGGAGGACGCCCTGGTCACCGGGGTGCTCGCCGCCGGGCGGATCACCCCGGAGGAGGTCGTGGCCCTCTCCCGTGCGGTCGGCGTGCACCGGTACCTGGACGACCGGGCCCGGGCCGACCTGCCCGACGGGGACCGCGAGCAGTACGAGGCGCTGCAGTCGGGTGCCACCGCCACCGCGCTGCGCGCGCAGGAGGACAAGCTGCTGCGGGACACGCGGGCCTCCGGCACGCTCCCGTTGTCGGCCGAGCAGTGGCGCGCCGCCGTGGATCCCGCCATGGAGGAGCAGCAGCGCTTCATCCTCACGGCGGGCGACGCGCTGGTCGAGCGGGCCATCCCGATCGCCGTCGGCGTGATCCTGCGCCTGGTGCTCGCCGCCGGTCTCGGTCTGCTCGCCGTCATCGCCTCGATCGTCGTGTCCATCACCACCGCGCGGGCCGTGCTGGCGCAGTTGGAGCGGCTGCGGGATGCGGCGTTCCGGCTCGCCCACGAGCGGCTGCCGAGCGTGGTCGAACGCCTCGGTCGCGGCGACGACGTGGACGTCGCCGCCGAGGCACCGCCGCTGGAGTTCGGCGACGACGAGATCGGCCAGGTGGGCAAGGCGTTCAACGCCGTCCAGGAGACGGCGATCCGCACCGCCGTCGAGCAGGCCGAGCTGCGCCGCAACGTACGCGAGGTGTTCCTCAGCCTCGCCCGGCGTACGCAGGCGCTGGTCCACCGCCAGCTCACGTTGCTCGACGCGATGGAGCGGCGCGAGCAGGACGCGGAGGAACTGGAGGACCTGTTCCGGGTCGACCACCTGGCGACCCGGATGCGGCGCAACGCGGAGAACCTCATCGTGCTCTCCGGCGCCACGCCCGGCCGGGCCTGGCGGCGCAACGTGCCGATGGTCGACGTGGTCCGGGGCGCGGTGGCCGAGGTGGAGGACTACACGCGGGTGACCGTGCTGCCGATCGGTGCGGTCTCGCTCGCGGGCCGGGCGGTCGGTGACGTCATCCACCTGCTCGCCGAGCTGATCGAGAACGGCCTGTCGTTCTCGCCGCCGCACACCATCGTCGAGGTGCGGGGCCAACTGGTCGCCAACGGCTTCGTCATCGAGATCGAGGACCGGGGCCTCGGCATGAGCGAGGACGACCTCGCCGCCGCGAACCAGCGCATCGTCGACCGGTCCGAACTGAACCTGGCCAACGCCTCGCGGCTGGGCCTGTACGTGGTGAGCCGGCTGACCGAGCGGCACGGCGTACGGGTGCAGCTGAAGGAGTCCGCGTACGGCGGCACGACGGCGGTGGTGCTGATCCCCGGCGAACTGGTGACCGCCGAGGACGACGCGAGCACGTCGGGAGGCTTCCTGGCGGGCACCGGCGGCACGGCGGGCCTTCCGGCCGGGGGCGGCGTGGCAGCCGAGGAGCGTCCGGCTCCGTCGGCCCCGGTGGCCCTGGCCGAGCCGCCCGCCGCACCACGGCCACGGCCGGTGCCCGAGTCCGGTGTCGACGACGGTTTGCCGGTGCGGTCGCGGGGTCGTGCGCTGGCCGAGGCGACCTCCGAAGCGCTGCCGGTCCGCCCCAGGGGCGGGAGCGGAGCACTCGACGGCCCGACGGTCCCGGCCAGTCTGCCGGTCACCGCCGAGTCCGCGACGACCGCCGCCCCGGAGACCCACGTCGGGACGCCGCCGGCCACGACAGTGCCCGCCGGAGCGGCGCCCGCGGAGCCCGCGACGGCGCCCGCCGAGACGGCGTCCGGGGAGCCCGAGACGGCGCCCACGGAGCCGGCCGGGACGGCGGTCGCGGAAGAGCCGGCCGCGGCGGACGTCCCCGAGGAGCCGACCGGGTCACCGCAGACCGAGTCCGGGCTGCCGGTGCGCGTGCGGCAGGCCAACATCGCGCCCGAGCTGCGGGACGAGCCGGCCGAGGCCGACACGGTCGACATCGTTCGACCGCCGGAGCAGGTGCGCCGGATGATGAGCTCCTACCAGACCGGGACCCGCCGGGGTCGCACCGACGCGGCCCGGCTGCTCGGTGCGGGCGACCCGCCGGACGCCGGCCCCGACCCGGGGGACCAGCAGGCAACCTGATCGGCACCGCCGGGCGAGGCGTCGTGACGCCCCCGGCGTGACAGCCAGCCGAAGACGAGCCGGCGAGCAGCGCCGGGGGAGAAGAGGGCGACGAGTGACGCAGAAGACGGCTTCGACGGCCGACCTGACGTGGTTGCTGGACGATCTTGTCGGCCGGGTGAAGCAGGCCGAGCACGCGGTCGCGCTGTCGACGGACGGCCTACTGATGGCGTCCTCCCGGGGGTTGACCCGGGACGACGGCGAGCACCTGGCCGCCATGGCGGCCGGCATCCAGAGTCTCGCGCGGGGCGCCGGCAAGCGGTTCGGTGGTGGCCAGGTGCAACAGACGATCATCGAGATGCAGTCGTCGTTCCTGTTCGTCACCGCCGCCGGTCGTAACGCGTGCCTCGCGGTCCTGGCCAGCGAGGACGCGGACGTCGGACTGATCGCGTACGAGATGGCGATGCTGGTCACCCGCGTCGGCAAGTACGTCGCGTCCCCGTCGCGTACCGAGCAGCCGGTCGCCGGGAAGTAGCGGCGATGACGGTCCGGGGAGAGTCCGCGGAGCACCAGTGGGTCGACGACCACGCCGGCCCGGTGGTGCGCCCGTACGCGGTGACGCGTGGCCGGGCCCGTCCGGTCGCCGGCACGTTCGACCTGATCTCCCTGGTGACCGCCACCCGGACGGCCGTGGCGCCGGAGATCGGCCTGGGCCCGGAGCACGTGGCCATCGTGGGGCTCTGCCAGCGGGTGCAGTCGGTCGCCGAGATCGCCGCCCACCTGGACCTCCCGGTGGGCACCGTCCGTGTCCTGCTCGGTGACCTCATGGCCCGCGAGCTCGTGCAGGTACGCGAGCCGCGGACGACGGCCGGCCTACCCGACAACAGCGTTTTCGAGGCGGTTATCAATGGACTACGGGCCCTCTGAGCGGCCGGCGGGAGCGCCGACCCTGCCCACCGCGCTCAAGATCCTGATCGCGGGTGGTTTCGGCGTCGGCAAGACGACGATGGTCGGCGCCGTCAGCGAGACCCGGCCGCTGCGCACCGAGGAGGTGCTGACCGAGAGCGGCATCGGCGTCGACGACCTGTCCGGTGTGGAGGACAAGACCACCACCACCGTCGCGATGGACTTCGGCCGCATCACCATCAGCGACGACCTGGTGCTCTACCTGTTCGGCACGCCCGGCCAGGACCGCTTCTGGTTCGTCTGGGACGAGCTGGCGTTGGGTGCGCTCGGCGCGGTGGTGCTGGCGGACACCCGCCGGCTGGCCGACTGCTTCCCCTCGATCGACTACTTCGAGGGGCGGGGCACGCCGTTCGTGGTGGCGGTCAACTGCTTCGAGGGGGCCCGGACGTACCGGCTCGACGAGGTGCAGGCGGCGCTCAACCTGGACCCGGGTGTGCCGGTGCTGCTGTGCGACGCGCGGGAGCGGGAGTCCGGCAAGGAGGTGCTCATCACGCTGATGGAGCACGCCATGAAGACCCTGGAGGCCCGCCGGGAAGCCGACTAGGGGCTCCGGTCCGGGTACACCGGCGGTACGGAACAGGGCCGCTTCCCCGAACTCGGGAAGCGGCCCTGTTCCGGTGGCGGGTCAGCTGGCGATCATGCGCCGCAGCACGTACTGCAGGATGCCGCCGTGCCGGTAGTAGTCGGCCTCACCCGGGGTGTCGATGCGGACCACCGCGTCGAATTCGATCCCGCTGTCGGTGGTGACCTTGACCGTACGCGGGGTCTCGCCGTCGTTGAGCGCGGTCACGCCGGCGATCGAGAAGGTCTCGGTGCCGGTGAGGCCCAGCGACTCGGCGGTCTCGCCCGCCGGGAACTGCAGCGGCAGGACACCCATGCCGATCAGGTTCGAGCGGTGGATGCGCTCGTACGACTCGGCGATGACGGCCTTGACGCCCAGCAGCATCGTGCCCTTGGCCGCCCAGTCCCGGGACGAGCCCGAGCCGTACTCCTTGCCGGCCAGGACGACCAGCGGGACACCCGCCTCCTGGTAGGCCACCGAGGCGTCGTAGATGCTGGTCTGCTCGCCGGTCAGGTGGTTGACCGTGAAGCCGCCCTCGACGCCGGGCACCAGCTGGTTGCGCAGCCGGATGTTGGCGAAGGTGCCCCGGATCATCACCTCGTGGTTGCCCCGGCGGGAGCCGTACGAGTTGAACTCGTGGCGCGGCACGCCGTGCTCGGCCAGGTACTTCCCGGCGGGCGAGTCGGGCTTGATCGAGCCGGCCGGGGAGATGTGGTCGGTGGTGACCGAGTCGCCCAGCCGGGCCAGTACGCGGGCGCCGGTGATGTCGCCGACCGCCTGCGGCTCCCGCTCCATGCCCTCGAAGTACGGGGGCTTGCGGACGTACGTCGACTCGTTCTCCCAGGCGAAGGTGTCCCCGGTCGGGGTCGGCAGCGACTGCCACCGCTCGTCACCGGCGAACACGTCCGAGTAGGCCGAGCTGAAGCCGCTGGCGCCGATCGCGGAGGCGATGACGTCCTGGATCTCGGCCGTGTTCGGCCAGATGTCGCGCAGGAACACCGGGTTGCCCTGGGCGTCCTCGCCGAGCGGCTCGTTGGCCAGGTCGATGTCCATCGTGCCGGCGAGCGCGTACGCGACCACCAGCGGCGGGGACGCCAGGTAGTTCATCTTGACGTCGGGGTTGATCCGGCCCTCGAAGTTGCGGTTGCCGGAGAGCACCGAGACGACCGCGAGGTCGTTCTCGTTCACCGCCGCGGAGATCTCCTCCGGCAGCGGGCCGGAGTTGCCGATGCAGGTGGTGCAGCCGTAGCCGACCAGGTGGAAGCCGAGCTTCTCCAGGTAGGGCGTGAGGCCGGCCCGCTCGTAGTAGTCCATGACCACCTTGGAGCCCGGCGCCAGGGTGGTCTTCACCCACGGCTTGCGGGACAGGCCCTTCTCCACCGCGTTGCGGGCCAGCAGCGCGGCGCCGATCATGACCTGCGGGTTGGAGGTGTTGGTGCAGGAGGTGATCGCGGCGATCACCACGGCGCCGTGGTCCAGCTCGAACTCGGTGCCGTCCTCGCCGGTGACCCGTACCGGCCGGGTCGCCCGGCCACCCGAGCCGAGCGCCGCGGTGTCCAGGTCGCGTGGCTTGTCCGCGGGGTCGTCGTGGCCGTTGGGCTCCGGCTGCGGCGGGTCGCTGGCCGGGAACGACGCCGCGCTGGCCCGGTCGGCGGGGCCGGCCACGCCGTACGGCACGGACTGCTGCGGGACGCCGGGCTCGCGCCCCGGGTCGCCGCCGGTCTCGTGGTCGGCGATGTACTCGGGCAGCTTCGCCCGGAACAGCGTCTTGGCGCTGCCCAGCGGCACCCGGTCCTGCGGGCGCTTCGGGCCGGCCAGCGACGGCTCGATGGTGCCGAGGTCCAGCTCGAGGCGCTCGGAGTACTCCGGCTCGGCGTCCGGGTCGTGCCAGAGGCCCTGCTCCTTGGCGTACGCCTCGACGAGCGCGACCTGCTGCGGGTCGCGGCCGGTCAGCTCCAGGTAGCGGACGGTCTCGGCGTCGATCGGGAAGATCGCGACGGTGGAGCCGTACTCCGGCGACATGTTGCCGATGGTGGCCCGGTTGGCCAGCGGCACGGCGCCCACGCCGGGGCCGTAGAACTCGACGAACTTGCCGACCACACCGTGCTCGCGCAGCATCTCGGTGATGGTGAGCACCAGGTCGGTGGCGGTGGTGCCGGCCGGCATCTCGCCGGACAGCTTGAAGCCGACGACCCGCGGGATGAGCATGCTGACCGGCTGGCCGAGCATCGCGGCCTCGGCCTCGATGCCGCCGACGCCCCAGCCGAGCACGCCGAGGCCGTTGACCATGGTGGTGTGCGAGTCGGTGCCGACGACGGTGTCCGGGTACGCCTGGCCGCCCCGCTCCATCACCGTGCGGGCCAGGTACTCGATGTTGACCTGGTGCACGATGCCGGTGCCCGGCGGGACGACCTTGAACTCGTTGAACGCGGTCTGGCCCCAGCGCAGGAACTGGTAGCGCTCCTTGTTGCGCTGGTACTCCAGCTCGACGTTGCGCTGGAAGGCGTCCTCGCGGCCGAACAGGTCGGCGATGACGGAGTGGTCGATGACCAGCTCGGCCGGCGCGAGCGGGTTGACCTTGGTGGGGTCGCCGCCGAGGTCGCGGACGGCCTCGCGCATGGTGGCCAGGTCGACCACGCAGGGCACGCCGGTGAAGTCCTGCATCAGCACCCGCGCCGGGGTGAACTGGATCTCCACGCTCGGTTCGGCGTTGGCGTCCCACGCGCCGAGCTGCCGGATGTGGTCGGCGGTGATGTTCGCGCCGTCCTCGGTCCGGAGCAGGTTCTCCAGGAGGATCTTCAGGCTGTAGGGGAGCCGTTCGTGGCCCTCCACCTTGCTGATCTTGAAAATCTCGTAGCTCGCGTCTCCGACGCGTAGCTGGGTCTTCGCACCGAAGGTGTCGAGGCTCGCCACGTCGTACTCCTTCACACCAGCGACCGTGAGTAGTCCTGAGCAGTCTGTCGCACCGGGCGGGGCGGTGCCGTGCTTAGGTGACACTTACCCGCCGCGGATGGATTAATAAAACCGTACGTCCGTCTTGCTATTCCTGCAACCTCGTGCCACCGTTCGGGACGAGGACACCCCATGATCCACCTTGGCCGGGGATGTGACGATGGCGGGCGTGGAGATCTGGAACAACCCGTCCTGCTCGAAGTGCGCCGGGGCGCGGGAGACCCTCGACGAGGCCCGCGTGGCGTACCAGGTGCGCCCCTACCTGGACCGGCCGCCGACCCCCACCGAGCTGGCCGACGTCCTGCGGCGGCTCGGCGTCCGCGCCTGGGAGGTCTGCCGGATCGGCGAGCCGGCCGCGGTCGCCCGGGGCATGACCGACTGGCCGAGAGACGACACCGCCGAACCCCGCTGGATCGAGGCCATGGCCGCGGCGCCGGAGCTGATCCAGCGACCCATCCTGCTGCTCGACGACGGGAGCGCGTTGGTCGCGCGTACCCCGCAGGCGCTGGCCGAGGCCGTGCGGCGCGCGCGGCGCGGCGGCGGTTGAGTCAGGCCCGGTCGTCGCCGTGCGCGGCCGCCGCCTCCGCGTGCCGGTCCCGCAGCCGGGCCCGGATCTCCTCCGGGGTGTACGCCCGCCGCCGCCGCTCCGCCCGGGCGATGACCACACCGGACGCCGCCACGCCGGCCAGGCCGGCCAGCCCGAGGACCTTCCACCACCGCATCGGTCGCCGCATCGGCCTAGGGTAGACGGTCATGAGCGTGACGATCGGCAATGGCAGCGGAGCGGCGGCATGAGCCTCGACCTGGACGAGGCCGTCGAGCTGACCCGCACCGGTGACGTGTGGGTGTTCCGCGGTCGCAGCGTGCCGGACCGGGCCATCCAGCTCACCACGAACAGCCCGGTAAACCACGTCGGGATGGCCGTGGTGCTGGACGACATGCCGCCGCTGATGTGGCACGCCGAGCTGGGCCGGTCGCTGCCCGACCTGTGGTCGGGCACCCACCAGCGCGGCGTGCAGCTGCACGACCTGCGGGACGCGGTGTGCGTCTGGGCCAACCGGTACGGGCAGCGGGCCTGGCTGCGCCAGCTGGACCCGCCCGCCGACGCCGGGATGGAGAACGCGGTGCTGCGCACGGTCGCGCGCCTGGACGGCACGCCGTTCCCCTCCACGGCCCAACTCGCCTGGCGGTGGCTGCGGGGCCGCGCGCCGGCGGTGCGGTTGCCCGGCGGGCGCCGGTCGCCGGGCCCGGCC
>JAEYGD010000132.1 GCA_023402505.1 Actinomycetes bacterium
ATCCCGCGCCGGTCGCGCCCGCCCCGGCCGACCCGCCGGGCACCGAGCCGGCCAGCACCGCACCGGCCGCACAGGAGCCGACAGCACTGGTCGGCATGTGGGCGGTGACCGGGGACGGTGTCAAGGCGGACACCGTGCTTCGGCTCGCGGACGACGGCCTCGTGCTGTTCCAGGGCTGCCAGGCGCTCATCGGGGAGTGGCGGGCCGACCAGAGCGGGCTCTTCCTCGCCGACGTCCACGGTGCCGCGCCGTCCGGTGCGGACGAGTGCGATCCGGCCGGGCGTCCGCGGGCGCCGGGCTGGCTGGCCCGGGCCGGCGGGTACCGGACCGACGGGGACAGCCGGCTCCTTCTCGACGCCGACGGCGCCGAGTTGGCCCGGCTGCGGGCCGGTGCCCGGCCGCAGGGCGGCCCGGATGTCTACAAGCCCTGGCTGGAACCGCCGGTGGTGACCGAGAAGACGCGCAAACTGCTGGCACCCGTCCCGGCGCTTCCCGCTGCTCTGGTGGCTCCCGACCGGGAGGCGCTGGTCGGCCGGTGGCTGCCGGTCAGCGGCCCTGGTGGGGGGAAGCCGGCGCGCGGGACCGGCCGGCCGGAGCAGCCGTACGCGGAGATCGCGGCCGACGGCACCTGGCGTGCCTCCGACGGCTGCAACGGCACCGGTGGACGCTGGGCGAGCGGCGCTGCCGGCGCGTTCCTGGCGACCGGCGGCATGAGCACCCTGATCGGCTGCGACAACGTCCCGGTCGGCAACTGGCTCAGCGCGGCCCGGCAGGTCGGCCTGGACGGTGAGGTGCTGGTGCTGCGGGACGCGCAGGGCAAGGAGACCGGACGGCTGCGGCGAGGCTGACCGTCGGCTGGCCCGAAACCGGGGAACCCGGCCATACCGGGAGCCCGGAACACCGGGCCCCCGGTATGGCCGAAATGCCGGCCGGACGGTCAGCGTTTCGGGTGCGCCGCGAAGAAGTCCCAGATCACCTTGGTGGCGTCGAAGTCGATGGTGGGGTCGCCGAGCCCCACCTCGGCGCCGCCCGGCCAGCGGTGACCCAGGCCGTTGACCGTGTACCCGACGATCTCCATCCCGCCCGGGCAGGTCGAGGTCGTGCGGTTGACGGTCTTCGTCTTGTCCACCCAGACCGGTGACCCGTCGGTGCAGCCGTACTCACGGCGCCACTGGGCCAGACGAATCTCCAGCGCGTTCGCGAGCCGGTCACCGGTACCGATGATCGACAGGAGGGAGACGGCGCGGGCCGGCCGCTCCGCGGTGGTCTCCGGCTTCTGGCCGCCGACCAGGCCGCCGCTGACCGGCGCGACCGCCGCGAACAGGTCCGGCGCCTCGGCCGCCAGCCGGTACGACATGGTCGCACCGGCCGACATGCCGGTGGCGTAGATCCGGTCCGGGTCCGCGTCCCACCTCTCCACGAGGTGCCCGACCATGGCCCGGATGAAGCCCACGTCGTCGTTGCCGCCGCAGCACGGGTACGCGACCAGGAAGTTCTCCGCGTCGGCCGTGGCGTCCAGGCGGGTCACCCGCCGCATCATCGCCGGGTCGGCGCCCCGGTAGTGGATGGCCACCACCAGCGGCAGCTTCTGCCCCGGTCGGTAGCCGGGCGGGGCGTGCAGCTCGTACCCGCCCGGCCGGCCCTCGATGGTCAGCTTGTGGTCGCCCGGTCCGGGCCGCTCCACGGCGGCGGGCGGGGTGGCGCTCGCGGAGGCCGTGACGGGCCGCGCCTCCGGCGACGCCTCCTCACCGCCGCCGCAGGCGGTGGTGACGAGGATGGTGGCGGCGACGGTCGTCACCGCCAGGAATCTGTGTGCTCGGTCAGGTCCCATCGTGTTCCCCCGTGGTCGTTTTCCGGGGAACCTAGCTCCGGGGCAGGTGCTTCCGCTGTCCCGGTCGGCAACGATCCGGGCACAGGTTCCACACTGATCAGTCGTGCAGTTCGGTGCGCCGGATCTCGGCGAACGCCGACGCCAGATGCGGTTCGAGCGGCGCGCCGGTTGCCGCCAGCAGGTCGGCGACGAGCAGTGGGGCGTGCCGCGCGTACTCGTCGGGGCCGGGCGGGGCCTCGTCGGCGTCCGCGTCGTACAGGCCGAGCGCCCCGGCGAGCAGCACCAGCACGACGTGCGGGTCGACGTCGGAACGCCAGGTCGCGGCACCGCGGACACAGCGCTCCAGCACCTGGCGTACGTCGTCACCGGCGAACCCGTCCGGATGCCCCAGCTCCAGCAGGGACCGGACCACCGCACCGAGGACCAGCCCGGACCGTTCGGCCGCCGCGAGGCGGCCGGTCGCGAGGTCGTACGCCTCGACGTCGCGGTCCTGCGCGGCGCGGACCGCGTCGGTCGCCGCCACCGCGATCTCGCGGGCCGGTGCGGGCAGTTGACGCCAGGTGGTGGTCATCCGGCCAGCATCGCAGACTCCTCCGACGGCGCCTCGCGGGTCAGGCGCCCCGGCCGGCCCGCCGGGTTCGTGGCCGCCCGGCCGCGGTGCTTCCCGGAGGAGACGGGAACGGGCCCCGGAGCGTCCGCTCCGGGGCCCGTCGCGCGCGCCGTCAGGAGGCGGCGGCCTCCGTGGTGGTGCGGATCCGGTCGAGCGCCGGGGCGGACACCGGCGAGTTCGCGGTCAGGTACGCCACGAACGCGTCCAGGTCGATCTGACCGGTGACCAGGTTGGTGCCTCCGGTGAGGACGGTGAAGCCGTCACCACCGCCGGCGAGGAAGTTGTTCACCGTGACCCGGTAGGTGGTGCCGGTCTCGACCGCCACGCCACCGAAGGTCAGGCTGCCGCGCACGACGCGGGTGCCCGCGCACGGGTCGGCGGCGGGAGCGGTGGTGCCGGCCGGGTCGACCACGTAGCGGACCGTGGACGACGGGTAGAGCACCCGCCCGGTGACGAACTGCTGCTCCAGCAGGCAGTAGAGCTGCGCGCCGGTGAGGTCGAGGGTCGCCAGGTTGTTGGCGAACGGCTGCACCGTGAACGCCTCCTCGTAGGTGACCGGACCGGCGTCGAGGTCGGCCCGGACACCGCCGGGGTTCATGAAGGCGGCGACAGCGCCCTGCTCGTCGTCGGTGGCCCACAGCTGGGCGTCGGCGATGACGTTCCCGAGCGGGGACTCGCCGCGGGTGGTGTCGAAGAGGGTCTCCTGGGTGCGGGTGAGCGCCTCGGTCGTCTCACCGACCTGCCGGCCGGCGACCGGGCCGAGGACCGCCTTGTAGCGGTTGATCAGCGTGGTCTGGTCGTCGTCGGGGTCGACGTCCCGGGTCACGACGACGTTCTCGGCGGTCGCGCTGAGCACGTCACCGGTCCGCCGGTCGATCTTCAGGTCGATGTCGGTGACCAGCCGGCCGAACGAGCTGGCGCTGGTGACCAGCTTGTTGTTGATCTCGCAGTTGTACGCCTGGTGGGTGTGCCCGCTGACGACGACGTCGATCGACGGGTCCATCCGGTTGGCGATGTCGACGACCGGGCCGGTCAGGCCGACGCAGTCGTTGATGCCGCCGGCACCGGCCTGCGTGCCGCCCTCGTGCAGCAGGACGACGATGGTCTCCACGCCCTTGCGGCGCAGCTCGCGGGCGTACCGGTTGGCGGTCTGGGCCTCGTCGGTGAAGGTCAGGCCGGCGACGCCCTGCGGGCTGACGATCTCCGGGGTGCCCTCCAGCGTCATGCCGATGAAGCCGATCTTGACGCCCTGGACCTTGTGGATGGCGTACGGCGGCAGCAGCGGCTTGTTCGTCTCGTCGACGAAGGCGTTGGCGGACAGGTACTGGAAACCGGCCCCCCGGTACGGGGTGCCGTCGGCGCAGCCGTCGACCGGGTGGCAGCCGCCGTTCTGGATGCGCAGCAGCTCGTCGGAGCCCTCGTCGAACTCGTGGTTGCCGACGCTCGCGTAGTCGAGCCCGGCCATCGACAGCGCCTCGATGGTCGGCTCGTCGTGGAACGCGGCCGACAGCAGCGGGGAGGCGCCGATCAGGTCACCGGCGGCGACCGTGATGGTGTTCTTCTTCTTGTTGGCCGCGCGCAGCTCGGCCAGGTGGGTCGCCAGGTACTCCACACCACCGGCCGGCTGGCCGGCGATGGTGCCGCTGGAGCCGCTCGGCGGCTCGAGGTTGCCGTGGAAGTCGTTCAGCGCGAGCAGGGTGACGTCGACCGGCTTCGGCCGGGCGTCCGCCTGGTCGGGGGTGGTCGTGACCGCGCCGAAGGCGGTCACGGCGAGCGCGGTCAGACCGATGGCGGCCCGACGCATCCCGGGGATGGACATGGAACTCCTCGTGGGAAGCCGGCGCGGACGTCCGGGCGATGGGTCACGCCGGGCCGTGCCGCGCCGTCGGCAGGTTTCGGTCGCGGTGGCGGCGGTGGGGGACCGCCGCCGGCGTCGGTGACAGCCTCTCATCGACCAGCGCCGCCAGTCGACCGGGGCAGCACATCGGAGCTGCGGATCTGGCCGGTGCCCGCACCTTACGGACCGGCGATTCCGACATGACCGACGGTCCGCTCGTGGGCGTCCACGTCAGAAGGTGCAGGTGACCCCGGCGGCGTGGCTGACCTGCACGAGGTGCGTGACGCAGGCCGTGCCGTCGAGCCGGTGCAGCAGCAGCGCGGTGGGCTCGGCGACCCAGCCGATCTGCTCGTCCGGGGTCATCGTGAGCGAACTCTGCTTCCAGGTGCTCGGTGCGGTGGTGAGCACGGTGCCGGCGAACGCGGCCGTCACCGGGCGGTGCAGGTGGCCGGCCGCGACCCGGACCACGTGCGGGTGCCGGGCGATCACCTCGGCCAGCGCGTCCGCGTCGGCGAGCCCGAGCGCGTCGGCGGCCGGGATGCCCACGGTCACCGGCGGATGGTGGAGGCAGACCAGGGCGGGAACGTCGGGCCGACCGGCGAGCACCCCGTCCAGCCAGGCCAGCTGCTCCGGGCCGACCCGGCCGCCACTCGCCCCGGGGACCAGCGTGTCCAGCACGACGACGGTCACGTCGGGGTGGTCGACGTGGTAGTACGCCGAGAAGCCCCCGCCCAGCCACGGCGTACCGCCGAAGGCGTCGAGCAGCGACTCCCGGTCGTCGTGGTTGCCGGCGACGAGGTGCACCGGCAGCGGGAAACGCCCGATGATCTCGCGCAACGCCGCGTACTCGTCGGGGCGCCCCCGGTCCACCAGGTCCCCGGTGATGACCACGCAGTCGGGCCGCGGATCGAGCGCGAGCACCCGGCCGAGCGCCCGGTGCAGCCCGAGGGCCGGGTCGGCGGCGAGCACGCCGGTGGTCACGTGCGGGTCGCTGAGGTGGGCGATGAGCATGCGGCCTCCACTCGCCGGGACCCTCACGCTATCGCCACCGGGCGTCGCGCGGGGGCCCGGTCGCGGGTACCCACAGGCCGCGTCCACAACCTGTGGATAGCACGTGTGTACGAAGACCGCGACGTACCGCCACCTGTGGCTACGCTTGATCGCGGAGGTCCGGCACCGGCCGGTCCGCTGCCGAGCTGGGACGACGTACGAGTGGATCACGAGCGAGTCATCCGGGACGTCACGGTCCGCCTGCCGATGGCGTCGACCGCGGTCGAGGCGTGCCAGTGGACCGTCACCGCACTGGCCCGGTACGCGCCGGCCACCATCTCGGTGCTCCTCCAGGTCCACGACCGGCTCCGCTGCGTCGCGGCCACCGGCTCCTGGCAGGTGTACTCGACGGTCCCGCCGGCCACCGGAATCGTCGGGCGGGTCTACGCCTCCGGGCGCACCGCCGTCGTCCCCGACGTCGCGACCGACCCCGACTACATCCCGGTACGCCCCGACGTCACCAGCGAGCTGTGCGTACCGGTGCTGGATCCGGCCGGCCGGCCGGTCGGCGTACTCGACCTCCAGTGGTGCGAACCGGCGGACCTGGCGGCCTGGCGGGACACCGTCGAACGCCTCGCGGCCCGGCTCGGCGCGCGGATCGTCGCGCTCGGCGGCCCGCCCGCGGAGAGCCGCAGCGAGAAGCTGCTCCGGCACGCCGCCGCGCTGGCCTCCGCCCCGACCGAGTGGGACCTGATGCACGCCGCGATCACGGCGGCCCGGGACGTGTCGACGCTCTCCGCCGCCGTCCTCGTGCTCTCCGGTCGCCAAGTGCCCCGGCTGGGTGCGCCGACGGCCGCGCCCGGCGAACTGGAGTCCCGCATCCGGGCCGAGCTGGGCGAAGCGGGCACCGGGACGCTGGCCCGGATGGTCGACCTCGCCCACCGCTACGGCGCCGGCTACACCCTCGGCGAGACCGGACACCCGCCGACCACCGACCACGCCCCGCTGACCCGCGCCGGGGTACGCACCCTGGTCGCGGTGCCGGTCGGGCCGGGCGACGGCGGCGGGCTGCTGCTGGTCGCCGACGAACGGCTCCTGCGTCCCGACCCGACGACCGTCAACCTGATGGAACTGCTCGCCGGGCAGGCCTGGAACGCCCTGGAGCGGCTGCGCACCCTGGCCCGGCTCCGCGAGCAGGCCAGCTCCGACCCGTTGACCGGGCTGCGGCACACCGGGCCGTTCGGGCAGCGGATCGCGGCGGCCACCCCCGGTCGCACGGCCCTGCTCGCGATCGACGTCGACGGCTTCAAGAGCGTCAACGACACGTACGGCCACCAGGCCGGCGACCGGGTCCTGGTCGGCCTGGCCCGCGCGCTGGAGGGCGCCCTGCGGCAGGGCGACGAGCTGTACCGCATCGGTGGCGACGAGTTCGTGGCGGTGATCGAGGTGAACCGCCCCGAGGAGGCCGTCCGGATCGCCGAGCGGCTGGCCGAGGCGGCCCGGCGGATCGGCCGGACGATCAGCGTCGGCGTCGCCCTCCCCCGCCCCGGCGAGTCCCCGGACCTGACGTTGCGCCGTGCCGACCAGGCGCTCTACCGGGTGAAGCGCGAAGGCCGCGACGGCGTCCACCTGGCTGCCGCCTGACTCCGCCCGCTGGACCTCCACCCGATCGGGTCCAGGACCTCGCGCGCCCTCCACGGGCCCTCGCCCGGCCGGCACGCGGCACCTTACGACCACTCGGCGCGCCGCCGCAGCCGGCGTGCCGTCGTCCCTGCCGCGGGTCGTGCGTCGAGCCGCCGGCCTTCCGCCGTCTAGCGGTATTCCGCTCAGGCATAGCTATGTCTGAGCGGAACACCGCTCGTTGTCGACATCTGGGCTGCGGCGCGACACGCCCGGCTGACTCGGCCGTCCGGCAACCGGCGCCCGGCCGGCTCGGCCCGCCCGGCGGGGGAGCCCACCGCGCCGTCAGGAGCGGGTGAATTCGTGTGCCAGGAGTTCGGCGATCTGGGCGGTGTTCAGGGCGGCGCCCTTGCGCAGGTTGTCGCCGGTGACGAAGAAGTCCAGCGCGCGCGGGTCGTCGACGGCGCGGCGGATGCGGCCGACCCAGGACGGGTCGGTGCCGACCGCGTCGATCGGCATCGGGAACTCTCCCGCCGCCGGGTCGTCGACGAGGATCACGCCCGGCGCGTTGCGCAGTACCTCCCGGGCGCCCTCGGCGTCGACCTCGGTGGCGAAGACGGCGTGCACCGCCACCGAGTGGCCGGTGACCACGGGCACCCGCACGCAGGTGGCGGAGACCTTGAGGTCGGGCAGCCCGAGGATCTTGCGCGACTCGTTGCGCATCTTCATCTCCTCGGACGACCAACCGCCGTCGGCCACCGAGCCGGCCCACGGCACCACGTTCAGCGCGAGCGGCGCCGGGAAGGGGCCCAACTCGTCGCCGACCGCCTGCCGCACGTCACCGGGCCGGGAGCCCAGCACCCGATCGCCGGCGATCTTGGTGAGCTGCGTGTGCAGGGCGTCCACGCCCGCCTGGCCGGCACCGGAGACCGCCTGGTACGACGACAGCACCAGCTCCCGGAGGCCGTACTCACGGTGCAGCGGCGCCACCGCCACGATCATGGCGAGGGTCGTGCAGTTCGCGTTGGCGATGACGCCCTTCGGGCGGTTGCGTACCTGCTCGGGGTTGATCTCGGGGACGACCAGCGGGACGTCCCGGTCCATCCGGAACGCGCCGGAGTTGTCCACCGCGACGGCGCCCCGGCTGACGGCCACCGGCGCCCACCGCGCCGACACCTCGTCCGGCACGTCGAACATCGCCACGTCGACGCCGTCGAACACCTCCGGCGTGAGCGCCCGGACGGTGAGGTCCTCGCCCCGGCACCGCAGCACCTTGCCGACGGAGCGGGCGGACGCCACCAGCCGGATCTCACCCCAGACGTTCCGGCGCCCGGTGAGCAGTTCGCACATCACCGTGCCGACGGCCCCCGTCGCCCCGACCACGGCCAGGGTGGGCAGCGACGCCACGGGACTACCGCCCGGTCCCCGCGTACACGACCGCCTCGGTCTCACCGCCGAGGTCGAAGGCTTCGTGGATGGCGCGCACGGCGGCGTCCAGGTCGGTGTCGCGGCAGACCACCGACACCCGGATCTCCGACGTGGAGATCATCTCGATGTTCACGCCGGCCTGGCCGAGCGCCGCGAAGAAGCCGGCCGCCACACCCGGGTGCGACCGCATGCCGGCGCCGATCAGGGACACCTTGCCGACGTGGTCGTCGTAGAGCAGGCCCTTGAACTTGACCACGTCCTGGATCTTGCTGAGCGCGGCCATGGCGGTGGGGCCGTCGGTCTTGGGCAGCGTGAACGAGATGTCCGTCCGGCCGGTGCCCTCGGTCGACACGTTCTGCACGATCATGTCGATGTTGATCTCCGCACCGGCGACCGTGTCGAAGATCCGCGCCGCCGCGCCGGGCTCGTCGGGCACCCCGACGATCGTGATCTTGGCTTCGCTGCGGTCGTGGGCGACCCCGGTGATCAGCGCCTGTTCCACGGGAAGGTCCTCCATCGATCCGGTGACCATCGTGCCGGTGTTGGTCGAGTATGACGAACGGACGTGGATCGGCAACCCCGCCCGGCGGGCGTACTCCACGCTGCGCAGGTGCAGCACCTTCGCGCCGCAGGCGGCCAGCTCCAGCATCTCCTCGTAGGTGATCTGCTTGATGTGCCGCGCGTTCGACACGATCCGCGGGTCCGCGCTGAACACCCCGTCGACGTCGGTGTAGATCTCGCAGACGTCCGCGTTCAGCGCGGCGGCGAGGGCGACGGCGGTGGTGTCCGAGCCACCGCGTCCCAGCGTGGTGACGTCCTTGGTGTCCTGCGAGACGCCCTGGAAGCCGGCGACGATGACCACGGCGCCCTCGTCCAGCGCGCCCTTGAGACGCCCGGGCGTGACGTCGATGATCCGGGCCCGGCCGTGCACCGACGTGGTGATCACGCCGGCCTGGGAGCCGGTGAACGAGCGGGCCTCGTACCCCAGGTTGTGGATGGCCATGGCGAGCAGCGCCATGGAGATGCGCTCGCCGGCGGTGAGCAGCATGTCCAGCTCACGGCCCGGCGGCAGCGGGCTCACCTGGTTGGCCAGGTCGAGCAGCTCGTCGGTGGTGTCCCCCATCGCGGAGACCACCACCACGACGTCGTCGCCGGCCTTGCGGGCGGCGACGATCCGCTCGGCCACCCGCTTGATGCGCTCCGCGCTGGCGACGGAGGACCCGCCGTACTTCTGCACCACGAGTGCCACGACGGTGCACTCCCTCCCAGTGACCCTGAGCGTGCCGACGCCGCCGGGGGTGTGGGCCGGCGGCGCATGTCAAGACGCCCTCAGCGTATCGGGCGGTCCCGCCGGCCGGGCCGGGTGATCCCACCATCCGGCCCCGACCACCGGTCGCGGTGGTGCGCGACACGCCGCCGCGGCAGCAGGGACGGGGCGGCGGAACACGTGTCGCGCAGCCGAGAATGGGCGGGTGCCCGCCCACCATCGCCCGGCCGTGCCCACCCGGCGCGCGGCGCCGCCCGCCCGGCGGCTGACCCTGCTGCTCGCGCTGGCCCTGCCGGCCCTCCTGGTCGCCTGCACCGCCGACCGGCCGGCCACCGCGCCACCGACGTCGGCACCGGCCACACCGGCCGACGCGGATGCCGCCCGTGACGAGCTGGCCGCGCTGGCGGCGGCCGCGCAGGACCGGCACCAGGTCGCGAGCTACGTGCTGCGCGCGGGGGACGGCCCGGACCGTACGGTGCTGGTGACCACGGCCGGTGACGGCAGTTGGCGGGTCGACGTGCCCGGTGGCGCGCTGGGCGGCAGCGTCGACGTGTCGCTCGCCGCCACCCCGGACGGCCTGTTCCAGTGCGTACTGCCGTCGGCCGGGCACCCGGCGCCGCCCGGCTGCGTCCGGGTCGGCGACGCGGACGACGTGCTGCCCCGTCGCGCGGATCCCCGGTTCCAGCATCCCTTCACCGACTGGCTGGACGTGCTGACCGACCGCCGGTCGCCGCTGTCGGTGTCCCCCGCGCAGCCACCGGCCGGCGCGACCGGGACCTGCTACTCGGTCGAACCCACGTCCGCGTCGATCAACGCCCCGGTGGACGCCGGCATCTACTGCTACGACGCGGACGGGACGCCCACCGCGGTACGGACCGACGCCGGAACGTTGACGCTGGCCGCGCCGCCCGCGCCCGGCCCGGCGACGGTGCAGCTCCCCGGCCCGGTGGTGGACGGCGAGCTGCTGGGCACCGCCGCTCCGGAGCCGACCGCCGGAACGCTCTAGGCGGCGATCCGTTACGGGTGTGCTTGCCCACATTCGCACCACCCTGCCGCAGCAGCAAATCGCCCCATACGGGACGCTCCACCCATGACCGACCTCACCCCGCTGCTGGCCTTCCGATGGAGCCCCCGGTCCTTCGACCCGTGCGCGGACCTCGACCCGGCCGAGGTCGGCGTCCTCCTCGAGGCCGCCCGCTGGGCGCCCTCCGCGGAGAACCGGCAGCCGTGGCGGTTCGCCGTCGGCCACCGGGACGGCGAGACCTGGAAACGGATCATGGTCAACCTGCCGGACCGGGACCAGCGGTGGGCCGGCCGCGCCTCGGCGCTGCTGCTCGCCGCGCACCTCACGCCCGGCGCCGACCCGACCGGCTACGCCTTCTACGACCTGGGCCACGCCGTGGCACAGCTGACGGTGCAGGCGACCGCCCTCGGGTTGCACGTACGCCAGCTGCGTGACCTGGACCGCGCCGGGCTCGCGGTCGACCTCGACCTGCCCGGCGACCTCCGGCCGGCCGTGGTGCTGGCCGTCGGCCGGCTCGGCGACCCGTTCAGCCTCCCCGCCGACCTACTCGACTCGGAGACCGGCCTGCGCCGCCGTCGCCCCCTCGCCGAGCTGCTGGTACGCGTCGACGGGTGACTCTGGTCCCAGAGTTCGGACCGACCTTCCCACGGACCGTCCCACCACGTAGGGTGACCCTGTCATGTGGCAGGCGAGCCTCCTCCTTGGTCGCCGCGACGAGGCCTGACGGCCGGCACCTCGTCGCGGAGTCGAACCGCGCCGCCCGCAGCACGCCCTGACTTCTCTCCCCGGCACCGTCGCCGACGCTGGCCGCTCGCCAGCCCCGGCACCGTCGCCGACTCGACTGCTGACGTCACATGACCACGGAGGCACTCCGCCATGGCTCACCCGGCCGACACCACCGACGCCGAGACCGATCCGATCGCCCGGCAGCGGCCCAGCCGCATGCCGTACCGCCGCTACCAGCCGTACCAGCAGCAGTTCCGCATCGACCTGCCCGACCGCACCTGGCCGACCCGGCACGTCGAGGTCGCGCCGCGCTGGTGCGCCGTCGACCTGCGCGACGGCAACCAGGCCCTCATCGACCCGATGTCGCCCGAGCGCAAACGGCGGATGTTCCAGCTGCTGGTGCAGATGGGCTACAAGGAGATCGAGGTCGGCTTCCCGTCGGCGAGCCAGACCGACTACGACTTCGTCCGGCAGCTCATCGAGCAGGACCTGATCCCCGACGACGTCACCATCCAGGTGCTGACGCAGTGCCGGGACCACCTGATCGAGCGCACGTTCGAGTCGCTGCGCGGCGCGAAGCGGGCGATCGTGCACTTCTACAACTCGACGTCGACGCTCCAGCGGCGGGTGGTCTTCGGGCTGGACCGCGACGGCATCACCGACATCGCCACCACCGGCGCCCGGCTCTGCCAGAAGTACGCGGAGATCCACACTTCGGACACCGAGATCCACTACGAGTACTCGCCGGAGTCGTACACCGGCACCGAACTGGACTACGCGCTGGAGGTCTGCGCGGCGGTGATCGAGGTGGTCGACCCCACCCCCGACCGCAAGCTGATCGTCAACCTGCCGGCCACCGTCGAGATGGCGATGCCCAACGTGTACGCCGACTCGATCGAGTGGATGCACCGGCACCTGCCCCGCCGCGACAGCCTGGTGCTCAGCCTGCACCCGCACAACGACCGGGGCACCGGCGTGGCCGCCGCCGAGCTGGGCCTGCTGGCCGGCGCGGACCGGATCGAGGGCTGCCTGTTCGGCAACGGCGAGCGCACCGGCAACGTCGACCTGGTGACCCTGGGCCTGAACCTGTTCTCCCAGGGCATCGACCCGATGATCGACTTCTCGAACATCGACGAGATCAAGCGCGCCGTCGAGTACTGCAACCAGCTGCCGGTGCACGAGCGCCACCCGTACGCCGGCGACCTCGTCTACACCGCCTTCTCCGGCTCCCACCAGGACGCCATCAACAAGGGCTTCGACGCCCTGGCGGCGGACGCGGCGGCGGCCGGCGTCCCGGTCGACGAGCACCCGTGGGCGGTGCCCTACCTGCCGATCGACCCGAAGGACCTGGGCCGCACCTACGAGGCGGTCATCCGGGTCAACTCGCAGTCCGGCAAGGGCGGCGTCGCGTACATCATGAAGTCCGAGCACCAGCTCGACCTGCCCCGCCGGCTCCAGATCGAGTTCTCCGGGGTGATCCAGGAGGTCACCGACAACGACGGCGGCGAGGTCGACCCGCGCGCCATGTGGGAGATCTTCGCCGGGCACTACCTGCTCGACCACCAGAGTGACCCCGCCGTCACGCTGGCCGACTACACGATCGGCACCGTCGACGGCAAGGTCGAGATCGAGGCCACCGTGGGCCACGGCGGCGGCCGGCAGGCCATCACCGCGATCGGCAACGGCCCGGTCGACGCGTACGTCAACGCGTTGCAGTCGCTCGGCGTGAACGTGCGGGTGCTCGACTACCACGAGCACGCGCTCTCCTCCGGCGGCGACGCACAGGCGGCGGCGTACGTGGAGTGCGAGGTCGACGGCCGTACGGTCTGGGGCGTCGGCGTCGACGCCAACATCGTCACCGCCACCATCAAGGCGGTGACCAGCGCCGTCAACCGAGCCGGCTGAGACGCGCCGAAGGCCCCCTCCTCAAGGCCGCGCGTCGCGGAGGGGGCCTTTACCGGCGTCGGTCGTGCGGGCCGGCCGGTGGACGAGCACGGCCGCCAGCGCGGCACCCACCAGCAGCAGCCCGGCGCACCAGAGCAGCGCGCCCCGGTAGGCACCGGTCAGCTCGCCGGCCTGCTCGTAGCCGGTGCCGGACAGGCCGACCAGCAGCGGCAGCGCGGCCACGGCGAGCAGGCCACCGGCCCGGGACGCGGCATTGTTGAAGCCGCTCGCCACGCCGGCGAAGCGGTCCTCGACGGCGGCCAGCACCGACGCGGTCAGCGGCGCCACCACCAGGGTGAGCCCGAGCCCGAACAGCGCCACGCCGGGCACGACGTCCCGCCAGTACGACGCGTCCGGCCCCACCCCGCGCAGCAGCAGGAGCCCGGCGGCGGCGAGCACCGGGCCAACACTCAGCGGCAGCCGCGGGCCGATGCGGCCCGCCAGGTCACCGGCGCGCGGTGACCCGACCAGCAGCAGGACGGTCATCGGTAGCAGCGCCAGCCCGGTTCGGAACGCCGACCAGCCGGCCGCGTTCTGGAGGTACACCGACAGGAAGAAGGTGAATCCGCCGAGCGCCGCGTAGACCACCACGGTGTAGACGTTCAACACCGAGAACAGCCGGCTGCCGAACAGCCCGGTCGGCAGCATGGCGCTGTCGCCCCGCCGCCGCTCGACCAGCACGAAGACGACCGCTGCGAGCACTCCGGCGACGGCGGCCAGCAGCACCGGGAGGGAGTCGAGGCCGCGGGCCGGCGCGTCGATCAGGGCGTACGTGACGCCGGCCAGCGCGACCGCCCCGAGCAGCGCGCCGAGCACGTCGAACCGGCGCCGGCGGCGGCCCGGCCCCTCGGTACGCGACGCGTTCTCGTCCCGGCTCTCCGGCACCCAGCGCAGCGCGGCCAGCACGACCAGCACCGCCAGCGGCACGTTGAGGAAGAAGATCCACCGCCAGGACAGGGCGTCGATCAGCCAGCCGCCGACGAACGGGCCGAGCGCGGTGGACACGCCGGAGAGCCCGGACCAGGCCCCGATCGCCTTTCCCCGGTCGTCGGGGTGGAAGCTGGCCTGGAGGACCGACAGGGAACCCGGGGTCAGCAGGGCCGCACCGGCACCCTGCAGGAACCGGGCCGCGACCAACTGTCCGGTGTCCTGGGCCAGGCCGCACAGCAGCGACGCGACGGTGAACCACGCGACCCCGAACAGGAACACCCGCCGCCGGCCGAACCGGTCGCCGAGCGCACCGCCGAGCAGGACGAACGCGGCGAGCATCAGCAGGTAGCCGTTGACGGTCCACTGGAGACCCGCCACGGTCGCGTCGAGTTCGGCGCCGAGGCGGGGCAGCGCCACGTTGACGACGGTGGTGTCGAGGAAGACCATGCCGGAGGCGAGGACCGCCGCGAGCAGCGTGCCGCGGCCTGCGGGGGTGCCGAGCCGGAGGGCGGGGTGGGTCATTGTCCCAATCTGCCCCGCACCATGTGGCAGACGCCACGAAACGCCGAAACCGTACCGGGGTACTGTGCGGGATCGCCGGGAGCCCCCAAGCTGGAGAGGTGTCGTCTGTGCGTACCAGATCAGGACCGCTCGCCGCTGCGGCGCTCGCGGTGGCGCTGGCGCTCGGCGTGGCCGGGTGCGTCCCGGTTTCGGAGCCGGACACGACGCCGACCGGGGACGGCGGCAGCGCCGTGGAGAAGCTGGCCGAGTTGACGGTGGCCGGTGCCGGCTCGATGCGCGGCTACAGCCGGGACCGCTTCCCGCACTGGCGGGAGACCGGCAAGAACTGCGACGTCCGCGACACCGTGCTCAAGCGCGACGGGGAGGACATCAAGTTCTCCGGCTGCAACGTGGTCGGCGGTCGCTGGGAGAGCGTTTACGACGGGCGGGTCCTGACCGACCCGTCCGACGTGGACGTCGACCACATGGTGCCGCTCGCCAACGCCTGGCGTTCGGGTGCCGACGAGTGGACCGACGCGAAGCGGGGCGACTTCGCCAACGACACCGAGCAGCCGCAGCTCTTCGCGGTTTCGCGCGCCTCCAACCGGGCAAAGGGTGATCAGGACCCGTCCCAGTGGAGGCCGGCGAACCGGTCGTACTGGTGCCGTTACGCGGAGAACTGGGTCACGGTCAAGCATCACTGGCGGCTCACGGTGACCAGCGCCGAGAAGGCCGCCCTGGCCGAGATGTTGGAGGGCTGCACATGGGCGAGCAAGCCGTGACCGGCGCCGGGGCGACGCCGGCACCCGACGGCGGCCCCGCCGCCCCGGCGGCGGCCGGCATGACGGCGGACGGTGTCGCGGGAGCGGCCGTGCCGGGCGCCGGCATGAGCGCGGACACTCCGGACGCCGCCGCCGGTGGCACGCCGGGTGCCGGCATGAGCGCCGACGCCGGCGGTCCCGCCGCCGGGCCGGAGTCCCGGACGGCGGACATCGTCCCGGGGCCGGGCGGGGTGATGACCGACGAGGCCGGCGTGGTCACCGGCGAGCTGACGCTCCGCACGGAGTACGCGGACGGCCAGGTCACGCTGCGCGTGCAGTACCGCGAGGCCGACGAGTGGTACGCGGTGACCGGCGGGCGGGCGGCGTTGGGCGACCCGGCGGGTCTCGACGCTGTCCACACGATCGCGACCGCGCTGCTCAACCGTCCGGAGGGCTGAACGGCGTCGGAAGGGCCCCTCCGCCGCGCGGAAGGGCCCTTCCGTCACACGTAGGAGCCGGGCTCGCTCGGGGCGGACACGGTGTGCGGGTCCTCGCCCTCGTCGAGCGGGCGGGTGATCTGCACCTCCACCTTGTGCGGGCGCAGTTCCCCGCTGGCGATCTGCTCGGCCCAGTGGCAGGCCACCCGGCTGCCGCCGATGTCGCGCAGCGCCGGCCGCTCGTCGGTGCAGCGCGTCGGCTGCGCCCACGGGCAGCGGGTGTGGAACCGGCAGCCCGCCGGCGGGTTGGCCGGCGAGGGCAGGTCCCCGGCGAGCAGGATGCGCTCCCGGCGGTCCTCCACGTCCGGGTCCGGCACCGGGACCGCCGACATGAGCGCCCGCGTGTACGGGTGCAGCGGTTCGGTGTAGAGCCGGTCGCTCGGTGCCTCCTCGACCAGTGCGCCCAGGTACATCACGCCGACGGTGTCGGAGATGTGCCGGACGACCGCGAGGTCGTGCGCGATCACCAGGTAGGTGAGGCCGAGGCTCTCCTGGAGTTCGTCGAGGAGGTTGACCACCTGGGCCTGGATCGACACGTCCAGCGCGGAGACCGGCTCGTCGGCCACGATGAGGTCGGGGCCGAGGATCAGGGCGCGGGCGATGCCGATGCGCTGCCGCTGGCCGCCGGAGAACTCGTGCGGGTAGCGGGACAGCGCCCAGCGCGGCAGGCCGACCTTGTCGAGCGTCTCACCGATGATCTTCCGCCGCTCGTCGCGGTTGCCGCCGATGCCGTGGGTCTGGAGGCCCTCGGTGAGGATCGACTCGACGTTCTGCCGCGGGTCCAGGCTGGACATCGGATCCTGGAAGATCATCTGCATCCGGCGGCGCATCGACCGCAGCTTGCCCGCGGGCAGCGTGGCCAGGTCGACGCCGTCGAAGACGACCTCGCCGCCGGTCGGCGGGGTCAGCTGGAGCAGCGCCCGGCCGAGCGTGGACTTGCCGCACCCGGACTCGCCCACCAGGCCGTACGTCTTCCCGCGCGGGATCCGCAGGTCGACCCCGTCGACCGCCTTCACGTGACCGATCGTGCGGTCGAAGAGCACGCCCCGCTTGATCGGGAAGTGCACCTTCAGGTCGCGGACCTCGACGAGGACGTCGTCCGTGCTCACGCGGGGCGCCGTGCCGCTGTCGGTGCTCGTCGGCTCGCTCACGCCTTCTCCTCCTCGCTCGGGGCCGCGCCGAAGCCCGGCGCCGCGGGCGGGTCGTCCGGAACGGCCTGGGCCGGCACCGCACCGGGCTGGGCGGCCTCCGGCACGACCTCCCGGACCTCCTCGGCGGGCGTCAGCCCCGGCAGCGGTGCCGGGTTGACGCAGCGGTAGCTGCGGCCGTCGTGGGTGAGCACCACCGCCGGCGGCTCCCCCACGCACGCGTCGACGCGCCGGGAGCAGCGCGGGGCGAACGCGCAACCGTCCGGCCACGGCAGCACGTCGCGTACCGAGCCGGGGATCGGGTTCAGGCGCTCACCGCGCCCGGCGTCCAGGCGGGGCACCGAACCGAGCAGACCCACGGTGTACGGGTGCCGCGGCTCGCGGAACAGCGGGCGCCGCCGTGCCGTCTCGACGACCCGGCCCGCGTACAGCACGTTGATGGTGTCGCACATGCCAGCCACCACGCCCAGGTCGTGCGTGATCATCACGAGGGCGGTGCCGGAGTCCCGGACCAGGTCCTTGAGCAGTTCCAGGATCTGCGCCTGGATGGTGACGTCCAGCGCGGTGGTCGGCTCGTCGGCGATCAACAGCCGGGGCTGGCACGCCACGGCCATGGCGATCAGGGCGCGCTGCCGCATACCGCCGGAGAGCTGGTGCGGGTACTCCTTGAGCCGGCGCTTCGGGTCCGGGATGCCGACCCGGTCGAGCAGCTCGGCGGCCTCCTTCGCGGCGGCGTCGCCCTTCATGCCGCGGTGCCGGGTCAGCACCTCGGTCACCTGCAGCCCGATCGGGATGACCGGGTTCAGCGAGGAGAGCGGGTCCTGGAAGATCATCGCGACGTCGCGGCCACGGATGTCCCGCCGGGAGCGGTCGTCGAGCTGGAGCAGGTCGGTGCCGTCGAAGACGGCCTTGCCGCCGACCCGGGTACCGGGCTGCTTGGGGAGCAGGCCCATGATCGCCAGGGAGGTGACGCTCTTGCCGCAGCCGGACTAGCCGACCAGGCCGACCACCTCACCGGCGTCGACGGAGAACGAGACCCCGTCGACCGCGTGCACCGTACGCTGGCCGCGCCGGCCGAACGTGACGGAGAGGTCGTCCACTTCGAGCAGTGCCATTACCGGCCCTCCGTTCGCGGCTGCGGGGCTCGCAAGCTCACTCCTCGCGCTTCACACATGGGAGACCTACTTCCGCAGCTTCGGGTCGAGGGCCTCGCGCATCGCCTCACCGAGCAGGGTGAAGCCGAGCGCGGTGATGATGATCGCGACCGCCGGGTAGATGGCGAGTTCCGGCCGCACGCCCAGGTACTGCTGTGCGTCGGCGAGCATCACGCCCCACTCGGGCACCGCCGTGTCGGGGTTGCCGAGGCCCAGGAACGACAGCGCGGCGGCCTCGATGATCGCGGTGGCCAGGGTGAGCGTCGCCTGCACGATCACCGGAGCCAGCGAGTTCGGCACGACGTGGGTCAACGCGATCTTCGGCTTCTTCACGCCGAGCGACGTGGCGGCGAGCACGTAGTCGCTGTTGGACTGGGCGATCATCGAGCCGCGCAGCAGCCGGGCGAAGACCGGCACCGACACCACGCCGACCGCGATCATCACGGTGGTCAGGCTCGCCCCGAGCAGGGCGGCGATGCTGACCGCGAGCAGCAGGCTGGGCAGCGCCAGCATCATGTCGATGAAACGCATGAGCACGTTGTCGATCACCTGGCCCCACCGGCCGCCGAGCCCGGCGGCCGCACCGGCGACACCGCCGATCAGCGCGCCGACGGCCAGACCGATCAGCGTGGCGACCACACCGACGAGCAGCGTCTGGCGGGCCCCCACGATCAGCCGGCTGAACACGTCCCGGCCCTGGTGGTCGTAGCCGAGCCAGTGGTCGCCGTCGGCGCCGGGGATGACGCCGGGGCGGATCAGCCCCTCCCGGATGCCGATCGTGTCGGTCGGGCTGTACGGGACGAGGAACGGCCCGACCAGCGCCACCAGGACGAAGATCGTGAGGATCACCGCGCCGACGATCGCCGCCGGGTTGCGGCGCAGCCGGCGGAACGCCTCCTGCCAGAGGCTGACGCCACGCTCGTCGTCGCGAGCGGCCAACTCGGCGAGCCGGTCCAGCTTCTCCTTCTTCTTGCCGGCAGTGATCGTCATCGGACCCTCACCCTCGGGTCGATCAGGCTGTAGGAGAGGTCGACCAGGAGGTTCACCAGTACGTACACCACCGCGATGATCATGATGAAGCCCATCAGCACCGGGTAGTCGCGATTGTTGATCGCGTCGTAGATGAACGCCCCGATGCCGGTGAACGCGAAGACGGTCTCGGTCAGCACCGCCCCGGAGAGCAGGCCGCCGGTGAGCAGGCCGATCGAGGTGACCACGGGGAGCAGCGAGTTGCGCAGCACGTGCCGGCGCCGCACGGTCCGCTCGGTCAGGCCCTTGGCCTCGGCGGTACGGACGAAGTCCTCGTTGAGCACCTCCAGCACGCTGGCCCGGGTGATCCGGACGATGATCGCGAGCGGGATGCTGGCCAGCGTGAGGCCCGGCAGCACCAGGTGCCAGAGGGCGTCCGCGGCGGCGTCCCACTCCCGGGTCATCAGGCCGTCGAGGACGAAGAAGTTGGTGATCCGGGTGGCCTCGAGGGTCGGGTCCTGCCGCCCACTGGACGGGAACCAGCCGAGGTTCTCCGCGAAGATCGCCTTGAACACGTACGCCAGGAAGAAGACCGGGATGCAGATCCCGATCAGCGACCCGCCGACCGACGCGTGGTCCAGCCACCGCCCCCGGCGTCGGGCAGCCAGGTAACCCAGCGGGATGCCGACCCCGATCGCGATCAGCAGTGCCGTGAAGGTCAGCTCGACGGTTCCGGGGAAGCGCTCGACGAACTCGGTCACCACCGAGCGCTTGGTGTTGGTCGAGGTGCCCAGGTCCAGCCGGATCAGGCGCCGGACGAAACGGCCGTACTGCACAAGGATCGGCTCGTCGAGGCCCATGCTGCGACGGATCGCCGCGCGCATCTCGGGAGTGCCGCGCTCGCCCAGGATGGCCGTCTCGGGACCACCGGGCAGCCGACGGAGCCAGATGAAGAGCAGAAGGGAGAGCCCGAACAGCGTCGGTATCAGCTGCAGCAGGCGTCTGACGATGAACCGGAACACGGTGGCCTCGAAAGGGGTGCGGAGGGGCGCGGGCGGACGCTGTCGAAACAGCGCCCGCCCGCGGTCCTTTGCGTCAGATCAGGACTTGAACTCGGCGTTGGCGTACCGCTCGTCGGTGAGCGGGCTGGCCTTGATGCCGGTCACGTCCTTGCCGAACACGATCGCCGGCGGCGAGTGCGAGATCGGCACACCCGGCAGGAAGTCCATGATGGCCTTGTTCAGGGCCTTGTACTTCTCGGTCCGGGCCGCGATGTCGGCCGTGGTGTCGGCGTCCTTGAACTGGGCGAAGAGGGCGGGGTTGTTGAAGCCCCACTCGTCCTTCTGCCGGTCGAAGAACGTGCCGATGAAGTTGTAGCCGTCGCTGTAGTCGCCGGTCCACCCGAGGAAGTGCAGGTCGTGCTTGTTACCGGAGGTGGTGGCGTTCAGGTAGTCCGGGCTCCACTTCAGCGGGATCGGCTGGACCTTGATGCCGGCCGCCTGCAGGTCCGCCGAGAGCAGCTCGAACAGGTCCTTCGGGTTCGGCATGTAGGGCCGGGTGACCTCGGTCGGGTAGTGGAACCGCAGGGTCAGGTTCGAGGCGCCGGCCTCGGCCAGCAGCTGCTTGGCCTTGTTGACGTCGTACTCGTACTTGGTGACGTCGCCGTTCCAGCCCTCGACGGTGTCCGGGAAGAAGTTCACCGCGACCTTGGCGCCCGGGGGCAGCTTCGAGTCGACCAGGGCCTGGCGGTTGAGCGCGTGCGCGATCGCCTGCCGGACCTTGAGGTCCTTCAGCTTCGGGTTCCCGTTCTGGTTGATCGCCAGGTACAGGATGTTGAACGCCGGGCGGGTCAGGACGTTGAAGCCCTCGCCCTTCAGCGGCTCGACGTCGGCCGGGCCGACCAGGTCGTAGCCCTGGATGTCACCGGAGCGCAGCGCCTGCTTGCGGGCGTTCTCGTCCGAGATCGTCTTGAAGATGAGGGTCTTCAGCTTGGCCTTGTCGCCCCAGTAGTCGTCGTTGCGCTCGATGGTGAGCGTCTTGTTGGCGACGTCCCAGGTCTTGAACTTGAACGGACCGGTGCCGGTCGGGTGCCCGGTGGCGTACTCCGGGTACTTGATGTCCTCCGCGGTACCACCGACGTTGCTGGCGTCGTACTGCTCCAGCGCCTTCGGGCTGTGAATGGAGAACGACGGCAGCATCAGGGCGGCCGGGATCTTGCTGGACACCCGGGTGAAGGTCAGGTCGACCGTGGTGGCGTCCTTGGCGGTGCAGGACTTGAAGAGGCTCTCCGGGAGAGTGTCGTCCTCGTTCTTGGCGAAGCCGCCCATGACGTCCTGCCAGTACGCCGTCACGTCCGGGCTCTGCATGAGGCCCGTCGCGTTGTACCAGCGGTTGAAGTTGACGCAGACGGCCTCGGCGTTGAAGTCGGTGCCGTCGTGGAACTTGACGCCCGAGCGGAGCTTGAAGGTCCAGGTCGTGCCGGCCGCGTCCGGGGTCCAGGACTCGGCGAGACCGGGGCTCACCTTGGTGCCGCCCTCCTCGGGGCGGACCAGGGTCTCGAAGATCTGACGTGCCACGCGCAGCGACTCACCGTCGCTGGCGAAGCTGGGGTCGAGCACCTTCGGGTCTCCGGCTACGCCGAAGACGAGGGTGTCCTTCTTGCTACCACCGGATGAATCATCGCGGTCGCTCTCGGCGCAGCCGGCTACCGCGAGGGCCGCGACCGCGACAGCCGCGACAGCGACCTTCGGCCTGGATGCACGCATGGGTGCTTCACCTCGTCCTTAGGGGTACGGACAACGCGGTGACCGGGGCCACCGATGGGCGGAACCTTAGCTCCCACGCCGACCGCCCCGAAACCGCCGGATGGACGGTTGGTATCGGATCGTGTCTTATCCGCGATCTGGCCGACGAATCGAAGGCAAACAGGGGGCATCACCGAACGATCCGCATCCGCGATGCCAAACTGTTACGTCGAACTGCCCGGTCGGGCCGCCAGGTGTCACGACCGTCGTGCCAGGTCAGCGACGCGTCAGACCGCCCGGCGCCCCTCGAAGGCCCGGCCCAGGGTGATCTCGTCGGCGTACTCCAGGTCACCACCGACCGGCAGCCCACTGGCCAGGCGGGTCACCGCGATGCCCATCGGCTTGACCATCAGCGCCAGGTAGGTGGCGGTCGCCTCGCCCTCGGTGTTGGGATCGGTGGCCAGGATCAGCTCCCGCACCGCGCCCCCGCTCAGCCGGGCCATCAGCTCGCGGATGCGCAGGTTGTCCGGCCCGATGCCCTCCAGCGGATTGATCGCCCCGCCGAGCACGTGGTAGCGACCGCGGAACTCACCGGTGCGCTCGATGGCCACGACGTCCTTCGGCTCCTCGACCACGCAGAGCACCTCGTCGGTGCGGCGCGGGTCGCGGCAGATCCGGCACTGCTCGGACTCGGCCACGTTGTAGCAACTGGTGCAGAAGCGCACCAGCTCCTTGACCTTGCGCAGCGCGCCGGCCAGCCGGTTGACGTCGGCCGGGTCAGCGGACAGGACGTGGAAGGCGATCCGCTGAGCGCTCTTCGGGCCGACGCCCGGCAGCCGGCCCAGCTCGTCGATCAGGTCCTGGATGGCGCCCTCGTACATCGGCGGCTCAGAGGCCGGGCAGGCCGAGGCCGCCCATGCCGCCCGCGACCGGGCCCATCTTCTTCTCGGTCATCTCGCGGGCCGCCTCCGCGGCATTGTGGACCGCCGCGACGACCAGGTCCTCCAGGGTCTCGACGTCGTCCGGGTCGACCGCCTTCGGGTCGATCCTGATCGACTTGAGCTCCCCCGTGCCGGCGACGGTCGCGGTCACCAGGCCGCCGCCCGCGGTGCCGGTCAGCTCGGCCTCGGCCAGCTCGGCCTGCGCCTTGGCGATCTGCTGCTGCATCTTCTGCGCCTGCTTCAGCATCTGCTGCATGTTCGGCTGTCCACCTGGGCGCACGGATGGCTCCTTCTCGCACTCGTCTGCTCGGCCGCCGCCCAGCCTAGCCCTTGGGACCGACCTCGCCCCGCCCGGAGCGTCCGGCTCCGCCGCGTCCCCGGGCCACCCGGAACGCGCCGGCCGAGCCGTTGCCCGCTCCACTCCGGGCCACCGCCGGCCATCGGCCCTCGGCCCCCGGCCACCGGCCACCGGCCACCGGGCCCTGGGCTTCGGGCCTTCGGCCACCGGCTCCCGGCTCCCGGCTCCCGGCTCCCGGCCACCGGCCACCGGCCACCGGCTCCCGGCC
>JAEYGD010000137.1 GCA_023402505.1 Actinomycetes bacterium
TACCCGCCGGTACTCGTCGGCGGCCTCGGCCGCCACGTCCACGCCCTGTCCGTCGCCCTCGCCACCGCCGGCCACCACGTCACCGTCGTCACCCGCCACACCGACGACGCACCCCTGGAGGAATACACCGACGGCGTCCGCATCATCCGCGCCCCCGAAGACCCCGTCCGCTTCCCCCTCGCCACCGACTCCCTGCTCGCCTGGACCATGGCCTTCAACCACACCCTCACCCGCGCCGCCCTACGCGCCACCGAAACCAGCACCTACGACGTCATCCACGCCCACGACTGGCTCGTCGCCCACACCGCCCTCACCCTGCGCGAACACCTCGACATCCCCCTCGTCAGCACCATCCACGCCACCGAAGCCGGCCGCCACCAGGGCTGGCTACCCGACGAGATGAACCGCACCATCCACGGCGTGGAGCAGTGGCTCACCGCCGAATCCGGCCGGATCATCACCTGCTCCGGCTACATGCGCGACCAGGTCGCCACCCTGTTCGACCTGCCGGCGGGCCGCATCGACGTGGTGCCCAACGGGGTCGACGACCGGGCGTGGCGGGCCCGTCCCCGGGCGGTCGCCTCCGCCCGGGCCCGGTTCGCCGGGGACGGCCCCCTGGTCACGTTCGCCGGCCGGCTCGTCTACGAGAAGGGCGTCCAGCACCTCCTCGCCGGCCTGCCCCGGCTGCGCGAGCGGCACCACGGCCTGCGCGCGGTGATCGTGGGTGACGGCCCGTACCGGGGTGAGCTGGAGGCGGAGGTGCGCCGGCTCGGCCTGGCCGACGCGGTCAGCCTGCCCGGTTTCCTCGGCGGCACCGACCTGCCGGCCGTGATGGCGGCGTCGGACTGCTTCGCGGTGCCGAGCATCTACGAGCCGTTCGGCATGGTCGCCCTGGAGGGCGCCGCCGCGGGTGCACCCCTGGCGGTGTCGGCGACCGGCGGGCTCGCCGAGATCGTCGAGCCCGGGGTCACCGGCCTGACCTTCGCACCGCAGGACCCGGACGGGCTGGCCGACGCGGTGCACACCCTGCTGTCCGACCGGGAACGGGCGCGCCGCCTGGCCCGCAACGCCCGGGCGACGGTGCGCGAGCAGTACGGCTGGGCGCGCATCGCCAGCCGCACCGCGTCGACCTACGCCGCCGCGATCACCGAGGCCGCCACCTTCGCCGCCACCCGGCTGACCGCCACCCGCACCGCCCCCGCCCTGCCGGAGGGGAACCTGCTGGCCGCCGCCGGGCTGCGCTGAGCCGGGGCGTTTCCCTGTTACGTTCAGCGGGTCCGGCGGCAGGCGGGAGGTCAGATGGCGTTCACCGAGGAAGAGGCGGCGTACCTGAGGTCGCAGGGGATGGCCCGGTTGGCGACCGTGGACGGCGACGGGCAGCCCGACGTCGTACCGGTGGCGGTCGAGTTCGACGGGACCTTCCTCTGGGTCGGCGGTGGCGCCACGGTGCGGGCCACCCGCAAGGTCCGCAACGTCGTCGCCGGCAACCGGAAGGTGGCGCTGGTCGTCGACGACATGGTCTCGTTCGACCCGTTCATCGCCCGCGGCGTACGCGTCTACGGTCACGCGGACGGCCCGGTCGAGCGGGTCGGCATGGTCGGGCCCGGCACGTACCTGCGCATCACGCCGACGGTGTCGTGGAGCTGGAACCTGGCCGGCGAGCCCGTCGGCGACACCTGGTACGAGGCGCGCAAGGCGGTCCACCGGCCCGGTGGGTAGGGCGCGGGCCGGGGTGCCGCGGGGTCGTCGGGTCGGCCGGGACCGGTCCGTCATGCGGTCATGATTTTTCGTCTCGGCTGGTCAAGCCCGTGTTGGTGAGACAGACTCGCCTTGGCCTGTGGGTGGGGCGAGGTCAGAGGAGACGCGGTGCGGGTGCTCTTGGTGGAGGACGACCTGCGCGTGGCGTCCGCCCTCGCCACGGCGCTGCGCCGGCGCAGCTACCACGTCATCACCGCCACCACCGCCGCCGAGGCGGTCGCCGCCGGGCCCGTCGACCTCGTCCTGCTCGACCTCAACCTGCCGGACGGCGACGGCCTGCACCTGTGCCGCCAGATCCGCCGGCGCAACGAGGACGTCGCCGTCATCGCGGTGACCGCCCGGTCCGAGGAGCGGGACCGGGTGGCCGGGCTGCGGGCCGGCGCGGACGACTACGTCGTCAAGCCGTTCTCCATGGCGGAGTTGCAGGCCCGGATCGAGGCGGTGATGCGCCGGGCCGCCCGCTCGGCCCGGGCCGAGTCGACGCTCCAGATCGGTGAGCTGCGCGTCGACCTGAACGCCCGGCGGGTGTGGCTCGCCGACCGGGAGGTGTCGCTGACCCGCAAGGAGTTCGACCTGCTGATGGCGCTGGCCCGGCAGCCGGGCACGGTGGTGCCCCGGGAACGGCTGCTGATGGACATCTGGCAGACCACGTGGCGCTCCGGGCACACCCTCGACGTCCACGTGGCGGCCCTGCGCGGCAAGCTCGACGACGCAGGCCTGGTGGAGACCGTACGCGGGGTGGGCTACCGGCTGCGGCCGGCGTGACACCGCCGGTTTTCTCAGATCCTCCTCAACAAATCTTGATCCGTCGCCCGTGGACGGTGACGATGACGTGTCCTGTCCGGACCGAGTCATCCCATCTTTCCGGGAGCTTCCATGAAAGACAGACGGACGACGGCCCTCCTATCCGTCCTGCTCGCCGCGAGCCTCGCGGTGGTCACCGGGCCGCTGCCGGCACAGGCGGCCCAGGACGAGCCGAACCAGGTCGGCGGCCTCACGGTCAGGCAGGGTGACGGCTACGCCACCCTGGCCTGGACGCCGGTCGACGGCGCCACCGACTACCAGATCGAGCGCACCCCGGTCGCCGAGGACGGCACGGCCACCGGGCCGTCCGTCATCAGCGGCGTCTGGCGGCCGAACCGCCAAATCAACAACTCCTCCCCCACCTTCGCCGACGCCGGGTTCAGCCCCGGCGACCGCTTCCGGTGGCGGGTCCGCGCCCGCGTCGGCACGGCCGAGCAGCCGTACTCGACGCCGGTGTCCGGCACGACCAACGCGCCGTGGGGCGACCCGGACGTGCCCGGCCAGAACCTGCGGACCCAGTGGGAGACCACCCTCGGCGCGCAGTACACCAGCGACGTCAACGAGTACGCGTACACGGCGGCGGTCGACGAACTGAGCGACCGGGTCCGGGTCACCGAGATCGGCCGGACCGTGCTTAACCGGCCGATCAACATGTTCGTGATCGGCCACCCGACGCCGCCGGCCACCCCCGAGGCCGTCGCGAAGACCTCGCCGCTGCTGATCAACTGCAACGTGCACGGCAACGAGCCGGGCGACCGCGAGGCCTGCCTGATCATGGCGCGGCAGTTGGCGTTCGGCACCGACGCCCGCACCATCGACCTGCTGTCGCACACCACCGTGCTGATCGTCCCGACGATCAACGGTGACGGCCGGGCCGCCAACACCCGGGGCAACTCCACCGGCCAGGACCTCAACCGCGACTACTCGCTGATCCGCCAGCCGGAGAACGCCGCGTTCGTGCGGATGCTGCGCGACTACCGGCCGGTGGCCAGCTACGACGGCCACGAGTACGGCAACTCCAGCGCCGGTGACCTGCCGATGCTGCCGCCACGGCACCAGAACGTCGCCCAGTCGGTCTTCGACGAGTCCCAGCGCATGATCGAGGGCCACATGTACGCCGAGGGCGCCGAGGACGGCTGGTGGGCCTGCCCGTACGGGTGCAACGGCGGCGGCAACGTGGGCCTGAGCGAGGAGACCATCCTGCGCAACACGGCGGGCCTCAAGAACGTCGTCAACTCGCTGCTGGAGCTGCGCAGCTCCGGCGGCGCGACCCGGCCGGACGAGGGCAACACCGCGAACAACCGGCGACGCAAGTCGTACTCCGCGCTGTGGACGTTCAACCAGTTCCTGGACTACCACCGCACGAACCTGCGGGAGATCAAGAAGGCCCGCGCCGACTCGATCAGGTTCCAGGTGTCGAACACCGGCCGGATCGTCTTCCGGGGTTCCCGGCCGATCGAGGCGTACCCGTCGCCGCACCCGGGTGAGGCGCCGCCGCCGCTCGACGCGCCGCGCGAGGAACTGATCCTCCACGACGCGCCGTGCGCGTACAAGCTCACCGAGGAGCAGTACACCGGCGGGCGCACCGACGGCCCCGGCGGCGTGGGCACCACCGTCGCGCAGCGTCTCGCCTCGCACGGCTGGCAGGTGGTCAAGGTCGCCGACGGGTACGTGGTGCCGCTCAACCAGCCGGAACGGGGCCTGATCCCGCTGCTGCTCGACGGGCAGGCTGTCGAGAAGCTGGTCGACGGCCAGCGGATCTACCCGACGCTGACCGGCCGGCACGTCGGCCCGCTGGTGGTCTCCGGGGTGACCTGCGTCAAGGACGCCACGGTGGTCGGCCCGGTCCGGGTCCAGCCCGGCGCGACGCTGGTCGCGACCGGCTCCAGCTTCGTCGGCACGGTGGACGCCACCCGCGCGGCCGGCGTGCTGGTGACCGACAGCAAACTGACCGGCCTGGTCCGGATCCGGCAGACCACCGGCCCCGTCGTGCTCGTCGACACCAAGGTCACCGGTCCGGTCGAGGTGTCCGGCACCACCGGCGCGGCGCCCCTGGTGGCCGCCAACACCGTGATCGGCCCGCTGACCTGCGCCGGCAACGCCGCGGCGCCGGTCGACCTGGAACTGGGCAACTCGGTGCTGGGCGTACGGCTCGGCCAGTGCGCGACGCGCTGACCCGCTGACGTCGTGCCGGCAGGCCCCCGTCGGGTCTGCC
>JAEYGD010000171.1 GCA_023402505.1 Actinomycetes bacterium
TCCGTGGCGCGCTGCACGCGCGCCTCGGTGACCGGGTCGAGCCGGGCGGTGGCCTCGTCCAGGATCACCACGTGCGGGTCGCGCACCAGGATCCGGGCGAACGCGACCAGCTGTTCCTGCCCGGCCGAGAGCACGTGCCCGCCCTCGCCGAGCCGGGTCCGCAGCCCGTCGGGCAGCTCGGCGATCCAGCCGGTGAGGCCCAGCTCGTGCAGCGCGCGGGCCGCCCGGTCGAGCAGGTCCGGGTCGAACAGGGCGACGTTCTCGGCCAGCGTCCCGGCCAGGATCTCGGTGCGCTGCGGCACCACGGCGACCCACCGGCGCAGCTGCTCGACGTCGAGGTCGCGCAGGTCCCGGCCGCCGAGCAGGACGGTGCCGGGCGGCACGTCGACGGCCCGGGTGAGCACCTTGGCCAGCGTGGACTTGCCGGAGCCGGTCCGGCCGACCAGCGCGTACGAGCGACCCCGGGTGAACGTCAAGTGGACGTCGCGCAGGGCCGGACCACGGGTGCCGTCGGCGGCCGGGTAGCGGAAGGTCAGGCCCCGCACCTCCAGGTCGCCGTCGACCGGGGGCAGCCCGCCGACGGGTTCCTGCGGGGAGTCCGCCAGCAGCTGTACGCGGCCCCAGGCGCCCAGCGCGTACTGCAGCTCCGGCACCATCCGGCTGACGTGCTCGACGGTGGCGCCGAACGCGATGGCCAGCAGCCACACGGCGGTGAGCCGGGCGCCGTCCATCCGGCCGGCGACCAGCGCCCAGGTGCCGGTCAGCACCACCGCGGCGATCCCGGCGCGGGTGACGCCCGCCGCGACGGTGGTGACCTTCGCCGACATCCGCCACACCCGCAGGCCGCGGGAGAGCACGGCCGACGCCCGTGCGGCGTAGAGCCGCAGCACGTACGGCTGGGCGAGGCTGGTGCGGACGTCGTCCTGGCCGTGGATCGCCTCCTCCATCACGGCCGCCAGGTCGGACCAGGCCTCCTCCTCCGCCATCCGGGCCGGGACGATCCGCGCCGCGGGTTTGCGCAGGCCGACGGCGAGCCCACCGGCGAGCAGCAGCATCGTCAGGCCGGCCGGCCACCAGACGCCGATCGCGACGACCGTGGACAGCACCGCCACCATCAGCGACTGCGCGATCCGCACGCCCTGCGCGCGGACCGCGGCGGCGACCTGGTAGACGTCGCCGTCGATCCGGTCGAGCAGCTCCCCGACCGGTGTCGTCTCCAGGGTGGGCACGTCCTGCCCGAACGCCACCCGGCAGAGCCGACGCCGGACGGCCGCGGACCAGTCCGCGGTCACACCGGCCATGACGAGGCTGACCACGAGGTCGGTGACGACGGCGGCGACCAGCGCCATCGCGAGGAGGGCGAAGTACGCGCCCGAGCGGTGCAGCAGGACCGGCCCGGCCAGCGCCGCGGCGGCCGCCTGGCCACCGGCGCCGAGCACCACCAGGACGGCCACGACCGCCATGCGGCGGGGCGCGGAGGCCCACATGTCGCGGAGCAGACGCACGGCAGGACCCCTCACGGCAGGCATCGGCGGTACGACCAGCCTCACCGACCCCGCCCGGTCGCTCAACGCATTTACCCGTCGATGCGTGGCCGCCCGGTCACACGGGGTGGGGTGTCGGTCCGTCGCCGGGCGGCCACCAGGACGTTTTCCGGGCGAGCGCCGCCGCGGCGGTTCAGAACAGGACGGTGGCCAGGGTGCCGACCGGGTGGAAGCCGCAGCGCTCGTACACCCGGCGGGCGGGGAGGTTGAAATCGTTGACGTAGAGGCTCACGGTCGGCGCGACCCGTCGTAGCGCGTCCCGGACCACCGCCGCCATCGCGCCCGTGGCGATCCCCCGGCCGCGCCATTCGGGAGCCACCCAGACCCCCTGGACCTGGGCGGTGCGCCGGGTCACCACCGCCAGCTCGGCCTTGAAGACGACCCGGCCGTCGACGAAGCGCGCGTACGCCCGGCCGGCCCGGACCAGGTCCTCCACGCGGCGGCGGTAGCCGCGCCCGCCGTCCTCGGCCAGCGGCGAGACGCCCACCTCCTCGGTGTACATGGCAACCGCCGCCGGGAAGAGCCGGTCCACCTCGCCCCGGCGGACCCGGCGTACCTGCGGGTCGGGGGCGACGGCCGGGACCGCGTCCGCGGCGAGCAGGGGCTGGTTGGGCCGGACGTCGCGGGCCGGACCCCAGGTGGGCGAGAGCCGGTCCCACAGCCCGAGCACCGCGTCGGCCTGCCCGACGATCGACGAGCAGAGCCGCTCCTCGCCGGCGAGCAGGTCGGCGAAGGCGGCGACGGCCGGCTCGGTGGCGAGCACGGGGGTGAGGTTGCCGCCCAGCCAGCAGACCGACTCCAGGTGGCGGCGACTGCCGTACCCGAGGACCCGCCCCTCGGCGCGCCACCAGGCGAGCCCGCGCGCGGCGATCCGCTCGGCGACCTGCGCACCCGCGTACGGGTCGAGGTCGAGCAGGCGCTCGACCGCGCGGCGCTCCGATTCCCCCAGTTGCCGTACCGGCGCCGTCAGCACGACTACCAGCCTGCCAGATCGGTGCGGGCAGCGTCGGTCGACGGCGGCAGCCGGACGGCACTCCGGTCGCCCCGGCCGGGAGGGCGGGCCGGATCGCCACCGAAGACTTGTCGCCGATGTGTTGCCGATATATCGTGGATGCATCGACGATACCGAGCGACAACGAGGAGTACCCGATGGGATTCCACCGACGGATGCACGCACTGCACGAGGGCCGGATGCGGGGGTTCCCGCCGTTTCCTCCGTTCCCACCCGGCCCGCACGGCCACCGGGGGCGCGGCCGAGGCGGGCGTGGCCGTGGCCGCCGCCCGAACGTCCGCGGCGCGGTGCTGGCCCTGCTCACGGAACGGCCGATGCACGGCTACGAGATGATCCAGGAGATCGACTCCCGCACCGGCGGGGCGTGGCGGCCGAGCCCCGGCTCGATCTACCCGACCCTCCAGCTCCTGGAGGACGAGGGCGCCATCGCCGCCAGCGAGGCCGGCGGCGGCCGCAAGCGGTTCGCCCTCACCGAACAGGGCCGACCCGAGGCCACCGAGGCGGCGCAGACCCCACCGTGGGCCGAGGTGGCCGAGAGCACGGTGACGAACTGGCACGACGTACGGGAGGCCGGCGCGCAGGTGGTGCACGCGCTGCGGCAGGTCATGCTGACCGGCACCGACGAGCAACGCGAACGCGCCGCCCAGGTGCTCGACGAGACCCGACGCAAGCTGTACGCCATCCTCGCCGACCCCGAGTAACCCACCCCTCCACCCCCACCCCACCCCCACCCACCTCGACCGCCCTCGAACAGTGAAAGAGTGCCTATTCCGCGCGGAATAGGCACTCTTTCACTGAAAGTGCAGGCGCTCAGCGGGCACGCGCCCAGGCGGGCGGGGGCGGGGGCGTGGGTGGGTTCAGTGCACCGTCACGGTGGCGCCGCCGGTTAGACCGCGCAGCTCCTCGGGCAGCTCGGCGCCCATCTCCTCGGCGAGGCGGAGCGCCTCCTCGATGAGCGTCTCGACGATCTGCCCCTCCGGGACGGTCTTGATGACCTGGCCCTTCACGAAGATCTGGCCCTTGCCGTTGCCGGAGGCGACTCCCAGGTCGGCCTCGCGGGCCTCGCCCGGCCCGTTCACGACGCAGCCCATCACGGCGACCCGCAGCGGCACCGGCAGCCCGTCCAGGCCGGCGGTGACCTCCTCGGCCAGCTTGTAGACGTCCACCTGGGCCCGGCCGCAGGACGGGCAGGAGACGATCTCCAGGCCGCGTTCGCGCAGGCCCAGCGACTCGAGGATCGCGGCACCGACCTTGATCTCCTCGACTGGCGGGGCCGACAGCGACACCCGGATCGTGTCACCGATCCCCTCGGCGAGGAGCGCGCCGAACGCCACCGCCGACTTGATCGTGCCCTGGAAGGCCGGCCCGGCCTCGGTGACGCCGAGGTGCAGCGGGTAGTCGCACTTCTCGGCCAACAGGCGGTACGCCCGGATCATGACGACCGGGTCGTTGTGCTTCACCGAGATCTTGATGTCCCGGAAGCCGTGCTCCTCGAACAGCGAGCACTCCCACAGCGCGGACTCGACCAACGCCTCCGCGGTGGCCTTGCCGTACTTGGCCAGCAGCCGCTTGTCCAGTGAGCCGGCGTTGACGCCGATCCGGATGGGCACGCCCGCGTCGCCGGCCGCCTTGGCGATCTCGGCGACCTTGTCGTCGAACTGCCGGATGTTGCCCGGGTTCACCCGGACCGCCGCGCAGCCGGCGTCGATGGCGGCGAAGACGTACTTCGGCTGGAAGTGGATGTCGGCGATCACCGGGATCTGCGACTTGCGGGCGATCGCCGGCAGCGCCTCCACGTCGTCCTGGCTGGGCACGGCGACCCGGACGATCTGGCAGCCGGACGCGGTCAGCTCGGCGATCTGCTGGAGCGTCGCGTTGACGTCGGCGGTGAGCGTGGTGGTCATCGACTGCACGGAGACCGGCGCGCCGCCGCCGACCGGAACCGGGCCGACCATGATCTGGCGGCTCGCCCGGCGGGGGGCGAGCGGCGGCGGCGGTACGGCGGGGATACCGAGACTGACAGCGGTCACTTCAGGCACTCACCTTGAGAAGAGCGTGATCGGGTTGACGACGTCCGCGGTGATGGTCAGCAGCGTGAACGCGCCACCGATCAGGATCACCGCGTACGTGAAGGGCATGAGCTTGAAGTAGTCGACCCGGCCGGGGTCGGGGCGGCGCAGCCGCGCGTAGATCCAGGAGCGGGCCCGCTCGAACCAGATGATGGCGATGTGACCGCCGTCCAGCGGGAGCAGCGGCAGCAGGTTGAACACGCCGATGAAGAAGTTCAGCGAGACGAAGAGCATGAAGAACAGCAGCCAGGCGTTGTTCTCCACCGCCTCGCCGCCGAGCCGGCTCGCGCCGACCACGCTGATCGGGGTGTCGACGTCCCGCTCGCCACCGGTGATCGCCGTCCACAGCGCCGGCACCTTCTGCGGGATCCGCTTCATCGCCTCGTACGTGTTCACCGCCATGGTCCCGGTGAAGTCGCCGGTGGCGCCGATCGCGGCGATCGGGCCGTACTCGATGCGGGTGGGCGTGCTCGGGATGAGGCCGACGCCGAGCGCGGCGACCGGCCCGACCGCACCGTCCGGGTCGTCCAGCGGCGGTCGCTGGGTCTGGGCGAGCGTGGCGGTGGCGGTGTCGGGCTGGCCGTCGCGGACGTACGCGATCGTCGCGGTCTGCCCGGGCTTGAGCGCGCGCAGCGTGACGAGCAGATCCCCGTAGGTGGCGACCGGCGTGCCGTTGACCGCGGTGACCCGGTCGCCGTCGCGGAGCTGGGCCTGGCCGGCCGGGCTGGCCGGGTCGGCCGGGGTGCAGGCGCGGGCGGCGTTCTCCGGCACCACGCAGTCGGCGAGCTGGATCACCGCCGGCTCCTGCCGGACCTGCGCCTCGGTGCTGGGGAAGGCGGGGTTGGGCAGGCCCGCCGTCATCGCGATGATCCACAGGGCGATGACGGCCAGCGCGAAGTGCGTGATCGAGCCGGCGGACATCACGATCGTGCGCTTCCAGACCGGGTACCGCCACATGGCCCGCGGCTCGTCGGCCGGGTCGACGTCGTCGTCCTGCGGGGTCATCCCGACGATCTTGCAGAAGCCGCCGAGCGGGATGCCCTTGACCCCGTACTCCGTCTCGCCCCGCTTGAACGACCACAGGGTGGGGCCGAAGCCCACGAAGTAGCGGGTGACCTTCATGCCGAAGGCCTTGGCGGTGACCATGTGGCCCGCCTCGTGCAGACTCACCGAGATCAGGATGGCGAGGGCGAACAGCGTCACCCCGAGCAGATATGCCATCAAGCTCCTTCCACCGACATCCCGATGATCGCCTGCGCGTGCGCGCGCGCCCACGACTCGGCCGCGAGCACGTCCTCGACGGTACCTGGTTCGGCGTAGTCGGGAGCGTCCCCCAGCACGCGTTCGAGAGTGTCGACGATGCCGAGGAACGGCAGCCGCCCGGCCACGAAGGCGGCGACGCACTCCTCGTTGGCCGCGTTGTAGATCGCCGGCCGGCAGCGCCCCGCCGCACCGGCCGCCTTGGCCAGCGCGACCGCCGGGAACGCCTCGTCGTCCAGCGGCGCGAACTCCCAGGTGTGGCTGGTCGTCCAGTCGACCGCGGCGGCGGCATCCGGCACCCGGTCCGGCCAGCCGAGACCGAGGGCGATCGGCAGCCGCATGTCAGGCGGGCTGGCCTGGGCGATCGTGGAACCGTCGGCGAACTCCACCATCGAGTGGATCACCGACTGGGGGTGCACCATCACGCTGATGTCGTCGTACGGCACGTCGAACAGCTCGTGTGCCTCGATCACTTCGAGCGCCTTGTTGACCATGGTCGCTGAGTTGATCGTGACGACCGGCCCCATGTTCCAGGTCGGGTGGGCGAGCGCCTGCTCGGGTGTGACCCGCGTCAACTCGTCCCGCCGCTTCCCCCGGAACGGGCCGCCGCTGGCCGTGACCACCAGCCGCCGCACCTCGCCCCGGGCCCCACCGCGCAGGCACTGGGCGAGCGCCGAGTGCTCCGAGTCCACCGGGACGATCTGCCCCGGCCGCGTCACCGCGGCCTTGACCAGGGGGCCGCCGGCCACCAGCGACTCCTTGTTGGCCAACGCGAGGGTACGCCCGGCGCGCAGCGCGGCCAGCGTCGGCGCGAGCCCGAGCGAGCCGACCACCCCGTTGAGTACGACGTCACACGGCCACTGCGTGAGCTCCGTCATCGCGTCCGGCCCGGCGATGATCTTCGGGAGCTTGAAGTCGCCGCTGGTCCAGCCCCGGCGGCTCGCCTCCGCGTAGAAGGCGAGCTGGAGGTCCTGCGCCGCGGACGCCTTCGCCACGCCGACCGCTTCGACGCCGAGTCCGAGGGCCTGGGCGGCCAGCAGCTCGACGTTGCCGCCGCCGGCGCCGAGCGCGACCACCCGGAACCGGTCCGGGTTGCGCCGCACGATGTCGATGGCCTGCGTACCGATCGAGCCGGTGGAACCGAGCAGGACGAGGTCCCGGGGAGAAGTCACACCGCCATTCTTCCGCAGCGGGGTCGCGCCTCCGCCGGGAGCCTCGACCGTCCCGCCGGCCGACAGCTACGGCCCGATGCTCGACCACAACGCCGAACGGATCGCGGTCGCGTCCGGCTGGTCGCCGGAGCCCCGCCCGGCGGGGTCCTGGTGCACTGCCACGCCGGCCGCGACCGCACCGGCGTGCTGGTCGCGTTGCTGCTCGGCGTTCCTCGCCTCCGCCGGTCTGCCGCCGCCCGTCCTGGACACCGTCCGCGACCGGCTCGTGTCCTAGCTCCACGCCGGCCGGGATCACCCCCCGCCGGCCGGGATCACTCCGCCGGCCGGTCCAGGACGAAGGTCTCCACCTCCACGCCGCCGTACCAGTCGGTACGCCGGCCGAGGTGCGCCATGCCGAGGCGGCGGCACACCGCCACCGAGCGGTCGTTGCCGGGCGTCACCACCGCGTACACCGGGCCGCCGCCGGCGGCGAACTCGCGGGCGAGCACCGCGCGGGCGGACTCGGTGGCGTAACCGTTGCCCTGGGCGTCGGGGTGCAGGTGCCAGCCGACCTCGATGTCCTCGGTCGAGGTCACCCCGTCGGTGCCGGGCAGCGGCTTGAGCAGGACGCTCCCCGCGACCACCCCGCTACCGCGCACCTCCACCGCCCACAGGCCGTACCGGCCGGCGTACGTGCCGTAGCGCTCCCGCCACGCGGCCAACCGTTCGACGGCCTGCGCCGGGTCGGTCAGGATGCCCGAGCCCCCGCCCAACCAGCGCATGACCTCGGGCCGCGAGTAGATGTCGAAGATCCGGTCCAGGTCGGCCGGGGAGTCGGTCCACTCCCGGATCACCAGGCGGTCGGTCGTGACAACGGTCATGGTCGGCGATCCTATGACTGAGCGGTGGGCCGGCGGGGAACTGGAACGCGATGGGCAACGGTTGGCAGCGCGCGAAGCGGATCTCCCGTGCCGCCTTCCGGCCGGTACGCGGGCGGGACCTGTCCCTGCACGCGGCGGCGATCACGTTCTACGGTGCGATCGCCGTGGTGCCGGTGGCGCTGCTGGCCGTCTGGCTCACCTCGCTGCTGGCGGGAGGCGACCGGGTACGCCGGCTCACGTCGTACGCGGTCCGGGCGCTGCCGGACGAGATCGGCACGCCCGGGGCGGTGGCCGCGCTGGTCGACGCCGGGGTGAACCTCACTCCGCTGCTCGCGCTGGCGTCGCTGTTGCCGGCGTCGCTGTACGGCGAGGGGCTGCGCCGGGCGTTCGTCTCGGTGGCCTACACGCGCCGCGACGAGTCGCTGGTCGGCTGGCGGGGGCGGCTGCTGCTGCTTCCGCTGCTGGCGCCCGCTCCCGCCCTGCTGCTGTCGATCCTGCTCGCGCTGCCCACCACCACCGGGCTGGTACGGCGGGGCGGCTGGTTGGGCGCCCTCGGTGTCGTCTTGTCCTTCCTGGCCGTCTGGCTGGTGCTGACCCCGGTGCTGATGTGGGTGTTCCGGGTCGTCGGGCCGGCCTCGCCGGACTGGCTGTCCACTCTCGCCGTGGGGTCGTTCACGGCGGCAAACCTGTCCGGGTTCCTGCACGGTTTCGTGCTCTTCGCGTCGCTCCCGATCGACCTGGGGGTGCCGTTCGGCGGCTTCACCGAGATCGGGGCCGGCGTGGCCGTCCTGCTGTGGCTCTACCTGTTCCACGTGATCGTCCTGGCCGGCTACTCGGCCACCCTGGCCCTGTCCCGCTGGCGCACCCGCCGCACCACCCCCACCCCGGCCCCCCACCCCACCCCCGAACCCGGTCGATCATGAAGTTGGCGGGTGGGGACAGCGCTTTCCGAAGCCGCTAACTTCATGATCAACGCGAGCAGGGGTGGGCGGGGTGGGAGAGTCAGCGGCGGAAGGGGCCGCGTACTTCGTAGGTCACGCCGGCGCTGCCGGTCCGGTCGCCCGTCGTCCCGCGCTGGGAGCTGAAGTAGAGGCGGCTGCCGTCGGGCGAGAAGGCCGGACCGGTGATCTCGGACTCGGGGTGGCCGTGCAGGCGGAGGAACGGGGCGACCACCCCGCTCGGCGTGATCACGCAGATCTCCATGTTGCCGCCGTCCTCGGCGACGTAGAGGTCCCCGCCCCGGGTGCCGGTGATGTTGTCCACGCCGGTCAGCGGGGCCGCCCCGGCGGGCACCAGCGAGTCGTCGTACGCGAGGTCGATGCGCTGGTTCACCGCGTCGTACGCCCAGACCCGGTTGTCGCCCTTGGTGGTGAACCAACAGGTGCCCCGGTCGTACCAGCAGCCCTCACCGCCGTCGAAGTGCTTCGCGGCGCCCACCTGCCAGCGCGTCGGGATCGGGAAGCCGTCCCGGTCGGGGACGTCCCGCCAGCTCACCGGCCCGGCGGTCAGGTCGGCGGGGGCGCAGAGCACCTGCAGGCGACCGGTGCGCAGGTCGCCCCAGGTGTCCGGGACGAACCGGTAGAAGCAGCCGTCGTCCTCGTCCTCGGTCAGGTAGACCACCCGCCGCTCGGGGTCGCACGCGGCGGCCTCGTGCGTGAAGCGGCCCATCCGGGTGCGCTCCTCGGCCGCCCGGCTGCCGTCCGGCCAGGTCTCGAAGACCCGCCCCAGCGGCACCTCCTCGCAGGAGAGCCAGGTGCCCCACGGGGTCGCGCCACCGGCGCAGTTGACGTTGGTGCCGCCGAGGATCCGGTACGCGGCGGCGATCGAGCCGTCCGCCTGGAAGCGCACCGCCGAGGCGCCCCCGACGAGTGGGATCTCCGAGTTGGACACGTAGATCCAGCCGTCGCCGGCCGGGAAGCAGGCGCCGCCGTCGGGCGCGAAGTGCCACCGGTAGCCGGCGACGAGCTGCCCGGAGCGGGCGATCACCCGGCTGGTGAAGCCGGCGGGGAGCTGGAGGCCGTTGCCGTCGGCGGCGAGCAGTTCGCCGTACGGGCCGGGGCCGGGTTGGGCGGGGGCGGCCAGGGCGGCGCCGGCCCAGAGGCTGCCGGCGAAGGCGGCGCCACCGGCGACGGTGGCGCGCAGGACGGCACGACGGTCCATCGGACAACCTCCCGGGGCTGCACGGTCATGTCCCGCCACCGTAGAGCCGGCAACGCATCGATGGAAGCCACTATCGAGTGAACACCGGACGACAATTCCCCCGGCCCGCTGCAACCGGGCGGGAGAGCCGGCACCGCCGCCGATCCCATGATCGACGGGCTGGAGGTGTGACTGAGCGCACGTTAGGGTGCCGGTATGGGTGTTGAGCAGGGCATTCCCCGGCGGGTCGACGTCGTCGTGGTGGGTGCGGGGCACAACGGGCTGGTGTCGGCGATCCTGCTGGCCCGCGCCGGGCTGGACGTACTCGTGCTGGAGGCCGCCGACGTCATCGGCGGCGCGACCCGCACCGAGACACCGTTTCCGAAGGTGCCGGGCCTGCGGCACTCCACCGGGTCGTACCTGCTCGGGCTGATGCCGCCGGAGCTGTTCGCCACGCTCGACGTCCGCATCCCGGTGCTGCGCCGGGACCCGCACTACTTCCTGCCCACCCCGGGCGCGCTCGGCTCGCCGTACCTGCTCTTCGGCAGCGACACGGCCGCGACCCGCAAGCAGCTCACGGAGTTCTTCTCCCCCGCCGACCTGGCCGCCGACGACGCACTCCAGGCCGAGCTCGGCGCGCTGCGCGAGGACCTGGCGCCCGCCTGGCTGGCCGAGCCGCTGCCGGTCGAGGAGACCGCCGAGCGGTACGTCCGCCCGCCACTGCGCCAGGTCTTCGTCGACCTGGTCCGCGGCTCGGTCGCCGACCACCTCGCCCGCTTCGAGTTCCGGTCCGAGCTGCTGGTCAGCATGTACGCCGTCACCGACGGCCTGTCCGGGCTCAACGCCGGCCCCGACGACCCGGGCACCGGGCACAACTTCCTGGTGCACAACATGTGCCGGCTGCCCGGCTCCGACGGCACGTGGATGATCACCGAAGGCGGCATGGGCACCGTCTCCCGGACCTTCGCCGACGCCGCGCGCGCCGCCGGGGCGACCGTCCTCGCCGGTACGCCGGTCACCGCGATCACCCTCGACGGCGGCGCCGCGTCCGGGGTGGTGCTCGCCGACGGGCGGGAGGTCGGCGCTTCCGTCGTGCTCGGCGCCTGCGACCCGTACCGGCTGATGGAGTTGCTGCCCGACGGCGCGCTCCCGGCACCGCTCACCGAGCGGATGGCGGCGGTCCGCCGCCCCGGCACCACCCTGAAGCTCAACCTGGCGCTGACCGGGCTGCCCCGCTTCTCCTGCCTGCCGGAGGACGCGCCGAGCCCGTTCGGGTCGACCATCCACCTGCTGCCCGGCTCGGCCTCACTGTGCGGCCAGGGCGGCGAGGCCCCGATGGCGGCGCTGCGGGCGATGTGGGCCGACGTGCGGGAAGGGCGGCTGCCGGAGGAGCCGACCATCGAGTGGTACCTGCACACGACCGTGGACCCGTCGCTCTCCGACGCCGCCGGGCACCACTCGTCGGCGCTGTTCGTGCAGTCGGTGCCGTACGAGCTGGCCGGCACGACCTGGGACGAGGCGCTGCCCGGGTACGTGGCGAAGCTGGTGGCGATCTGCGAACGGTACGCCCCGGGCACCGGCGACCTGATCGCCGACGCGGTGCCGCTGACCCCACCCGGCATCGAGGCGCACTTCGGCATCACCGGCGGGCACATCCACCACGTCGACAACACGGTCTCGTTCACCGACCGGATGCCGTACGCGACCGGGGTCGACGGCGTCTACGCGGGCAGCGCCGGCTGCCACCCCGCGGGCAGCGTCATCGGCGCGGCCGGCCACAACGCCGCCCAACGCATCCTCAACGACCTCGGCCGCTGAGCACACCGGCGTCCCCGCCCGAGAAACGGGGCAGGTCGCCGGGCCGGTGGATCAGGGAGAGGCCGACCAGGACGAGGTAGAGCACCAGGCTGAGGATCGGGTCGACGAACACGAACGCGAAGGCGACCAGGTAGAGCAGTGGACGCAGCCGCAACCGCCGGGCGACCGACCGGGCCAGCCGGGGATCCAGCTCGACGTGCAGCAGCCGGCGCCGGCGGGCCCACCACCAGCTCAGGTTGAAGAAGACCGACTCGCCGAGCACCGTGCCGACGTAGAGAGCGGCGGTCAGCCGCTGCTCGGTGGGGTCACCCCGCAGGTTGTCCGCGAGCAGGTCGGCGGTGAACGGGATCGTGGCGACGAAGAGCAACTGGAGCAGGTTGAACACGAGCAGCACCTGGTCCACCCGGACCACGTACCGCCACATGTTGTGGTGACCGAGCCAGATCTGGCCGGCGATACCGAAGGTGATCACGTACGCCAGGTAGGCCGGCCAGGCCTGGGCGAGGGCGTCGGGAAGCTCCGGGCCGGTGGCCCGGGCGGGACCGTTCTGGAGCAGCTCGACGGCCATCACGGTCACCACGACCGCGAAGACCCCGTCGCTGAAGGTCTCGACCCGGGAGGCGTCCCGGTCCATCTCCCGGCCGGGCCCGTACCGGTACTCCCGCTCCTGCCCGTCCGCCCCCGTCACGCCCCCGCCCCGGCCGGACCGTCAGCTGACCGCCTCGCCCGCCGGGGCCGGCTCGCCGGCCCGATGGGCGCGGATCTTGTGGCCCACGCTGGTCAGGCAGCGGCCGCTGACCAGGTCGAACCGCCAACCGTGCAGCTGGCAGGTGAGCTGGTCGCCCTCCACGATGCCGAACCGGCTCAGGTCCGCCTTGAGGTGCGGGCAGCGGCGCTGCACCACCCAGTCGTCGATGGTGATGTCCTCGGCGTCGACCGCCCGCTCGTGCTCGTCGTACCAGCCCTCGGCGTACTGCAGCCGCTCCTCGGAGAGGCACTTGAAGAAGGCGTAGACGAACTCGTTGTACTGGCCGATCCGCGCCGCCGAGAAGCGGCAGGACAGGAAGAGCGAGTTGACCCAGTCCACCTCGCCGATGTGCAGCAGGTGCTCGATCAGTGCCCGCTCGGTGCGGAACCGGTAGCGGACCTTCTCGTCGGCGTACGGGCGCACCTGCTTGCCGGGGAAGTCCACCACGATGGATTCAATGGTCTCGCCGCCCGAGCTGTCGGTACCCACCAGGTCGAAGCGGACCGGACCGCCGACGCCCTTCGCGAGGTAGATCGACTCGTCGAGCAGCGGCTCGATCCGGTGCTGCATCTCTTTCAGCACGTCGATCTCCGGGTGTCGCCAGGACGCCTTCTCCGCCTCGATGATCGGGCGCTTGCGCTCGCGCATCTCCTCCAGGTGGGCGACCTTGTTCGCGAAGAACTCCTCCACCGGCACCGGGTGGCTGGTCTCGCAGGACTCCGTGGTGACCTCGGCGACGCTGCCGGGCAGCAGCACGACGCCGTTGGTGCCGCCGACCTTCGCGTACTCGGCGAGGAAGACCGACTGGTCCGGGAAGATGTTGCCCTCGTCGCCGTGGATGTCGTTGAACTGCCACAGCGAGTCGTCGAGGAAACACGGCGGGCCGGCGATCGGGAAGACGTGGTCGGCCTTCAGGTCGTCGATGTACCGCCAGGTGCGGTCGAACTGCCGCTCTCGCTTCTGCTTGCCGAACGCCGTCCTGGCCGCCTGCGGCAGCTCGTAGACCATCGGGTACCAGATGGCCCCGGAGAACTGCAACATGTGCGCGTGCACGTGCCCGAGCTCGGCGAAGACGCTGAGGTCGGTGGGGCGGGCGTCGTTCTGGTTGAGCAGCCGGACACCGTCGTGCTCCACCCACAGCGACGAGTCGCCGATCGGGCCGTCGGTCGGGCTGGTCAGCGCCTGGATCATGACCTTCAGGCCGCCGTCGAGCTCGACGACCTCCTCGTTCGGCGCCTTCAGGAACTTCGTGAAGCCCAGCTCCCGCAGCTCGTCCTCCATCTCCGAGGTGGGGAAGGCGGGCAGCAGCACGGTGGCCTTCTTCGACACGTACCGCTTGAGGTGCGCCGCGTCGAAGTGGTCCCGGTGCAGGTGCGAGACGTAGAGGTAGTCGACGTCGCCGAGCGTCTCCCAGTCGAGCTGGGAGTTGTCGGGGAACGGGAACCAGGAGGCGAAGTACGCCGGGTTGACCCACGGGTCGCACAGGATGCTGCCCGCGGGCGTGTCGATCCGCATGCTGGCGTGCCCGGTACCGGTCACTCGCACCGCAGTTCCCCCTCAGAAACGACGAAAGGTGTACGCCGAAACGCTACCGGAGCCGCTCGGACCACCGCCCGCCGACGCCGGGAGTCCGGTGCACGGGACCGCCGTCCGCGCTCGTGGGCACGCTCGAGCAGGCTACGGTCGCCGCCGCCGCGCGTGGCCGGTCCCCCGGGTGGCCGGACCCAGCGCCGGGCCCGGTGCGGGGCGTGCCAGACTAACCGGAGATCCGATCGCGAGGGAAGGACCGACAGTGGCAGGAAGCGAGCCCGTTACCGCTCCGGACCAGCACAAGCCGGGGCACCGCAAGTCCGGGCGGATCGGCGCGGTCGTCGTCGCGCTGGCGCTGCTGGCGATGATCTGCGGCAACCACGAGGGCAGGGTCGAGGACCTCTGGTTGGTCGGCCTCGCCGTCCTCTTGCTGGCCATCGTCATCGGCGACGCCGTGCTGCGGCGCAACGGGCTGCGCTCGTAGGTCCGCGCCCCGCCGCCGACGACGCACGAGGGCCCGCTCCCGGCCGGGAGCGGGCCCTCACACGTACGCGGTCAACGGCCGAGCAGGATGTCCTGCACGTCCTTGAGCGCGGCGTCGACCTCCGCCTCGAAGTAGCCGCCCTGCACCAGGCCGAAGCGCAGCGTGTCCAGGTCGCGCGGGTTCACCGGCATCGGGTTGCGCCCCTGCATCCCGCCGAGCAGGCTCTCGAAGAACCGGTCGACCTGGTCCGGGTCGTACCCGCTGCCGAAGCGCCGCACCTGGAAGCTGCGCCGGATCTGGTCGACCCGGTACAGGTCGCTGCCCGGCGGGCCGGCCATGGGCGGGCCGGCCATCGCGGGCGGGCCGGGCACGGCCGGCGGGCCACCCATCGGGCCACCGCCGAAGCCGCCCTGCTGGTGGGGCGGCGGGCCGCCCATCCCCCGGTTCCGCTCCGGCATCCGGATCTCGGCCGTCATGTCGGTACGCCCGTGCCGCCCGGCCTCGAAACCGTCGAACCGCTGCTCGTCGCCGTAACCGCCCGGGCCGGCCGGCAGACCGCGCTGCGGACCGCCGTGGCCCATCGGGACACCCGGGCCACCGCCGGGACCGCGCGGCGGCTCGTAGCCGCCGCGGGGCGCGTCGTAGCCTCCGGTGAACGCGCCGGTCGGCTCGTCGTACCGGCCGTAGCGGTCGGGCGGGCCGGGCTGCGCCGGCATCACCCGCGGCGGCATCGGCTGGGGCACCGGGGACATGCCGCGCTCGTCGCGCATCGGCGGCCCCATGCGCTCCGGCGGGCCGAGCCGGTCGGGCAGGCGCGGGTCGCCGCCGCGGGCGGCCATCCCGGCGCGCTCCTCCAGCTCGGCGAGCTGCCGCTCGACCCGGTCGAGGTGCAGGTCGACCTGCCACTCGTCGTAGCCGTTGAACCGGACCCGGAAGACGACGTCGTGGACCTCCTGCGAGGACACGGGCGCGCCCACCGGCTGCCCGGCCAGCGTGGCCTCGACGCGGTCGAGGAAGGCGTCCACCTCGTCGACCTTGTATCCCCGGCGCAGCGCCTTGCGCCGGAAACGCTGACCCTGACTCGCCACTATGTCTCCTGGTCTCGTTCGCTACGCCGGGTCACGGTGTCTCCCCGGTCCCAACGGTCTCGCTGCCCTCCGCGGCGGCGAGCTGACCACACGCCCCGTCGATCTCGCGCCCCCGGGTGTCGCGCACCGTCGTCGACACCCCGGCATCGCGCAACCGCCGGACGAACTCCCGCTCGACCGGCTTCGGGCTCGCGTCCCAGCGGCTGCCCGGAGTGGGGTTGAGCGGGATCAGGTTCACGTGGGCCAGCTTGCCGGCCAACAGCCGCCCGAGCAGATCGGCTCTCCACGGCTGGTCGTTCACGTCCTTGATCATCGCGTATTCGATCGACACACGACGTCCCGTGCGGGCCGCGTACTCCCAGGCCGCATCCAGCACCTCGGACACCTTCCAGCGCTGGTTGACGGGTACGAGTTCGTCGCGCAGCTCATCATCGGGGGCGTGCAGCGACAACGCAAGGGTCACTGAGAGGTCTTCGCTGGCCAGTCGGCGGATGGCCGGGACCAGGCCGACTGTGGAAACGGTGATGTGGCGCTGGGAGAGGCCGAGACCCTCGGGTGCCGGCGTGACCAGCCGCCGGATGGCCGCGACGACCCGGTTGTAGTTGGCCAGCGGCTCGCCCATGCCCATGAACACGACGTGTGACAGGCGGGGCGGGGACCCGGCGACCGCTCCGGAGGCGGCCACGCCGGCCAGGTAGACCGCCTGGTCGACGATCTCGGCGGTGGAGAGGTTGCGGGTCAGGCCGGCCTGGCCGGTCGCGCAGAACGGGCACGCCATCCCGCAGCCCGCCTGGCTGGAGATGCAGACCGTCACCCGGTCCGGGTAGCCCATCAGCACGCTCTCGACCAGCGAGCCGTCGTGCAACCGCCAGAGGGCCTTGCGGGTGGCGCCGTCGTCGCACGCCAGCTCCCGCACCGGGGTCAGAAGCGTGGGCAGCAGGCTCCCGGCCAGCTTCTCGCGGGTGGCCGCCGGCAGGTCGGTCATCTGGTGCGGATCCCGGACCAGGCGGCCGAAGTAGTGGGTCGACACCTGCTTGGCCCGGAACCGTGGCTCCCCCAGCTCGGCGACCAGCGCCTGGCGGCCGGCGAGGTCGAGATCGGCGAGGTGCCGCGGGGGCATCGCGGCACGGCGGGCGGGGGCGTCGAGGTTGACCGGGGTCAGGGGCAGGCTCGTCATGGCGTATCCAGTCTGTCACGCCCGAAGCGGGTCGCACCCGTCCGGAGGTGTCGAATCGCGCCCGACCGCGCGGACGGCGGCGCCAGCGGCGGGCGATTCACGGCTCAACCCGTGACCGGGACGAAGACCGCGAGCAGCAGGTACGCCGTCGGCAGCGCGAAGAGGATCGAGTCCAGCCGGTCCATCAGGCCGCCGTGCCCCGGCAGGAGGTTGCTCATGTCCTTCACGCCGAGGTCACGCTTGAGCATGGACTCGGCGAGGTCGCCGAGGACGGCCGCGGCCGAGACCGCCACGCCGAACAGCGCTCCCCACCAGGGCGCGACGTCGAAGAGGACCCAGATCAGCAGGGCGCTGCCGAGCGCGGCGGCGGCGAGCGATCCGGCGAGCCCTTCCCAGGACTTCTTCGGGCTGATTCTCGGGGCCATCGGGTGCTTGCCGAAGTTGACACCGGCCGCGTACCCGCCGGTGTCGGAGAGCACCACCGCGACCAGGGTCACCAGCACCCGCAGCGGTCCGTCGTCCGGCGCGGCGGTCAGCAGGGCGGCGAAACCGCCCAGGAACGGCACGTAGACGGCGATGAGGGTGGCGGCGGTGACGTCCCGCCGGAGGCCGGCCGGCCCGTCGCCCAGGCGCCACACCAGCGTCCCGAGCAGCGTGACGGCCAGGCCGAGCAGGAGCGCGTCGGGCCCGGCGAACCAGGCCAGTCCCACCGTCAGCACCCCGCCGGCGATCAGCGGGACCAGGGGCGGGTGGGCGTCGGCACGGCCGACGGCCCGCGCCATCTCCCAGGAGCCGACGGCCACCGCTCCGGCGATGACCACCAGGAAGGCCGGCGGATAGAGGAACAGCGGCACGAGAATCAGGGCGCCGAGGGCGACGCCGACCCCGATCGCCGCCGGCAGGTTGCGGCCGGCCCGCCCGGTGTGCTGCTGCCGGGCGGCGGCACCCGTGGCGCGGCGCCGTCCCGGCC
>JAEYGD010000181.1 GCA_023402505.1 Actinomycetes bacterium
GTGCACGAACAGGAGCGGCGCGGGTGGCCCGGCGAGGCCACCGGCCATGCCGCCGCCGGCGATGACGATGCCGGCGCGCAGCCGCGCCGACGGCCCGCCCGGCGTGGACCGGCCGGCCATGGTGAACATGCCGGCCGTGGTGAAGCCGCCCGCCGAGTGACCTGCCGCGCCGATCCGGGCCACGTCCAGGTGTCCGGCGAGCGGATCACCGCGCCGGGTGTCGAGGCGGGTCAGGTGCCGGATCACCCGCCACCCGTCGGCCGGCTGGTGGCGTACGTCGGCCCGGTCGAACCGCTTCGCGCCGCGGCGGGTGTGCGGGTACGCGGGGGCGGCCACCACGAAGCCGGCGGACGCCCAGCGGCTGGTCAGCTCGGTGTGCAACGCCGGAAGGCTGTGCAGCCCGTGGCTGTAGAGGACGATCGGGAAGCGCCCGTCGGCCACCGCGCCGTGCTCGGCCGGGTACCAGAGGGTCACCGGCAGGGGCCGTGCCGAGCCGGGGTCGACGGTGAGCGTACGCACACCGACGGCGTACGCGCCCTCGGGCGCCGGGCGTGCTGACGGCGGCCCGCCGGTGGCGGCGGTGGCCGGGGCGCAGCCCGCCACCAACGCCGTCAACACGGCGGCCACCAGCCTCACCCCCACGGCTCCACGGTAGGTGCCCGGGCTGCCCGTCCGGTCCCGCCGTCCGGTCCGGGAGTAAGCGCCACCCGGACGGATGACGTCCGCCGCCCGGCTCGACCTGGGCGGACCCAGCCGGGCGGGGACCGCACGCGTCGACGCCCTTCGCTATGGTCAGCGGCATGTCTGAGAACTACTCCGACCCGAGCGGCAACACCGAGGCGTTCCGCGCCTTCGCGAACACGCCCGAGCCCGCCGCGCCGGTCGCCAACCGGACGCCCCTGCTCGTCGGCGCCGCCGGGGTCCTGCTGGTGCTGGTCGTCCTGGTCGCCTGGCTGGCTCTCGGCTGACCGTCCGGGGTCAGCGCGCGCCCGCCACCTGACGGGCCGCCCGGGCGATCTCCCGCTCCTCGTCGGTGCCCACCACGCAGACCGCCACCTCGGCGCCGTCGGGCGAGATGAGGCGGTCACCGCTGCCGGCGTTGCGCTCGGGGTCGACCGCGATACCGAGCCGTTCCAGGCCGGCCAGCGCCGCCTCGCGGACCGGCGCGGCGTGCTCGCCGACCCCGGCGGTGAAGGTGACCGCGTCGACTCGCCCGAGCAGCGCGTAGTACGCGCCGACGTAGGCGGTGATCCGGCGGCAGTACACGTCGAAGGCGAGGGTGGCGGCCGGGTCGCCGTCCGCCCGGCGGGCCAGCACCTCGCGCATGTCGTTGGCGCCGGTCAGCCCGAGCAGCCCGCTGCGGTGGTTGAGCAGGCTGTCGATCTCGTCGACGCCCATCCCGCCCTCCCGCCGCAGGTGGAAGATGACCGTCGGGTCCAGGTCGCCACTGCGGGTGCCCATCACCAGGCCCTCCAGCGGGGACATGCCCATCGAGGTGGCCACGCTCCGCCCGCCGGCCACGGCGGTCGCGCTCGCGCCGTTGCCCAGGTGCAGGGTGATGGTGTTGATCTCGGCGTACGGGCGGCCGAGCAGTTCCGCCGTGCGCCGCGAGACGTACGCGTGGGACGTGCCGTGGAAGCCGTACCGCCGGATGCCGTAGCGGTCGGCGGTCTCCCGGTCGATGGCGTAGGTGGCGGCGGCCTCGGGCAGCGTGGTGTGGAAGGCGGTGTCGAAGACGGCGACGTGCGGCACGTCGGGCAGGGCCGCCCGGGCGACCTCGATGCCGACCAGGTTGGCGGGGTTGTGCAGCGGAGCGAGCGGCACCAGGTCCCGGATGGCGGCGAGCACCTCGTCGTCGACCCGGACCGGCTCGCCGAAGCGCCTCCCGCCGTGCACCACCCGGTGCCCGACAGCGGTCAGCCCGGCCAGGTCGAGCCGGTCGAGGATCTGCCGGACGGCGGTCTCGTGGTCGGGCGGGCCGCCGCCGGGCTCGCCGACGCGCTCCACGGTGCCCTTGTCGACGACCTCGTCGCCGTCGTACAGCCGCCACTTGACCGACGACGATCCGCAGTTGAGCACCAGCACCCGGTCGCTCACGCGCCCTCCTCCGCTGCGGCGGCGGCCTGGATCGCGGTGATGGCCACCGTGTTGACGATGTCCGGCACGGTGGCGCCCCGGGACAGGTCGTTCACCGGTTGGCGCAGGCCCTGCATGACCGGCCCGACCGCCACCGCCCCGGCCGAGCGCTGCACCGCCTTGTAGGTGTTGTTGCCCGTGTTCAGGTCGGGGAAGATGAAGACCGTCGCCCGGCCGGCCACCGCGCTGCCGGGCAGTTTCGTCGCCGCCACCGCCGGGTCGATCGCCGCGTCGTACTGGATCGGGCCCTCGACCAGCAGGTCCGGCCGGCGCTCCCGGACCAGCAGGGTGGCCGCCGCGACCTTCTCCACGTCCGCGCCGGACCCGGAGCTGCCCGTCGAGTACGACAGCATCGCCACCCGCGGTTCGATGCCGAACCGGGCGGCCGTGTCGGCGGACGAGATCGCGATGTCGGCGAGCTGCGCGGCGTCCGGGTCGGGGTTGACCGCGCAGTCGCCGTAGACGAGCACCCGGTCGGCGAGCAGCATGAAGAAGACGCTGGAGGCGACGGAGACCCCGGGCAGGGTCCGGATGATCTCGAAGGCGGGCCGGATCGTCGCGGCGGTGGTGTGGGTGGCTCCGGAGACCATGCCGTCGGCGTACCCGGTCTGCACCATCATCGTGCCGAAGTAGTTCGGTTGCGCCACGATGTCGTGGGCCAGGTCCAGCGTGAGGCCCCGGTGGGCGCGCAGCTTCGCGTACGTGGCGGCGAACTCGTCGCGCCATTCGCTGGTGACCGGGTCGACGACCTGCGCGCCGGTGATGTCGATGCCCAGTTCCCGGGTGCGCCGGGCGATGTCGTCGGGCCGACCGAGGAGGGTCAGGTCCGCGACGCCCCGGCGCAGCAGGATCTCGGCCGCCCGCAGGATCCGTTCCTCGGTGCCCTCGGGCAGCACGACGTGCCGGCGTCGGGTCCGGGCCCGGTCGATCAGGTCGTACTCGAACATCAGCGGGGTGACCCGCCCGGAGCGGGTCACCCGCAGCCGGCGGGCCAGGTCGTCGGTGTCGACGCAGCGCTCGAAGGCACCGAGCGCGGCCTCCACCTTGCGCGGGTTGCCGGCGCTGGGCCGGCCCTCGATCCGGCTGGACGCCGAGACGGTGTGGTAGCTGTCGCTCGGCACGGAGAGCACGGCCAGGCCCGGCTTGAGCCGCTCGACCAGCCGCATGGCCCGCGGGTCCGGCTGCACGCCGAGGGTGAGCACCAGCCCGGACAGGGAGACCTGGCCCGCCACGTGCGCGGCGCTCGTGGCGACCAGGAGGTCGTCCCGGTCCCCGGGCATGATCACCAGGGCGCCCTCGGTCAGGTGGTCGAGCAGCGTCGGCACGTGGGCCGCGCCGACGACGTAGTCGAGCACGTCGCGGCTGAGCGCCGCGTCGTCGCCGCTGAGCAGGGTGGCGCCGAGCGCCGCCGCCACCTCGGCCACCGTCGGCGCCGACACGCTGGGCACCTCCGGGATCGAGTACGTGGGCACCGGCAGGTCGGGCAGCGTCATCTGCCCGGACACCCGGTTCGCGACGACCGCCAGCACCGTCGCCCCGAGGTCCTCCAGATCGTGGTACGCCCCGCGCGCCGCCGCCGCGATGGCGGTCGGCTCCTGTTCGTACCCGTCGACGACCGGGACCACGACGCTGCCGAACTCGGTGGCGAGCCGGGCGTTGAAGGCCAGCTCCCGGGGGCCGGCGCCGTCGCCGCCGTCGGCGAAGTCGCTGCCCACCACGACCATCGCCGGGCAGCGCCGTTCGACCTCGCGGTACCGCTCGACGATGTCGGAGATGAGCTGCTCCCGCCGCCCGTCGGCGACCATCGCGGTGGCCCGCCCGTAGGTCGTGCCGGAGAGGTCCTCGATCGGCGGCTCGACCCGGTAGCGCTCGCTGAGCAGGGCGAGGATCGGGTCCGGCGCGGTGCCCCGGACCAGTGGTCGGAACACGCCGATCCGGCCCACCTGCCGGGACAGCAACTCCGCCAGCCCCAACGCCACCGTCGACTTGCCCCCGCCGGACCCCACACTGGTCAGGTACACACTCCGCGCCACGAGATCCACCCTAGAAGATCACGCTCCGGGCCGCCCGGGTCCTCCGCCCCAGGCCCTCCGACCCCTGGTCCCGCGTGCGCTGCGGGGTGGGGAGGGTGGGTGGGGGGGTTAGTCGTCTTCGTCGTCCAGGCGGGCTAGGTGGGTGGCCAGGCGTTCGATCGGGGTTTCGAACTCGGGGTTCAGGTCCACGAAGTCGCGCAGGCGCTCGGCCAGCCACTCGATGCTGACCTGCTCGTCGCCCCGGCGCTCGACCAGTTCCTCGATGCCACGGTCGGTGAAGTACATGTCCAGTTCCTCGTTCTGCGCGAGCGGGGCAGGGACCGCAGCGGCCCCTGCCCCGACTTCCGACGCTTCGCCTGACTTACGGGCGCGGGAGGGCCGCCTCGATCAGCGCGGACTGCTCGACCTCGTGCATCTTGGCCGAGCCGACCGCCGGCGCCGCCGCCGCCGGGCGGGAGATGCGGCGCAGCCGGACACCGTCCAGGTGCTCCAGCATGTTGAGCGCGACGAACGACCAGGCGCCCTGGTTGGCGGGCTCCTCCTGGACCCAGGCGAAGTCCTCCGCGTTCGGGTACGCCGCCAGGGCGGCGCGGATCTCCTCGACCGGGATCGGGTAGAGCTGCTCGACCCGGATGATCGCGGTGTCGGTGACGCCGCGCTCCTGCCGGGCCTGGAACAGGTCGTAGTAGACCTTGCCCGAGCAGAGCAGCACCCGCTTCACCTGCTCCGGCGCCGGGTTGCCGCCGTCGGGCAGCACCGGGGAGAAGGTGCCGGTGGTGAAGTCCTCGATCTGGGAGATGCAGAGCCGGTGCCGCAGCAGCGACTTCGGCGTGAACACCACCAGCGGCTTGCGCTTCGGCGACAGGGCCTGGCGGCGCAGCAGGTGGAAGTAGTTCGCCGGGGTGGTCGGGATCGCCACCCGCATGTTGTCCTCGGCGCAGAGCTGGAGGAAGCGCTCCGGGCGGCCGGAGGTGTGGTCCGGGCCCTGACCCTCGTGGCCGTGCGGCAGCAGCAGGGTGACGGCGGAGCGCTGGCCCCACTTCACCTCGCCGGAGGAGATGAACTCGTCGATCACCGACTGGGCGCCGTTGACGAAGTCACCGAACTGCGCCTCCCAGCAGACCAGCGCGTTGACGTTCTCCACCGAGTAGCCGTACTCGAAGCCCATCGCCGCGTACTCGCTCAGCAGCGAGTCGTGCACGAAGAACCGCGACCGCTCACCGTCGCCGGTGAGGGACTGCAGCGGCAGGTAGTCGTCGCCGGTCTCCGCGTCGACGACGGACGCGTGCCGCTGCACGAACGTGCCGCGGCGCGAGTCCTGCCCGGCGAGCCGGACGGTGACCCCGTCGTGCAGCAGCGCGCCGAACGCGATGATCTCGCCGAAGCCCCAGTCGACGTTGCCCTCGACGGACATCTTGGCCCGCCGGTCGAGCAGCTGCTGGATGCGCTTGTGCGGGGTGAAGCCCTCCGGCAGGTTGACGTGCGCCTCGCCGATGGCCTTGATGACGGCCGCGTCGGTCGCCGTGTCGACCTGCGGCTCCGGCTCGTCCTCCCGCTTCGGGCGGCTGAGCTGGCGTGGCGTGGTGGCGGCGTCGCGGGTGGCCTTGAACACCCGCTCCAGCTGCGCCTGGTAGTCGCGCAGCAGCTCCTCCGCGTCCTCCACGGTGATGTCACCCCGCCCGATGAGCTCCTCGGTGTAGAGCTTCCGGACCGACCGCTTCGAGTCGATGATCTTGTACATCTCGGGGTTGGACATCGACGGGTCGTCGCCCTCGTTGTGGCCGCGCCGCCGGTAGCAGACCATGTCGATCACGACGTCCTTGTTGAACGCCTGCCGGTACTCGAAGGCCAGCCGGGCGACCCGGACCACGGCCTCGGGGTCGTCGCCGTTGACGTGGAAGATCGGCGCCTGGATCATCCGGGCCACGTCGGTGCTGTAGAGGCTGGAGCGGCTGTACTCCGGCGCGGTGGTGAACCCGACCTGGTTGTTGACCACCACGTGCACCGTGCCGCCGGTGCGGTAGCCGCGCAGCTGCGACAGGTTGAGCGTCTCGGCGACCACACCCTGACCGGCGAAGGCGGCGTCACCGTGCACCGCCAGCGGCAGCACGGTGTAGCCCTCCAGCTTGAGGTCTATCCGGTCCTGCTTGGCCCGGACGATGCCCTCCAGCACCGGGTCGACGGCCTCCAGGTGCGACGGGTTCGCCACCACCGACACCTTGACCGCGTGCTCGCCGTCCGGCGTGGTGAACTTGCCGTTCTGGCCCAGGTGGTACTTCACGTCGCCGGAGCCCTGCGTGGAGCGCGGGTCCAGGTGGCCCTCGAACTCCGAGAAGATCTTCTCGTACGGCTTGCCGACGATGTTGGCCAGCACGTTCAGCCGGCCCCGGTGGGCCATGCCGATCACGACCTCGTCCAGGCCGCTCTCGGCGGAGGCCTCCAGCACCTCACCGAGCAGCGGGATCAGCGACTCGCCGCCCTCCAGCGAGAAGCGCTTCTGCCCGACGTACTTGGTCTGCAGGAAGGTCTCGAACGCCTCGGCCGCGTTGAGCCGGTTGAGCACGTGCTTCTGCTCCTCCGGCGACGGCTTCTCGTACTTGCGCTCGACCCGTTCCTGGATCCAGCGCCGCTCCTCCGGGTCCTGGATGTGCATGTACTCGATGCCGACCCGGCGGCAGTACGAGTCGCGCAGCACGCCGAGGATCGAGCGCAGCTTCATCCGCTGCTTGCCGGCGAAGCCGTTGACCGGGAAGGTGCGGTCCAGGTCCCACAGGGTCAGCCCGTGCTGGAGGACGTCCAGGTCCGGGTGCTTGCGGATCTTGAACTCCAGCGGGTCGGTGTCGGCCATCAGGTGGCCGCGCACCCGGTACGCGTGGATCAGCTCGTGCACCCGCGCGGTCTTGTTGATCTGGCCCTCGCTGTCGACGGCCACGTCGCGCATCCAGCGCACCGGCTCGTACGGGATCCGCAGCGAGGTGAAGATCTGGTCGTAGAAGCCGTGCTCACCGAGCAGCAGCTCGTGCATCACCTTCAGGAACTCGCCGGACTGCGCGCCCTGGATGATCCGGTGGTCGTACGTGCTGGTCAGCGTGATGACCTTGCTGACCGCCAGCTCGGCGAGGGTGGCCTCGCTCATCCCCTGGTACGGCGCCGGGTACTCCATCGCGCCGACGCCGATGATCGCGCTCTGGCCCTGCATGAGCCGGGGCATCGAGTGCACCGTGCCGATGCCGCCCGGGTTGGTGAGCGAGATCGTGGTGCCCGAGTAGTCATCCATGGTCAGCTCGTTGCGGCGGGCGCGCCGGACCACGTCCTCGTACGCCTGCCAGAACTGCCGGAAGTCCATCTGCTCGCAGCCCTTGATGGACGGCACCACCAGGTTGCGGCTGCCGTCCGGCTTGACCAGGTCGATGGCGATGCCCAGGTTGACGTGCTCGGGGCTCACCATCGCCGGCTTGCCGTCGACGACGGCGTACGAGTTGTTCATCTCGGGGTGCGCGGCCAGCGCGCGGACCAGCGCGTACCCGATCAGGTGGGTGAAGCTGACCTTGCCGCCGCGCCCGCGGGCCAGGTGGTTGTTGACCACGATGCGGTTGTCGACCAGCAGCTTGGCCGGGACGGCGCGCACGCTGGTCGCGGTCGGCACGCTCAGCGACGCGTCCATGTTCTGGACGATCCTGGCGGCGACGCCGCGCAGCGGCGTCGTCTGCGGGCCGGTGGCGGTCGGCGTGGTCGCCTTGGCGGCGGGCTTCGCGGCGGCCGGCTTCTCCGCGGCGGCCGGCTTGGCCGGGGCGGCCTTGGTGGGGGCCTCCTTGGCCGGGGCGGCCTTGGTGGGGGCGGCCTTGGTCGGGGC
>JAEYGD010000234.1 GCA_023402505.1 Actinomycetes bacterium
GGTCATGACCGGCCGCCCGCCTGCCCGACGGCCACGGGTGCGGCGAGCGCGGCCCGCCGGGCGCGCCGCCCGCGCAGCGTGGTGGCCAGCACCAGCAGCAGCGCGATCGCGAACATCGCGGTGCCGATGACGTTGACCTGCGGCGGGATGCCCCGCTGGGCGGCACCCCACACGTACATGGGGAACGTGACGGTGGTGCCGGAGTTGAAGTTCGTGATGATGAAGTCGTCGAACGACAGGGAGAAGGCGAGCAGCGCGGCGGCCACGATGCCGGGCAGCACCAGTGGCAGGGTGATCCGGCGGAAGGTCTGCCATTCGCTGGCGTAGAGGTCCATGGCGGCCTCCTCCAGCCGCCGGTCCATGCCGGACAGCCGTGCCTTCACGGTGACCACCACGAACGACACGCAGAACATGACGTGGGCGATGACCACGGTCCAGAATCCGAGCTGCACGCCGCCGGCGACGAAGAGGGCGAGCAGCGAGGTGCCCATCACCAGTTCCGGCGTCGCCATCGGCAGGAAGATCAGCACGTTGATCCCGGACCGGCCCCGGAAGGCGTGCCGGGCCAGGGCGAACGCCATGAGCGTGCCGAGGACGGTGGCGACGGCGGTCGAGAGGAACCCGATCTGTACGCTGCGCACCACCGCGTCGCACATGTCGGAGGTGGCGCACGGGTTGCGCCAGTTGTCGAGGGTGAACTCGTTGAAGTCGTACGACAGCCGGCTCGACGGCCGGTTGAAGGACAGGGCGGCGACCACGGCGATCGGCAGGAACAGGTAGCCGAGCACCAGCAGCGCCACGCCCATCACCCAGCGGTCGGCCAACCAGCGCGCAAATCTGGTCATCAGAGGCATCCTTCATTCGCGACTGCGGGGCTCCGCTTCGCTGCACTCCTCGCGCTCATGAGCCACTCCCCATTCGCGACTGCGGGGCTCCGCTTCGCTGCACTCCTCGCGCTCATGAGCCACTCTCCATTCGCGACTGCGGGGCTCCGCTTCGCTGCACTCCTCGCGCTCATCACAGCACCTCGTCGGTGCCCGCCCGGCGGAGGTAAACGAACACCACCGCGAGGATCGCCGCCATCAGCAGGAACGACAGGGCGGCGCCCTGCGGGTAGTCCAGCCGGACCAGGAACGCCGAGTCGATGACGTTTCCGATCATGTACTCGTTGGGTGTGCCGAGCAGCTCCGCGTTGATGTAGTCGCCGGTGGCCGGGATGAAGAACAGCAGCGTGCCGGCGATCAGGCCGGGCATCGACAGCGGCAGTGTGACCCGGCGGAACGCCTGTAGCGGGCTCGCGTACAGGTCGCTGGCCGCCTCCAGCAGCCGGTGGTCGAGCCGCTCCAGGCTCGCGTACAGCGGCAGCACCAGGAACGGCAGGAAGTTGTACGTCAGGCCGAGCACCACCGCGACCGGGGTGGCCAGCAGCCGGCCGTCGGGCCCGAGCAGGTGGACGTCCCGCAGCAGGCCGACGACCCAACCGTTGTCGGACAGGATGGTCTTCCAGGCCAGGGTGCGTACCAGGAAGCTGGTGAACATCGGCGCGACCACGCACACCAGCAGCAGGTTCTTCCAGCGACCGGCCTTCTGCGCGATGGCGTACGCCAGCGGGTAGCCCATCAGCAGGGCCAGCGCCAGTGCACTGCCGGCGTAGAGGAACGAGCGGGTGAACTGTGGCCAGTACGCCTGCAACGCCTCCGGGTAGTTGCCGAACGCCCAGGTCATCGCGTACCCGGTGGCGAGCGATCCGGTCGGGTCGTACAGGCTGGCGGCGGCGAGCTGGATCAGCGGCAGCGCGAAGAACAGGAACAGCCAGGCCGCGCCGGGCAGCAGCAGGAGGTACGGCAGGAACCGGTACCGCCCGCGCCGGGCGGCCGGAGGCGGGGAGGACGCCGCCGGCTGCCCGGCCGACACGTGGGCCAACGCGGTCACGAGGACGCCCCGACCGGCTCGTCGAGTACGGGGGTGGTGCGGTCGTCCTCGCCCGGCTCGCGGGGCAGCAGGAACGCGTGCCGCGGATCCCAGTACGCCACCGCTCGGGCGCCGACGGGCAGCTGCTGCTGGGTGCCGCTGTTCGCCACGAACACCGACAGTTCGCTCCCCCAGCCGGTCCGCAGCAGGTACTGGGTGCTGACGCCCACGTAGGAGGCGTCGCTGACCACACCGTCGACGTGCTGGTGCCCGCTGGGAACCTGGTCGGCGGAGCCGGCCAGGTGCAGCTTCTCCGGGCGTACCCCCAGGTAGACCGGGCCCCGGTCGGCGCGTGCCCGGCCGGCGGGCACCGAGAAGCGGCTGCCGTGTGCCGAGACCGGGACGTCGTCGCCGGCGGGCCCGGCGGCCTCGGCGGCGAGGAGGTTGGACTGGCCGAGGAAGTTCGCGACGAAGGCGGTCGCCGGGAACTCGTAGAGGTCGGCGGGGGCGCCGAGCTGCTCGATCCGCCCGGCGTTCATCACCGCGACCGTGTCGGCCATCGTCATGGCCTCCTCCTGGTCGTGGGTGACGTGGACGAACGTGATGCCGACCTCGGTCTGGATGCGCTTCAGCTCGATCTGCATCTGCCGGCGCAGTTTCAGGTCGAGCGCGCCGAGCGGCTCGTCGAGCAGCAGCACCTGCGGGTGGTTGATGAGGGCCCGGGCCAGCGCGACCCGCTGCTGCTGCCCGCCGGAGAGCTGGGCGGGGCGACGCTTGCCGTAGCCGTCGAGCTGCACCAGCGACAGCATCCGCCGGACCTCGTCGTCAACCTTGCGGATGCCGCGCCGGCGCAGCCCGAACGCCACGTTCTCGGCGATGTCGAGGTGCGGGAAGAGCGCGTACGACTGGAAGACGGTGTTCACCGGCCGCTTGTACGGGCGCAGCCGGGCGATGTCCCGGTCGCCGAGCAGCACCTGCCCGCCGGTCGGCTCCTCCAGTCCGGCGATCATCCGCAGCGTGGTGGTCTTGCCGCAGCCGGACGCGCCGAGCAGGGCGAAGAACGAGCCCTGGGGGACGGTGAGGCTGAGGTCGTCCACTGCGGTGAAGATGCCGAACCGTTTGGTGAGGTTGGCGAGCCGGAGGTCACCGGCCGGCGCCGCGTCGTGCCCCATCGCCGTCACGCTCCGATGATCTGCTGGAACTTGCGCTCGTACTCGCTCTCCTGCTTCTCGTCCAGGGCCATGAACACCTTGGACTTCGACAGCATCGCGTCGTCGGGGAAGATCAGCGGGTTGGCCGCCAGGTCCGGGTCGATCTTCTCCATCTCGGCCTGGGCGCCCTGGACCGGGCAGATGTAGTTGACGTACGCGGCGAGCCGCGCGGCGACGGCCGGGTCGTAGTAGTAGTCGACGAGCTGCTCGGCGTTCGCCTTGTGGGTGGCCTTGTTCGGCACCATCATGTTGTCCGACCAGAGCATCACGCCGGACTCCGGCACCACGAACTTGACCTTCTCGTCCTCGAAGCCGAGCTGGATCACGTCGCCGGACCAGCTGATGCACGCGGCGATGTCGCCCTTGGCGAGGTCCGGCGCGTAGTCGTTGCCGGTGAACCTGCGGATCTGGCCGGAGTCGACGGCCCGCTTCAGCTTGTTGAGCGCGTCGTCGAACTGGGCGCCGGTGAAGTTGGCCGGGTCGTGGCCGTTCGACTGGAGCAGCAGGCCCATGGTGTCGCGCATCTCGGACAGCGCCGTCACCTTGCCCTTGAGGTCGGGCCGGGTGAGCAGTTCGTCGACGGTGCGGACCTCCTTGGTGACCTTGCCGTTGTAGGCGATCCCGGCCAGCCCGGACTGCCAGGGGATGGCGAGTTGGCTCTCCGGGTCGAAGGAGCGGTTGCGCAGCGACGGGAGGAGGTTCTTCTCGACGTTGGGCAGCTTCGACCGGTCGAGTTTCTGGACCCAGCCGAGCCGGATCATCCGCGCCGCCATCCAGTCGGTGACGACGAACAGGTCCCGCCCGGTGCCCTGGCAGGCGGCGAGCTGGTTCTGCACCTTGCCGAAGAACTCGTTGTTGTCGTTGACGTCCTCGGTGTACGTGACCTTGATGCCGGTCTTCGTGACGAATTCGTCCAGGGTGGGCCGCTTCGACTCGTCGTTCTCGTCGACGTCCATGTACTGCGGCCAGTTCGAGAAGGCCAGCGTCTTCTCGTTCGCGGAGAGGTCCTCGCTGACGCAGCCGGCCTCGGTCTGGGTGGCGGCCTTCGTGCCGCAGCCGGCGAGCGAGCCGCCCGCGGCGAGCAGCGCCGCCGAGCCGAGGGTGCCGGTCAGCAGTCCACGCCGGGTGAGGGGCCGAAGGGGAGTACGCATGTGACGACTCCTAAGGGGTCATCGTCGGCGGCGGGAACGGGGGCGGCGCGCCGGCGGGAGGGTCAAGTGCGGTGGACGACTGATCCTGACATGAGGTGACCTTCCTTACAAGGGATTCCGTTGCAGGGTTAGCTTCCCGCAACGAAATACGCCAGACTGCGCTCTGGCGATGCAGGGGCGTGCCGGAGTCCCGGCACGGTGCGGCCGAGCCGGCGGCGAAGGCCCTAGGCTCATCCCGGGAACGGACATGGGGAGCGGTCGATGACGAACCGGAACCACGACAGCGGCAACGGCGGGCGGCGGGTCACCGTCCGTGAGGGCGCCAGCCACGTTCTGCTCGACGACGTGGCGAAACAGATCATCGAGCAGCTCCAGGAGGACGGCCGCCGGCCGTACGCGACGATCGGCAAGGCGGTCGGGCTCTCCGAGGCGGCCGTCCGCCAGCGCGTCCAGCGTCTGCTCGACGCCGGGGTGATGCAGATCGTCGCGGTCACCGATCCGCTCCAGCTCGGGTTCCCGCGCCAGGCGATGATCGGTCTACGGACCGACGGCGACCTGGAGGCGGTGGCCGACCGGCTCGCCGAGCTGGAGGAGGTCGACTACGTGGTCATCACCGCCGGCTCGTTCGACCTGCTCACCGAGGTGGTGTGCCGCAACGACGACCACCTGCTGGAAATCCTGCAACGGCTGCGCTCGGTCGAGGGCGTGCTGTCGACCGAGGCGTTCGTCTATCTCAAGTTGCGCAAGCAGACGTACACCTGGGGCACCGCCTGACCGCGCGGCTTCCCGGACGTCGCGGCGCGTCCCGGCCCGACGCCGTGTCGGTCAGGGCACGCGGTGGGCGGTGGCGGCGACGAACGCGCGCCAGGCGTCGGGCCTGAAGGCCAGGGTGCCGCCGCCGGGGTCCTTGCTGTCCCGGACCAGGACCCGGCCGGGCAGGTTGTCGGCCACCTCGACGCAGTCGCCGCCGTTGTTGCTGCTGCTGAGGGTGGCGGTGCGCCAGCGGGCGTCGGTCATCTCCACGTCGTCGCCACTTCCCTGATCAGCTCGATGGACCGGCGACGGGGCAGTGCCTCACGGGTGACGCTCTCCCATCTCGCGCCCAGGCTAGCAATGTCGGCACGCTCGGTCACCAGCTGACCGCGGAGGCCACCTCGTCGCCGTCCGGCATCCGGGCCAGCACGAACGGCCCGGCCAGGCCGGTGTGCCACGGGCTCTCCGCGCGACCGCGATCCGGGTCCGTGTCGCCGGCCTGCCGGCGGGTTGATCCACTCCGCTTGCCGGAAGTCGCGGTGTCCCGGTCGCGGCGACACCGCAACTCGCCGGAAGCCGAGTCGATCAAGCCGTGCCGGGCGCGGCGTCCACCCCTGCCCGCCTCGCTGGCAGCCACCATTGGGGCTGCGGATTCCGTCGCACCCGCCATCCGGCCTCGCTGAATCCGTTGCGATAGCCCGCAGAGACAACCGATCCCACTTGCCAGGAGGGCTCGGGCTGTGGGATAACCGTGGTCACGAGCGGCCGGTGTCACCCCTGACCGGCCCGAGACCCGATGGGGCTGACATGGCCAACGCCACCGACCACCTCTGGATGCACTTCACCCGGATGGCGAGCTACTCCGCCGGCGAGGTACCGACCATCGTGCGCGGCGAGGGCGCGTACGTCTGGGACTCCCAGGGCCGGCGCTACCTGGACGGGCTCGCGGGGCTCTTCGTCGTCAACGCCGGCCACGGCCGGGCCGAGCTGGCCGAGGCCGCCGCCAAACAGGCGGGCGAGCTGGCGTACTTCCCGCTGTGGTCGTACGCCCACCCGAAGGCCGTCGAGCTGGCCGAGCGGATCTCCGCGCTGACCCCCGGCGACCTCAACCGGGTCTTCTTCACCACCGGCGGCTCCGAGGCCGTCGAGGCGGCCTGGAAGCTCGCGCGGGCGTACTTCAAGCGCACCGGCAAGCCGACCAAGCACAAGGTGGTCAGCCGCTACATCGCCTATCACGGCACGTCGATGGGGGCGCTGTCGATCACCGGCCTGCCCGGCATCAAGACCGACTTCGAGCCGCTGGTCCCCGGCGGGATCAAGGTGCCGAACACCAACTTCTACCGGGCGCCCGAGCACGGCGACGACCCCGAGGCGTTCGGCCGCTGGGCCGCCGAGGAGATCGGCCGCGCCATCGAGCGGGAGGGACCGGACACCGTCGCCGCCGTCTTCCTGGAGCCGGTGCAGAACTCCGGCGGCTGCTTCCCGCCGCCGCCGGGCTACTTCGAGCGGGTACGCGAGATCTGCGACGCGTACGACGTCCTGCTCGTCTCCGACGAGGTGATCTGCTCGTGGGGCCGGCTCGGCGAGTACTTCGGCGCGGTCCGGTACGGCTACCAGCCCGACATCATCACCACCGCCAAGGGCATCACCTCCGGGTACGCGCCGCTCGGCGCGATGATCGCCAGCGACCGGCTGATGGAGCCGTTCCTCACCGAGACCGGCATGTTCGCGCACGGCGTGACCTTCGGCGGGCACCCCGTCTCCTGCGCCGTGGCCCTGGCCAACCTGGAGGTCTTCGCCCGCGAGGACCTGATCGGCCACGTACGGGCCAACGAGGCCGCGTTCCGCGCCACCCTGGAGAAGCTGCACGACCTGCCGATCGTCGGGGACGTACGCGGCGACGGGTACTTCTACGGCATCGAACTGGTCAAGGACAAGGCGACCAGGGAGACGTTCGACGAGGACGAGTCCGAGCGGCTGCTACGCGGATTCCTCTCCACCGCGCTCTTCGCCGCCGGCCTCTACTGCCGCGCCGACGACCGGGGCGACCCGGTCATCCAGCTCGCCCCGCCGCTGATCGCCGAGCAGCAGCAGTTCGACGAGATCGAGCAGATCCTCCGGGCCGTGCTCACCGAGGCCTGGTCCCGGCTGTAGCCCCCGCTCGGGCCGGCCCCGTGGTCGGCCCGGCCGTCGTCGTCGGGAGACCACCGTGCGCTACCCGGAGCTGTCGTACTGGCTGTCCACCGTGGACGAGCCGCTGACGCCACGCCCGCCGCTGCCCGGCGACGCGCTCGCCGACGTGGTCGTCGTCGGCGCCGGTTACACCGGGCTGTGGACCGCGTACTACCTGGCGGTCGCCGACCCGGCGCTGCGGATCGTCGTGCTGGACGCCGAGATCGCCGGGTACGGCGCGTCCGGGCGCAACGGCGGGTGGTGCTCCGCGCTCCTCCCCACGTCACTGCCCGCGCTCGCCCGCCGACACGGCCGGGACGCGGCGCTCGCCATGCGACGCGCGATGCACGCCACGGTGCGCGAGGTCGGCCGGGTCGTCACGGCGGAGGGCATCGACTGCGACTGGGCGTACGGCGGCACGGTCGTCCTCGCCCGCACCGCCGCCCAACTCGACCGGGCGCGCGCCGAGGTCGCCGAGGCCCGGGACTACGGTCTCGACGACGGTGACCTGGTGCTGCTGGACGCGGCCGAGGCGGCCGCCCGCTGCGCCGCCGAGGGGGTACGCGGCGGCACGTACACGCCGCACTGCGCGGCCGTGCACCCGGCGCGGCTGGTCCGGGGGCTGGCCCGTGCGGTGGAGCGGCTCGGGGTGACCATCCACGAGCGCACCCCAGTCACCGCGATCCGCCCGGGCGCGGCGGTCACCCCGTCCGGCACGGTACGGGCGCCGGTGGTGGTCCGGGCGACCGAGGGATACACGCCAGGGCTGCCCGGCCAGCGCCGCACGGTTGCGCCGGTCTACTCACTGATGATCGCCACCGAACCGCTGCCCGCGTCGACGTGGGCGGAGATCGGGCTCGCCGGGCGGGAGACGTTCGCCGACCACCGGCACATGATCATCTACGGTCAGCGCACCGGCGACGGGCGGCTGGCGTTCGGCGGGCGGGGTGCCCCGTACCACTTCGGCTCCCGGGTCCGCCCCGCGTACGACCGGGAGCCACGGGTCTTCGCGGCGCTGCGGCGTACCCTGTCCGAACTGTTCCCGGCGCTCGGCCCGGACGTGCCGGTGACTTACCGCTGGGGCGGCCCGCTCGGGGTGACGCGGGACTGGACCGCGTCGGTGGGTCTGGACCGCGCGACGGGCCTGGCCTGGGCCGGCGGTTACGTCGGCGACGGCGTCGGCACGAGCAACCTCGCCGGGCGTACCCTGGCCGACCTGATCCGTGGGGAGGCCAGCGACCTGACCCGGCTGCCCTGGGTCAACCACCGCTCCCCCCGCTGGGAACCCGAACCCCTGCGCTGGCTGGCGGTCAACGCCGGCCTGAAGATCATGCAGAGCGCCGACCGCGCAGAACTGACCCGGTCCCGCCCGTCCCGCCGCGCCACCGCCCTGAACCGCCTCCTGGGCCACTGACCCCCACCCCCGGACCGCCTCGGTTGATCATGAAGTTACCGGGTGTCGCGTCGGCGTGTCGCCCCGCTAACTTCATGATCAACGCGGGGGGAACAACGGGTTAGTGGGTTGGGGGGATTACGCGCAGGTGGCCGCGGCGGCCGGTCTGGGGGGTGCTGGTGGTGCCCTCGTGGGGGTCGTCCGGAGGGCGGGGCGGCGCCGGGCGGGCGGCCTCACGCACGGCTTCGGCCAGGGCGACCAGGTCGTCCGTCGTGGGGGGCGGCGGCTCGAACTCACCCTCGTGGCGCACCACGTCCCAGCCGCGCGGCGCGGTCAGGCTGCGGGCGTGGGGCTCGCAGAGGTCGTACGTGTGGGGCTCGGCGAAGGCGGCCAGCGGGCCCACCACGGCGGTGGACTCGTTGTAGACATAGGTCAATGTGGCGACCGCTTGCCGGGGGCAGCCGTTTCGGGAGCAGCGCCGTGGTGACCTCACGGCGGCAGGGTATCTCCATTACCGGCTCCGGCGCACCGGTTCGCGTTGCGACACGCCCGTCTTGGTGATCACATTTCGGCCGGTCCGGTGCCGCCGCGCCAGCGGTACGGCGCTGCCGCGACCCGGCCCAGGTCGGGGGCTACCCTGTGCGTCATGGGCAGCCCCGAACACCGTCGCCCCGGCTCCGGCCGGCGCACCCGCCGCGACCGCCACGGCCGCGGCCTGCGCGGCCGGTTGGTGCCGGCGACGGTGCCGCTGGCGCGGACCAAGGCCGAGGTCTTCGACGACCTCGTGCTGGACACCGTGGAGACGCTCGAGCGGCGGTTCGCCAAGGAGCTGGCGGGCGTCGAGTTCGCCGTGGAGGACGTGCCGCCGGAGCTGAACGTCTACGACTCCGACGTCCTCGAGGACGGCGAGGTGCCGCTCGCCCGCCTGCTGCCCGGCCGGCCGGGGCGCCAGGAGGTGCCGCCGCGGATCGTGCTCTACCGCCGGCCGCTGGAGTTCCGCGCGATGGACCGCGAGGACCTCGCGGATCTCGTCCACGACGTGATCATCGAGCAGGTGGCGAACCTGCTCGGCGTCGACCCGGACGAGCTGGCCTGAGGCACCGGCGCGCGGCACCGGCCACGCGGACGGACCCGGAGCGGCCCCCACCACCCCGGATCCGGCGCGACGTCAGGCGGCGCGCCGCTTGAGCTTGCGGCGCTCGCGCTCGGAGAGGCCCCCCCAGATGCCGAACCGCTCGTCGTGGCCGAGAGCGTATTCGAGGCACTCGGTCTTGACCTCGCAGCGCGAGCAGATCCGCTTCGCCTCGCGGGTTGAGCCGCCCTTCTCGGGAAAGAACGCCTCCGGGTCGGTCTGCGAGCACAACGCCCGCTCCTGCCACTCCGGCGCGTTTCCGAGCAGGTCGGCCGCCTCAAGCTGGCCGTCCATCAATTGCCTCCTTGTCGCGCACCGGCGTCATCGCCGCTGCAACCCCCCACGCGAAAGGCGTGCTTGTCCGTCCGGTACCGATTTGTAGCGTTCCGTGCGAACAACCCCATTCAAATTACACGCGTGTAATGCGTGCGCCGTCAAGCCAAACTTGATAATGGAGTCGCCCTCCCGACACCATCCGGACGACCATCCGACCGCCCGGCCTCGCAACCTGCCCTATCGATTCAGACCCCGGCCGAGTAACGCCCTCTCCGGCGAGTTGCCGGAGTTTTCTCCCGTGGCGTCGCGTAACCGGCTGGCGGGCGGCGTGCCGACCAGGATCGTTGATCTTGGTGGAACACAGGTTAGCGCGGTGTCGCCCGACCTGCCCGCCGAGCCGGCACATGCGGCAAGCGCCCTGCCCACAATGTGGACGGGCGCGGCGGCTGGACGGGTGCGGCGGCCTCGGCCGCCGTCGATACGACGCTGGTCGCCGGAGGGACACCGGGAACCCTCCACAGCGGACACCGGCCAGACCGGCCGGCGTACGGTCGTCCCACCAGCCGGTATGGGGCCGACGGCGGTCCTCGCCGTAACCGCCGCCGGCACGCTGGGGTACGGCCGGCGGCGGGCAACGGTTCGACGCTACGGAGAGAGGTGACCGTACGCGGTCGTGCGCTTGCGCGCCGGCCGCCCGGCCGCCGCCGCGATCGCGATCAACTGCTCCTCGGTACGGGCCGACCCGTTGCCGGACCCCGCCATCCGGGAGATCGTCTCCTCCATCAGGGTGCCGCCCAGGTCGTTGCACCCGCTGCGGAGCATCTCCGCCGTGCCCTCGTCGCCCAGCTTCACCCAGGAACACTGGATGTTGTCGACGCGACCGTGCAACAGCAGCCGGGACATCGCGTGCACCACCCGGTTCTCCCGCCACGTCGGGCCCGGGCGGGCGATCCCGGCCAGGTAGATCGGGGCGTTGGTGTGCACGAACGGCAGGGCGACGAACTCGGTGAAGCCACCCGTGCGGTCCTGCACGCCGGCCAGGACCCGGAAGTGCGCGAGCCACTGCGCCGGATGGTCGACGTGCCCGTACATCATCGTGGAGCTGGACCGGATGCCCAGCTCGTGGGCCGTCGTCACCACCTCGACCCAGGCGGCGGCCGGCAACTTGCCCTTGGTGAGGACCCAGCGCACGTCGTCGTCGAGGATCTCGGCCGCCGTGCCGGGAATGGTGTCCAGCCCGGCCTCGCGCAGGCCGGCCAGCCACTCCCGGACGGACACGCCCGCCTTGGCCGCCGCGGTGACGATCTCCATCGGGGAGAACGCGTGCACGTGCATCCCCGGCACCCGCGCCTTGATCCCGCGCACCAGGTCGGCGTAGACGGTCACCGGCAGCTTCGGGTCGATGCCGCCCTGGAGGCAGACCTCGCTGGCACCGGCCGCCCACGCCTCCTCCGCCCGGTCGGCGACCTGGTCGACCGAGAGCCGGTACGCGTCGGCGTCCCGCTCCCGCTGCGCGAAGGCGCAGAACCGGCAGCCCACATAGCAGACGTTGCTGAAGTTGATGTTCCGGTTGACCACGTACGTGACGTCGTCGCCCACCGTGTCGCGGCGGACGTCGTCGGCGAGCCGGCACAGCTCGTCCAGCGCCGGGCCGTCCGCGGCGAACAACGCCACCGCCGCGTCGGCGTGCCGCGGCTCCAGCAGGCTCGCCGGGTCGTCCGCGGCGAGCCGCAGGCCGGCCCGCAGGTCGTGGTCACCGGCTCCGGCGGTCGCCCCGGCGGTGACCTTGCCAGCCACCGCCGACCAGTCGCCGTAGACGTGGTCGAAGTCGCCCCGCCGGTCCCCCGTCCGGCCGGTCGTGTCGATGGTGGCGTGCAGGTCGGTACGACCGCCGTACGTCTCGTCCGGCTCCTGCCACGGGCGGCCCACCGGACGGGCCGCCTCCACCGCCAGGCCGGTCGCCGGGTCCGCCAGCGCGGCGACGTGCGGCAGCAGACGCGGGTCGAGCCACGGGTCGCCGGCGCGGACGTACTCCGGGTAGATCGTGAGCCGTTCCCGCAGCGTGAACCCGGCCTTCTCGGTGTGCCGGGCCAACTCGTCGATCTGCGGCCACGGACGCTCCGGGTTCACGTGGTCCGGGGTCAGCGGGGACACACCGCCCCAGTCGTCGATGCCGGCGCGCAGCAGCAGGTCGTACTCGCCGGCGATGAGGTTCGGCGGGGCCTGGATGCGGGCCTTCGGGCCGAGCAGCACCCGGCCCACCGCGACGGTCGCCGCGAGGTCGTGCAGCTCGGCGTCGGGCATCCCGCGCATCGCCGTGTCCGGCTTGGCGCGGAAGTTCTGCACGATCACCTCCTGGAGGTGGCCGTACTCCCGGTGGGCGCGACGGATCGCGAAGATCGCGTCGACCCGCTCGGCCGGCGTCTCACCGATGCCGATCAGGATGCCGGTGGTGAACGGGACGTTCACCCGGCCCGCGTCGTCGAGCACCCGCAGCCGGACCGCCGGCTCCTTGTCCGGCGAGCCGAAGTGCGGCCCGCCCGGCTCCGACCACAACCGGGTCGCCGTGGTCTCCAGCATCATGCCCATGCTCGGCGCGACCGGCTTGAGCCGTTGCAGCTCCGACCAGGAGAGCACCCCCGGGTTGAGGTGCGGCAGCAGGCCGGTCTCCTCCAGCACCGCGACCGCGCAGGAGCGCAGGTAGTCGAGGGTGGAGTCGTAGCCCCGCTCGTCCAGCCACCGCCGCGCCGCCGGCCAGCGCTCCTCTGGACGGTCGCCGAGCGTGAACAGGGCTTCCTTGCAGCCCAGCTCCGCGCCCTGCCGGGCGATCGCCAGGACCTCGTCGCGGTCCAGGAACGCCGCCGGCAGCCGGTGCGGCACGGTGGCGAAGGTGCAGTAGTGGCACCGGTCCCGGCACAGCCGGGTCAGCGGGATGAAGACCTTCTTCGAGTACGTGACCACGCCCGGCCGCCCGGCGTCGCGCAGCCCGGCGTCCCGGATCGCCCCGGCGACCCGCAGCAGCTCGTCCAGCGCGTCGTCACGGGCGCCGAGCAGAGCGGTGGCCTCGTCGGCGTCCAGCGCCCGTCCGGACGCGGCTCGGCGCAGCGCCCGCCGCATGCTCGCCTCGGTCGGGCCCGCCTCCGTGCGATCAACCATCCGCTCAGCGTAGGCGCTCCGCACCGAGCCACGCTCGACCCGATCCCGACGGTGGCCCACCCCACCCGTCCGGCGATCGAGGAGGTTCCGGTGTCCGGAGCGGGCCTCCGCCGCCGGAACCTCTCGATCGACGCGGTCAGGGGTGGCGGGGGTCGTCGTCGTGCGGGAGCGCCTGGGTCTCGGCCGGCTGGCGCGGGATCGCCTGCGTCGGGTCGACCGACGGCGGCTGCCCGAACGGCGGGGCGGGCGGGCCGGAGTGCGGCGGGGCGGAGGACGGTGCCGGGTTCACCGGCGGGGCCGGGTGCGGCACGCCGGGGAAGGGCGGGGCCGGCTGGCCGTACGGGGCGCCGTACTGGGTGGGAGCGGTCCAGCCTCCGGGCTGACCGGGCTGGCCGGGCCAACCGGGCTGGCCGCCGGGGTGACCGGGGTGACCGGTCGGTTGGCCGGGGTGGCCGGGGTGACCCGTCGGTTGACCGGGGTGACCGCCGGGCTGGCCGGGCCAGCCCGGCTGCGGCGTGCCGTACACGCCGGGCTGCGGCTTGGGCTTCGGCACGTGGTAGAGCGTGCGCCAGACCCGGTACACGGCGAACGCGGCCATCAGCAGGAGCGCCAGCCCGGCGAGCCGGGTGAGCAGGCCCAGGAAGGCGTCCAGCACCTCGCCCTCGGCGAGCCGGCCGAACGACCAGATCAGGAAGGTCAGGGCGCCGAGGATGACGCTGGCCGTGTACTCCCCGATCGCCACCTGGGTGATCAGTTTCGCCCGGGGCACCACCGGCCGCAGGTGCGTGGCCAGCAGCACCGCCAGCAGCGGCAGGACCACCGCCTCGATGCCGACGAACGCGAAGAACGAACTGCCCGCGCTCCCGGTGACGGTGCCGTAGCTCTGCGGTGTCAGCAGCCGGAGCAGGCCGACGAAGAGGAAGACGGCGTTCGCGCCGAGAAGCACGAACGCGGCCGGCTCGCGCAACGGCCGGGTCAGCTGGCTGGCCGGCGTCGGATCGGTGGACGCCGGCTCGGCGGGGCTGGTCACGAGATCCCCCTACGGGCGGAAGCGGACAGATGCCGACGTGAGCCTAGTCTCCCCGATGGGCGGCGGATCGGAGGCGGTGCGTACGCGAGGATGGACGGCATGCGCATCGTGGTTCTGACCGGAGGCATCGGCGGCGCCCGGTTCCTGCTCGGCGTCCGGGCGTACGCCCGGGAGGTCGGCGCCGAAGTGACCGCCGTGGTCAACGTGGGTGACGACCTGTACCTGCACGGGTTGAAGGTCTGTCCCGACCTCGACAGCGTCATGTACGCGCTGGGCGGCGGCGCCGACCCGGAACGCGGTTGGGGCCGCGCCGGGGAGAGCTGGGCGGTCAAGGAGGAGCTGGCCGCGTACGGGGCGGAGCCCACCTGGTTCGGCCTCGGCGACCGGGACCTCGCCACGCACCTGGTACGCACCACCATGGTCGGCGCCGGCTACCCGCTGCACCAGGTGACCGAGGCGTTGGCCACCCGCTGGCAGCCCGGCGTACGCCTGCTGCCGGCGACCGACGACCGCCTGGAGACGCACGCGGTGGTGAGCGTGAGGAGTGAGCCTGCGAGCCCCGCAGTCGCGAACAGCGCCGGCGCTGCCGACCTGGACGGCGGCCAGCGGGCGATCCACTTCCAGGAGTGGTGGGTGCGGTACCGGGCCGAGGTGCCGACGCACCGGTTCGTGTTCGTCGGCGCGGAGACCGCCAAGCCGGCGCCCGGTGTGACCGAGGCGATCGCGGGCGCGGACGTGGTGCTGATCGCACCCAGCAACCCGGTGGTGAGCATCGCACCGATCCTGGCCGTGCCGGGGCTGCGGGAGGCGGTCACCGACGGCCGGGCGCCGGTGGTCGGCGTGTCGCCGATCATCGGTGCCGCGCCGGTCCGCGGGATGGCCGACCGGTGCCTGGCCGTCGTCGGAGCCGAGTGCAGCGCGGCCGGCGTGGGCCGGCTCTACGGCGGGCGCTCCGAGGGGGGTCTCCTCGACGGCTGGCTGGTCGCCGAGGAGGACGCGGGGGCGGGGGCGGTGGTGCCGGGCGTGACCGTGCGCGCGGTGCCGCTGCTGATGACCGACGAGGCGGCGACGGCGGCGATGGTCCGCGCCGCGGTGGAGTTGACGTGAGGCTGGAGATCCTGCCGGTGCACGGCATCGGCCACGTGTCCGAGGGCGACGACCTGGCCGCCATGATCGCCACGGCGGCGCCGTGGCTGCGGGACGGCGACGTGCTGGTGGTGACCAGCAAGATCGTGTCCAAGGCGGAGGGCCGCCTCGTGGACGTCCCGGAGGACGGGCCGGAGCGGCTCGCCGCCCGGGAGGAGGCGCTGGCGGCGGAGACCCAGCGGGTGGTCGCCACCCGGGGCGCGACCCGGATCGTGCAGACCCGCCACGGCTTCGTGATGGCCTCCGCCGGCATCGACGCGTCCAACGTGGACAAGACCCGGCTGGTGCTGCTGCCGGTCGACCCGGACGCCTCGGCCCGGGCGCTGCGCACCGCCCTGCGCGAACGGCACGGCCTCGACGTGGCGGTGGTCATCAGCGACACCATGGGCCGGCCGTGGCGCAACGGGCTGACCGACGTCGCGCTCGGGGTCGCCGGCCTGGACGCGATCCGGGACCACCGGGGCGAGGTGGACCCGTACGGCAACGAGCTCGAACTCACCCAGATGGCGGTGGTCGACGAACTGGCCGGCGCCGGCGAGCTGGTCAAGGGCAAGTGCGACCAGGTGCCGGTGGCGGTGGTCCGCGGTTACCTGACCGCCACCGGGGCGGACCACGGCGCCGGCGCGCGGGCACTGGTACGGGACTCGGCACTGGACCTGTTCTCGCTCGGCACCGCCGAGGCCCGGGCCGCCGGGCTGGCCGAGGCCGCCACCCTGCCGCAGGGCGTCGGCGCGGCGCCGGACCCGGCGTCGGTCGACCGGGCGATCGCCGCCGTGGCCGGCGCCGTCGCGCCCGGCACGGTCCTCACCCACGTGACCGACCCGGAGGTACGCGAACGCCTGACCGCCACGGTGCCCGGCTGGCCGGAGGGTGCCGGCGTCCTGGTGCTCGCCGCCCCGCCGGCCGCGGCCGACCCGTTCGGGCTGGTCCGGTTCGGGGCCGACCTGCACCGCCTGCGCAGCGCCCTGGCCGCCGAGAACCTGCCGTCGACCCTGCTCCCGCCCCCACCCGGCACCTCCGCCGCAGCCACCCTGGCCCTCTAACCGCACCCCCACCC
>JAEYGD010000285.1 GCA_023402505.1 Actinomycetes bacterium
CGCCGGCTCCGCGGCCGGCGCGCCGATCGTGGGCAGGCCGAGCAACACCCCGGGGGTACGCGGCGCACGCCCCGCCTCGGCCGCGTCCCCGGCCCGGGTGCGCCGGTGGGCGAGCGGCTCGCCGTCGGCGTTGAGGTGGTGCGGGGCGGCGTACGTCACGACGGTGTGGACGACGTCGCCGGGGCGGACCTGCCCGGCGAGGCTGCCCGCGTCGAAGTGGACCAGGCGGCCGTCGCGGGCCCGGCCGGACATCCGGCCGGTGCGCTCGTCCTTGCGTCCCTCGCCGACGGCGGCCAGCACCTCGACCGTCTCCCCCACCAGCTTCCGGTTCTCCGCCCAGGTGATCTCCTCGACGCAGGCGATCAGCCGGGCGTAGCGCTCCTGCACGACCTGCTTGGGCAGCTGCTCCGCCATCGTGGCGGCCGGGGTGCCGGGTCGCTTGGAGTACTGGAAGGTGAAGGCCGACGCGAACCGCGCCTCGCGGACCACGTCCAGGGTGCGCTCGAAGTCGGCCTCCGTCTCGCCGGGGAAGCCGACGATGATGTCGGTGGTGATCGCCGCGTCGGGCATCGCCGCGCGGACCTTCTCGATGATGCCCAGGTACCGCTCCGACCGGTACGAGCGGCGCATCGCCCGCAGCACGTCGTCCGAGCCCGACTGGAGCGGCATGTGCAGCGAGTGGCACACGTTCGGCGTCTCCGCCATCGCGGCGATCACGTCGTCGGTGAAGTCCTTGGGGTGCGGGCTGGTGAACCGGACCCGCTCCAGCCCGTCGATGTCGCCGCAGGCGCGCAGCAACTTGCCGAACGCGTACCGGTCACCGAACTCGACGCCGTACGAGTTGACGTTCTGCCCGAGCAGGGTGACCTCCAGCACGCCCTCGTCGACCAGGGCGCGCACCTCGGAGAGGATGTCACCGGGGCGGCGGTCCTTCTCCTTGCCCCGCAGGGACGGCACGATGCAGAACGTGCAGGTGTTGTTGCAACCGACGGAGATCGAGACCCAGCCGGCGTAGGTGGACTCGCGACGGGTCGGCAGCGTGCTCGGGAAGACTTCGAGCGACTCCAGGATCTCCACCTCGGCGGCCGCGTTGTGCCGGGCACGCTCCAGCAGCACCGGCAGCGATCCGATGTTGTGCGTGCCGAACACCACGTCGACCCAGGGCGCCCTGCGGACGATCTCGCCGCGGTCCTTCTGGGCCAGGCAGCCACCGACCGCGATCTGCATGCCGGGGTGCCGGTTCTTCACCGGACGCAGGTGGCCCAGGTTGCCGTAGAGCCGGTTGTCGGCGTTCTCCCGCACCGCGCAGGTGTTGAAGACGACCACGTCGGGGGTGTCGTCGGCGTCCGCGGCACGCACGTAGCCGGCGCGTTCGAGCAGGCCGGAGATGCGCTCGGAGTCGTGCACGTTCATCTGGCAGCCGTAGGTGCGCACCTGGTAGGTGCGCGGGCCGCTCGCCGCTGCGGTAGTCATGACCAGGACAGCGTATCCGGGGCCCGGGGAACGGCCGGAGGAGGAGCCACGTGGCGGAGCAGCACGACCCGGGGGGCCACCGCGACCCTGCCCGGTCATCCTGAGGCGCGGCGCGCGCCGCGCGGACCGTTCAGGCGGCGGCGAGCGCGGGCAGCACCGAATCGGGTGCCCAGCGGGAGCGGTGGCACCTCGACCAGCCCCGGCAGCCGGGGTTGGCCTCGGTGCAGAGCCGCTGGTTCGCGAGGACCTCGCCGTCGTCGGTCTCCCGGACGTCGAAGTGCACCGGGCGGATGGTCCCGTCCGGGGCGACCAGCAGGTGCCGGGTCTCGTCGAGCGTGTCGTCGCGCAGCACGCAGTTGCGGTCCAGCAGGCGGGCCAGGGCCGCGATGCTGGGCAGCTCGGACAGGGTCTCCGGCACGCCGTAACAGTCGACGATCGTGGCGAACTCGCCCGGCGCCCGCCAGATGTCGCAGACCACCGCGTACCTCGGCAGGCGCGCCGGGTCCGCCACCGCCAGGGGCATCACCACCCGGCCGAGCGCCTCGGCCAGTGCCGGCCAGACCTCCGTCGGCCGCGCCTGGTCGATTCTCCAGTTCCACAGCTCGGTCATGCCGCCTCCTCGCTGTGCTCGTCCCACCGGCCTCCGGATCGGGCCTTACTGACGATGGTGGGGTGCATATGACCTCAGCCGGGGGCAAGTTACCGGTCTGTGACCATTCCGGGCAAAATTTCCTGGAGCCGCATTGCTCCGAGTAGCGGGAAGATGACAGTTTATCGGGTATGGTGCCGCGCCCCGGCGTCCGACACGGCTCAGCGAAGCACGATCAGGTGCTCGCCGCGAGGCAGCAGCTCCCCGATCACCGGAGCACCCGGCACCTCACCCGCGACCAGCAGGCCACCCGAGGTCTGCGCGTCGGCCAGCAGCAGCCGGTCCGCCTCGCCCGCCGGCCCGAAGTCCGTCCACGGGGTCACCCACTCCAGGTTGCGCCGGCTGCCCCCGCTGACGTGGCCGTCCCGCACCGCCTCCCGGGCCCCCGCCAGGTACGGCACCCGAGCGGTGTCGATCGCGACCGTCAGCCCGCTGGCCCGGGCGAGCTTCGACGCGTGGCCGAGCAGCCCGAAGCCGGTCACGTCCGTGCCGCAGCGGACGCCGGCCGTCACCGCCGCCCGGGCGGCGTCCCGGTTCAGCGTGGTCATCGTCGCCACCGCCTCCGGGAAGCTCTCCCCGGTGGCCTTGTGCCGGGTGTTGAGCACACCGACGCCGAGCGGCTTGGTCAGCGACAACGGCAATCCCGCCCGACCGGCGTCGAGAGTGATCAACTGGTCCGGGCGGACCGTCCCGGTGACCGCCAGCCCGTACTTCGGGCCCTCGTCGTCCACGCTGTGGCCGCCGGCGAGGTGACAGCCGGCCTCGCGGGCCACGTCCCGCCCGCCACGCAGCACCTCCCGCGCCAGGTCGAGCGGGAGCACCTCCCGGGGCCAGCAGAGCAGGTTGAGCGCGACGAGCGGGGTGCCACCCATCGCGTACACGTCGGACAGGGCGTTGGTCGCGGCGATGCGGCCCCAGTCGTAGGCGTCGTCGACCACCGGGGTGAAGAAGTCCGCGGTGCTGACCAGGCCGGTGCGCTCGTCCAGCCGGACCACGGCCGCGTCGTCGCCGTGGTCCAGACCGACCAGCAGGTCGGCGGCACCGGCCGCAGGACCGAGACCGGCCACCATCGCCTCCAACTCGCCCGGCGGGATCTTGCAGGCGCATCCGCCGCCGCGCGCGTACCGGGTCAGACGTACCGGTTCGGTCATCCCCATATGATCTCCGTGACCCGGGAACCACGCCAGCGCGGCGGTCAGAATCGGACACCGGGTGAGTCCCGGCAATGGTGTTACCGCTCCGTGACCAACCGGCTTGCATTCCGCCACATCCCGCCGCCTACAGTTGCCCAACCGGAGGTCGTCCGACCTCTGATGCGGCTACGACAGGGACGGTGGACGACGTGACGACGGGCGAACCGCTCATCGTGCTGGACTCGGTCAACAAGTGGTTCGGGCCGCTGCACGTGCTGGACGACGTCTCACTCTCCGTTGGCCGCGGCGAGGTCGTCGTCGTCATCGGGCCGTCCGGCTCCGGCAAGTCGACGCTCTGCCGCACCATCAACCGGCTCGAGCCGATCAACTCCGGCACCATCACCTTCGACGGCCAGCCGCTGCCGGCCGAGGGCAAGGCCCTCGCCAAGCTGCGCAGCGAGGTGGGCATGGTCTTCCAGTCGTTCAACCTCTTCGCCCACAAGACCATCCTGGAGAACGTGACGCTCGGGCCGGTCAAGGTCCGCAAGGAGAAGCCGGCGAGCGCCCGCGAGCGCGGCCTGGCCCTGCTCGACCGGGTCGGCATCGCCAACCAGGCCGACAAGTTCCCGGCCCAGCTCTCCGGGGGCCAGCAGCAGCGGGCGGCGATCGCCCGCGCGCTGGCCATGCAACCCAAGGCGATGCTCTTCGACGAGCCGACCAGCGCGCTCGACCCGGAGATGGTCGGCGAGGTGCTGGACGTCATGACGTCCCTGGCCCGCGACGGCATGACCATGGTCGTCGTCACCCACGAGATGGGCTTCGCGCGGCACGCGGCGAACCGGGTGGTCTTCATGGCCGACGGTCAGCTCGTCGAGGAGGCGCCCCCGGCCGAGTTCTTCGCGAACCCGCGCAGCGAGCGGGCCAAGGACTTCCTCTCCAAGATCCTCACGCACTAGGCGTCCGTAAAGGAGGCGGGCCGTCCCCCGGCCGACTCCGTCGAAGAAGGAGAAGAGTATGCGTATGAAGCGCGCAGCGGCGCTCGCCGCGGCCGCCACCCTGGCGCTCGGCCTGGCCGCCTGTGGCGGCGACAACGCCGAGGAGGGCACCGGTTCCGGCAGCAAGTCCTTCGCCGCCGGCAGCACCATGGAGCGCCTGAACAAGGCTCAGGCGATCAAGATCGGCACCAAGTTCGACCAGCCGGGCTTCGGCCTCAAGGGCCTGTCGGGCAAGCCGGAGGGCTTCGACGTCGAGGTCGCGAAGATCATCGTCAAGGAGCTGGGCATCCCCGAGGACAAGATCGAGTGGATCGAGGCCCCCTCGAAGGTCCGTGAGGACGTCATCGTGAACGGCACGGTCGACCTGGTCGCCGCCACCTACACGATCAACGACAAGCGCAAGGAGCGCATCGCCTTCGCCGGGCCGTACTACGAGGCCGGCCAGAACATCATGGTCAAGAAGGACGACAGCTCCATCACCGGACCGGACTCGTTCAAGGACGGCACCAAGAAGGTCTGCTCGGTGACCGGCTCGACCCCGGCCGAGGAGATCAAGAAGCACGTCAAGGACGTCGCCACCCAGCTCGTCCTGTTCGACACGTACGACAAGTGCCGGGACGCCCTGAAGGGCGGCCAGGTCGACGCGGTGACCACCGACAACGTCATCCTGCTCGGCTACATCGCCAAGGACGAGGCCTCCTTCAAGCTGGCCGGCGAGAACTTCACCAAGGAGCCCTACGGCATCGGCGTGAAGAAGGAGGACAACGACTTCCGCGACTTCATCAACGACACGCTGGAGAAGGCGTTCTCCGACGGCAGCTGGCAGAAGGCCTGGGACGACACCGCCGGCAAGTTCGGCGCCGAGCTCGGTTCCGCGCCGACCGTCAACCGCTACTGACCTGACCGGCTGATCTGGAGGGTGGGGAGGAAGTCCGACCCGTGAGTGTGCTCATCGACAAGTTCGACGTCTTCGCGGGTGGTTTCTGGCTCACCCTCCAGATCTGCGTTCTCGCCGCGATCGGCGCCCTCATCCTGGGCGCCGTCGTGGCGGTCCTGCGAATCTCCCCGGTGCCGCCCCTGCGGGCGGTCGGCACCGCGTACGTCAACATCTTCCGCAACATGCCGCTGACCGTGGTGATGTTCTTCGCCGCGTTCGGTCTGCCGGCCCTCGGCTCCAACGCGGACTTCCTCCGCATCCCCGGCCTCGACATCCTCTTCAGCCGGCTCGGCACCGACCTGCCGTACTTCCGCTTCGCGCTCATCGCCCTGGTCCTCTACACGGCGGCGTTCGTCTGCGAGGCGCTGCGCTCCGGCGTGAACGCGGTGCCCGCCGGCCAGGCCGAGGCGGCCCGCTCGCTCGGCCTGACCTTCACCCAGAACCTGCGGTACGTCGTGCTGCCGCAGTCCTGGAAGGCGTCGATCGTGCCCCTCGGCTCGGTGATCATCGCGATGATCAAGAACTCGGCGCTGATCGGGTTCTTCGGCGTCGTCGGCGACCTCTCGGCGACCGCCGACCAACTGACCTCCGCCGAGGGCTACGCCTTCATCCCGGTCGCCATCGGCATCTCGATCGGATACCTGATCATGACCGTTCCCCTCGGCGCGCTCCTCGACCGGATCGAGCGGCGACAGGCGGTGGCCCGATGAGCCAGCAGACCGTCCTGTACGACGTCCCCGGGCCACGGCAACGCCGGATCACCCTGATCAGCAGCATCGTCGCCACGATTCTCCTGCTGGTCGGCGCGTACTTCCTGATCTACAAGCCGCTGGACGACAAGGGCCAGTTCTCGATGGAGCTGTGGGGGCCGCTGGTCGACCCCTCCAACGAGAACTTCTCCCTGGTCTGGGAACGCATCGGCATCGGCTTCAAGAACACACTGATCGGCGCGGCGCTCGCGATCGTCACCTCGCTGATCGTGGGCACGCTGCTGGCGGTCCTGCGGATCCAGCTCAAGAGCCTGGCCCGCCGCCGTTTCACCGGCCTCGCCACGCCGGTGGCGTACCTGCTGCGAGGGCTCAGCCTGGTGCTCTCGGCCGTGACCCGGGTCTGCGTCGAGGTGTTCCGGGGCCTGCCGGTCGTCATCACGATCTTCTTCGTGGCCCGTGGCTTCCCGGAGTTCGGCGTCACCTTCGACACGCTGTGGTACCTGGTCATCGGCCTCACCATCTACAACTCCGTGGTGATCGCCGAGATCCTCCGCTCCGGCATGGAGGGCCTCCCCGGCGGCCAGGCCGAGGCGGCCGCCGCCGTCGGCCTCTCGCCGTTGCAGACCACCCGGATGATCCTGCTGCCGCAAGCGTTCCGGATCATGCTGCCCGCGCTGATCAGCCAGCTGGTGGTGGTCCTCAAGGACACCTCGCTCGGCTTCATCATCAGCTACGAGGAGACCCTGAACATCGGCAAGCAGATCATCGGCGCCCTGGACAACCCGATCCAGGTCTACACCGTGATCGCCGTGCTGTTCATCATCGTGAACTACTCACTGTCCAAGCTCGCCCAGTACGTGCAGCACCGGCTCTCGCAGGGCCGCAAGACCGCCGGCACCCCGGCCCAGGACCCGCCCCCGGCGGTCCTCGCCCAGGCCGACAGCGGCATGGGCGGGGGGATCTGACCCGCTCCGGACAACGCCAAGGGGCCGGCCCGGTTCTCCGGGCCGGCCCCTTGGCATGTGACGGCTCAGCGGGCGATCTCGGTGACCCGGGACTCGCGGACGACGGTCACCCGGATCTGGCCCGGATAGGTCAGCTCCTCCTCGATCTGCTTGGCCACGTCCCGGGCCAGCACGGCGGCACCGATGTCGTCCACGTCGTCCGGCTTCACCATCACCCGGATCTCCCGGCCGGCCTGCATCGCGAAGACCTTCTCCACGCCGAGCTTGCCGGCGGCGATCTCCTCGATCCGCTCCAGCCGCTTCACGTACGCCTCCAGGCTCTCCCGGCGCGCGCCCGGCCGGCCGCCGGAGCAGGCGTCGGAGGCCTGGGTGAGCACCGCCTCGATGGTCTGCGGCGGCACCTCGTTGTGGTGCGCCTCGATGGCGTGCACCACGTCCTCGCTCTCGCCGTACTTGCGGGCCACGTCGGCGCCGATGATCGCGTGGCTGCCCTCCACCTCGTGGGTCAGCGCCTTGCCGATGTCGTGCAGGAACGCGCACCGCTTGATCGTCGGCACGTCGAGCCGCAGCTCGGCCGCCATGATCCCGGCGATGTGGGCGGTCTCGACGAGGTGCTTGAGGACGTTCTGCCCGTACGACGTGCGGTAGCGCAGCCGGCCGAGCAGGGTGACCAGCTCGGGGTGGATCTCGGTGATGCCGACCTCGACCAGCGCGTCCTCGGCGGCGCGCTGGCAGAGCTGCTCCACCTCGTGCCGGGCCAGGTCGTAGACCTCCTCGATCCGGTGCGGATGGATCCGGCCGTCGAGCACGAGCTTCTCGAGGGTGAGCCGGCCGACCTCCCGCCGGACCGGGTCGAAGCAGGACAGCAGCACCGCCTCGGGCGTGTCGTCGATGATCAGGTTGACGCCGGTCACCGACTCGAAGGCGCGGATGTTGCGCCCCTCCCGGCCGATGATCCGGCCCTTCATCTCGTCGCCCGGCAGGTGCAGCACGCTGACCACGCTCTCCGCGGTCTGCTCGCTGGCCACCCGCTGGATGGCGTCGACGACGATGTGCCGGGCACGCTCCTCGGCGGTACCGCGCGCGTCCGACTCGATGTCCCGCACCAGCAGCGCCGCCTCCCGCTTGGCCTGCGCCTCGATCGCCTCGATCAGCTCGGTACGGGCCGCGTCGGCGGTGAGCCCGGCGATCCGCTCCAGCTCGCGGCGGCGCTGCTCCTCCGCCCGCGCCAGGTCCTCCTCCCGCTGGGTGAGCGCCGCCTCGCGGGCGGCCAGGGCGGCGCTGGCGGCACTGAGCTGCCGCTCCCGCTCGGCGAGCCGCTCCACCTCCTCGGTGTGCAGCCGCTCCCGCTCGTCCATCCGGGCGGCCCGCCGCTCCACCTCGGCCGCCTGTTCCCGGGTGGTCGCCGCGAGGACGGCGACCTCCCGCTCGCCGCTGCGCCGCGCGGTGGCCCGAAGCTGCTCGGCGTCGGCCTCGGCCTGCTTGTGCGCCCGCTCCAGGATGGTGTCCGCCTCGGTGCGGGCATCGTCGAGCACCCGCCGCGCCTCCGCCCGGGCCGCCTTCGCCTCGGCCTTGGCGGCGGCCGCCTCGGCACGCGCCGCCGCGGCGGCGGACTTCGCCACGTCGATGGTGCTGTTCGCCTCGTCCGCCGCCGACCGCAGCGCGGCGAGGGACTGCTCCTGGCGGTCCTTCTCGGCGATGAACGCCGGATCTTCCGGCACGGGCGCCGTCCCGAGCCGGCGTACGACCCGGACGCCGAGCAGCACCGCGCCGAGCACGACCAGCGTCAGCACCAGCACGGCGACGAGGAGGACGACGTCGAACCCGCTCATGCCACGCCCCCGGCGGGCGTCGCCGGACGCGGGGCGCGGGGCGATCCGGGGAATCTACCGCCGTCGCCGTCCACGACCTGCGGGAAAGCACGGTACCGGCCGGCCGCTCGAGGAGGGCGTGCGCCCGGCTCTCCGGCCCGCCGGCTCATACCGGTCTCCCTGCTGGCCCCTGCAGCCTCGCCATCGCGCGCCTCCCCTGAACGTCGCGCCGCAGGCACGTGCCGGTGGGCACGCTCCTGCGGCTCTGGACGCCCGACCGGAGCGGCTGGCCGTGGGGTAGCCCTCCCCGCCGGCGGTGCCCCAGACGGCGCCGTCGACGGCCAGGTGCAGTTGTCGCATCGGCTCCGGACCGGCCTGTCCGGAGCTGACACCGGGCCGACGGGTCGGCCAAAGTGATGCTGTTCTGTTACGCGATCTATGTTGTGCGCTTAGCCTGCGTTGGTCGGGCGAAGTGAGCCTGTATGGCGAGGCTAGGTCTCGGGGGGCGCTCCGGTCAAGAACTCATGATCAAACCCCCCGAACGGAGAGAACACGTTCGGTAACTTTCCGCTGATCAGCAGGCCGGACAGTGAGGGACAAACACCCCGCGGTCGTCGTCGATCAGGGACCTGACCAGCCGGTTGACGTGCCCGGGCCGGCACCGGCCGTGAGCGCGGCGGCGACGAGCGCCACGTTGTCCCGGGCCGGCTTCCCGTCCGGCAGGCAGAGGGTGTCCTCCAGCCCGATCCGCGTCGACAGCCCCCGGCGTACCGCCTCGGCCAGCACCGGCCACACCGCCGGCCCCTCGGCGTGGAGCAGCACCGGCGGAGCGGACCGGTCGGCACCCGGCCGTGGTAGCGCGGCGAGCAGCGTGGCCGCGTCGGTGAGCGCCACCGCCGGGTCCTCGGCCATGCACTCGACCAGGATCCGCCCGACCGGCACCGTCCACCGCCGGTACGCCTCGACCGCCTCCAGCGTCCACAGGCCGGCCTCGACCGCCACCCCTCGCTCGTGCAGCGCCGCCGCCACCGCCTCCGCGCCCTCCTCGTGGGCGTTCACCGAGGCGAAGTCCGGAACCGCCGGCCAGGACCGGACCGCCGCCACCCGGGCGGCCGGATCCGGGTCGATCCAGGCGCCCGTGCTGACCCCCACGGGCAGCCCGGGCCGCGCGGCCCGGATCGCGGTGACCGCCTCCGCGATCACGGCGGGCGCCAGCGACTCGACGCCGGCCCCGTCACGCGGGTGGACATGCACCGCCGCCACGCCCAGATCGGCGCAGCGTGCCGCGTCGGCGGCCAGCTCTGCCGGGGTCAACGGCACCGCGGGATGCTCGTCCCGGCGCCGCCCCCCGTTGAGGCAGGCCTTCAACACCATCGCCGCCACCCGCCCCGGCCAGAACCCACCGCCGTGCTCATGTCGGCCCTCGGCCCTCCCGGTCGAGGTCGCCCTCGGCGTCGGCGAGCGCGTCCGCGTCGATCTGCTCGGCGAACTCGGCCCCGTCGGCGCTCTGCGCCGCCAGGGCGTCCTTCACGGCCCGGATCGCCACGCCCGGCGGATAGCCCTTACGGGCCAGCATGCCGACCAGCCGCCGGAACACCGCGTCCGGCTCGCCCCGGGTGGAACGCAGCTTCCGCTCCACCAGGGCGCGGGCGGTCTCGGCCTCGGTGTCGTCGTCCAGCTCACCGAGCGCCGCCTTCGCGACGTCGCCGTCGACGCCGCGCTGGCGCAACTCGGTCGCGAGCGCCCGGCGAGCGAGGCCACGGCCGGCGTGGCGGCTGGACACCCAGGCCCGCGCGAAGGCGGCATCGTCGATCATGCCGACCTCGTCGTACCGGTCCAGGACCTCGGCGGCGACCTCCGCGGAGATGCCCCGCCGGGCCAGCGCACCGGCCAGCTCGGCCCGGGTACGCGGTCGCACGGCGAGCTGACGCAGGCAGATCTCCCGGGCCACCTCGGCCTCGTCCCGGGTTGGGGTGGGCGCCTCGGCATCGGCTTCGGCGGCCCGGCCGCGGCGAGCGCGGCGCGGCGCTCCGTCACCCGCGCGGGGCGGACTGGCGTCCCAGCCCCGCCCCGTGCGGGCCCGTCGTGATGCCACGGGTCTTCGATCAGAAGTCCACCGGCGGCAGCTCCGGGCCACCGGCGGCGTCGCCCGCGCCGACCCCGACGCCGAGCTTCTCCAGGATCTTCTTCTCGATCTCGGCGGCCACGTCCGGGTTCTCCCGGAGGAACTCGCGGGCCTTCTCCTTGCCCTGGCCGAGCTGGTCGCCGTCGTACGTGTACCACGCGCCGGACTTGCGGATGATCGCCTGCTCGACGCCCACGTCGATCAGCGAGCCCTCGCGGGAGATGCCCTTGCCGTACATGATGTCGAACTCGGCCTGCTTGAACGGCGCGGCGACCTTGTTCTTCACGACCTTGACCCGGGTGCGGTTACCGACCACGTCGG
>JAEYGD010000309.1 GCA_023402505.1 Actinomycetes bacterium
GGACGAGCCGGATGCCCCCACCGACCGAGCCGCCTGCGCGCCGGTCAGTTGCCGGGCAGGAAGCCGCGGAACGTCAGGCCGACCCGGGCCAGGCCCACCACCGCGCCGATCGCACCGCAGACCAGGCCGGCGAGCGCCTGGCCGCCGTTGTCCGCGAGCCCCTGGTCCGCCTTCTGCTTACCGAGCCAACCGGTCACCAGCGCGCCGATGCCCAGCGGCAGGCCGAGGTAGCAGCAGGCCAACGGCACCGACGCGATGCCGAGGATCATGGCGACCAGGCCCAGGGCGTTCTGCCGGCCGGGCGGGAACGGGGGACCCGCGTTCGGGTACATCGGCGTCCCGCCGTACGGGTCGGGCTGCGGAGCGTACGGGTCGGGCTGTGGGGCGTACGGGTCGGGCTGCGGCGCGTACGGGTCGTGGGGCTGGCCGGGCCCCGACCCGTACGGCGGCGCGTACGGGTCGGGTGGCGGCGGTGGTGCTGTCGGGTCGGACGGCCGCTGGCCGTACGGATCCGGGTCGGGGTGCACGAGGGCTCCAGGTCAGACGGAGCTCGTGTTGCTGGCGCTCAGCGCGAACGAGGCGATGCAGCACAGGATGCTGATGCCCCAGAGGACGATGCCGACGATGAGCGCCCACTTGGACCACTTCTTCGACTCGGCCGACGCCGCCTGGGCGCCGGCGTAGTCGCCCTGCTGGAGCAGGGTGTTGACCTTGCTGGCGTTGATGATCGCCGGGATGGCGAGCGGCCAGAACAGGAAGATGGAGACGATGGACATCGTCATGTTGTTGTCGACGGGGCCGGGCTGCTGCGGCGGGTATCCGGGCTGCATCTCTCGCTACTCCTCGAAGGGGGGCGACGCCGTTGGCGTCGGTCACTGACGGGTGCGGCCGGGCACGCGCCGGCCGGAGCGGCAGCGTACCCGGTTCGTGCCAGTCCGGGCTCCGTTGACCGGCGTGCCGCCCAGCGGATGGGCGGCGAGGGCGCCCCGATAGGGTTGCCCGGTGACCGAGCCCGCGTCCGCCGCCCGCCTCGTCGTCCTCGTCTCCGGTTCCGGCAGCAACCTGCAGGCCCTGCTCGACGCGTGCGCCGACGGGGCGTACGGGGCACGGGTGGTGGCGGTCGGCGCGGACCGCGACGGCATCGCCGGGCTGGACCGGGCCGCGGCGGCCGGGGTGCCCACGTTCGTCGAGCGGGTCAGGGACCACCCCACCCGGGAGGACTGGGACGCCGCGCTGACCGCCCGGGTCGCCGAGCACGAACCGGACCTGGTCATCTCCGCCGGTTTCCTCAAGCTGGTCGGTCCGCGGTTCCTCGCCGCCTTCGGCGACCGCTACCTCAACACCCACAACACCCTGCTGCCGGCGTTCCCCGGCATCCACGGTCCCCGCGACGCGCTCGCCTACGGCGTCAAGATCACCGGGGCGACCCTGTTCTTCGTCGACGCCGGCATGGACACCGGTCCGATCGTCGCGCAGGTCGCCGTGCCGGTGCTCGACGACGACGACGAGGAGACGCTTACCGAGCGCATCAAGTCCGCCGAGCGGCGCCAGCTCGTCGAGCAGGTGGGCCGCCTGGTTCGGGCAGGTTGGACGATCACCGGAAGAAAGGTCACGGTTGGAGTGAGTGCCAGTCAGGGCGAGCGCCGTCCGATCCGGCGGGCGCTGGTCAGCGTCTACGACAAGACGGGCCTGGTCGAGCTGGCCCGGGCGTTGCACGACGCCGGCGTGGAGATCGTCTCGACCGGGAGCACGGCGGCCACGATCGCCGGGGCCGGCGTGCCGGTGACCGCGGTGGACTCGGTGACCGGCTTCCCGGAGATCCTGGACGGCCGGGTCAAGACGCTGCACCCGAGGATCCACGGTGGCCTCCTCGCCGACCTGCGCCGGGAGTCGCACGCGGCGCAGCTCGCCGAGCACGGCATCGCCGGGATCGACCTGCTGGTGTCCAACCTGTACCCGTTCCAGGCGACCGTCGCCTCCGGGGCGAGCCAGGACGAGTGCGTCGAGCAGATCGACATCGGCGGGCCGGCGATGGTGCGCGCCGCCGCCAAGAACCACGCCTCGGTCGCCGTGGTGACCGACCCGTCCGCGTACCCGGTGCTGCTGGAGGCCGTGCGGGCCGGCGGGTTCACGACGGCGCAGCGCAAGGTGCTCGCGGCTCGCGCGTTCGCGATGATCGCCGACTACGACGTGGCCGTCGCGCAGTGGTGCGCCCGGGAACTGGTCGCGGACGCCGACTGGCCGGAGTTCGCCGGGCTGGCGCTGCGCCGGCAGGCGGTGCTGCGGTACGGGGAGAACCCGCACCAGCAGGCCGCCCTGTACGCCGACCCGTCCAGCCCGGCCGGCCTCGCCCAGGCCGAGCAGCTGCACGGCAAGGAGATGTCGTACAACAACTACCTCGACGCGGACGCGGCGTGGCGGGCCGCGAACGACTTCGCCGACCAGCCGGCGGTGGCGATCATCAAGCACGCCAACCCGTGCGGCATCGCGGTCGGCACGGACGTGGCCGAGGCGCACCGCAAGGCGCACGCCTGCGACCCGGTGTCCGCGTTCGGCGGCGTGATCGCGGTGAACCGCCCGGTCACGGTGGAGCTGGCCCGGCAGGTTTCGGAGATCTTCACCGAGGTGGTCGTCGCGCCCGACTTCGCGCCCGGCGCGGTCGAGGTCCTCCAGGGCAAGAAGAACATCCGGCTGCTGCGCGCCCCGGCGTACGCCCCGCTGCCGGCCGAGTGGCGGCAGGTCACCGGCGGTGTGCTGGTGCAGGCGCGGGACCGGGTGGACGCGGCGGGCGACGACCCGGCGACGTGGCGACTCGCCACCGGCGAGGCGGCCGACGAGGCGACCCTGCGCGACCTGGCCTTCGCCTGGCGGGCCGTGCGGGCGGTGAAGAGCAACGCGATCCTGCTCGCCCGGGACGGCGCGACCGTGGGCGTCGGGATGGGCCAGGTCAACCGGGTCGACTCGGCCCGCCTGGCGGTGGACCGGGCCGGCGCCGAGCGGGCGCGCGGCGCGGTCTGCGCCTCCGACGCCTTCTTCCCGTTCGCGGACGGCCCGAAGATCCTCATCGACGCGGGCGTACGGGCGATCGTCCAGCCCGGCGGGTCGATCCGGGACGAGGAGGTCATCGCGGCCTGCAAGGAAGCCGGCGTGACGATGTACCTGACCAACACCCGCCACTTCTTCCACTGACCCACCCCACCCCACC
>JAEYGD010000310.1 GCA_023402505.1 Actinomycetes bacterium
GGTCCGGGCCGGCGAGCTGAACGGGTGGCCGGCGGGGGCGGGCCGGGACGGAGCCGGCGGGGGCGGGCCGGCGGGTCAGCAGGGGACGGTGTCCCAGCCGGCGGGCAGCCGGGGCACCGGCCAGGCCGGGTCGGGAGCCCAGGCCGCCCAACTCCCGTCCCACCAGCGCTCACCGGCGTCGAGCAGGGCGGCGATCCGCTCACCCTCGCCGCGGATGGCCTCCGCCATCCCCGGGTAGCGCCCCTGTTCGATGCGCCGGGCGAACAACTCCACGTCCTTCCAGACGTAACGCTCGGCGTCCGCCGCCCACCAGAGGTCCAGCTCGTGGTCCAGGGTGTCCACCCCGACCGGGGTACGCCGGACCGGGTCCTGGAGGTTGAAGTACCAGCCGGCGAAGACACGCTGCGGGCCGGTCCAGAACACGTCCACGGCGTGCGCCTCGCCGGGGCGGTGCAGCATCAACTTGCCGTGCCCGCTCCACGCCCGGTGGCCGGCGACCTCCCACGGGTGCCGCCCGGCCGGAAAGACGCCGTGCCGGGGGAAGCCGAACTCGGCGCCCGGCGGCAGGTAGAGCGCGAGCAGATCGGGCGAATCCTCGACGCAGATCGTCGGGCAGCCGAACCACACCTCGCCGAGCAGGACCTCGCGCCGGACCACCACCTCACCCGGCGCGAAACGGCGCTCGTCGCCCGCCTGCCCGGCGCTCCGCGGCGCACCACGATCCACCGACCCAGCGTAACGAGCCGTCGGTGCCCGGCCGGGATCCGCGCCGGCCGCCGAGCATCCGTGCTGGCGTCCTGTTCACCGGGGCAGCCTGCCGCCGAGGGGCGGACAGGCCGGCCACGATCAGCCGACGGCGGCCATGACCTCGTCGCTGACGTCGAAGTTGGCATAGACGTTCTGCACGTCGTCGCAGTCCTCCAGGACGTCGATCAGCTTGAAGACCTTCCGCGCGCCCTCCTCGTCCAGCGGCACGTTGACGCTCGGGACCAGGGAGGACTCGGCCGACTCGTACTCGATGCCGGCGTCCTGCAGCGCGGTGCGGACGGCGATCAGGTCGCCCGGCTCGGAGACCACCTCGAAGGCCTCGTCCAGGTCGTTGACCTCCTCGGCACCGGCGTCCAGGACGGCCATCATCACGTCGTCCTCGGTGGTGCCGGCCTTGGGCACGATCACCACGCCCTTGCGGGAGAACAGATACGACACCGAGCCGGCGTCGGCGAAGGAGCCGCCGTTGCGGGTCAACGCGGTACGCACCTCGGTGGCGGCCCGGTTGCGGTTGTCGGTGAGGCACTCGATCAGCAGGGCGACGCCGTTCGGGCCGTACCCCTCGTACATGATCGTCTGGTAGTCGGCGCCGCCGGCCTCCAGGCCGGAGCCGCGCTTGACGGCCCGGTCGATGTTGTCGTTGGGGACGGAGTTCTTCTTGGCCTTCTGGATGGCGTCGTAGAGCGTCGGGTTGCCGGCCGGGTCACCGCCGCCGGTGCGCGCCGCCACTTCGACATTCTTGATCAGCTTGGCGAACATCTTGCCGCGCTTGGCGTCGATGACCGCCTTCTTGTGCTTGGTCGTCGCCCACTTTGAGTGGCCGGACATCTGTTACCTCCGTTGCTACCCGCCGTCTGCTTCGACCGCACCGCACTCGCCCCGCTCCCGCCGGCGCACACGGAAGGGTGCCGGTCAGCTCTGGCGGAAGGCGGACAGATGGCCCTGCCGAATCCCGGCAATCCTACCGGCGCGGCCGCCTCCAGACACGCGCCGCACCCCCCGCCCCTCCCCCACCACCCACCACACCCCCACCCGGCTGGCCCCGACTCCCACCCGCCCCGCCCCGTCGACGGGCGCGGGACGGGGCGGGCGCGGGGGTCAGGATGCGGTGCGGGCCAGGTCTACGAAGTACGCGTGCAGGCGGCGGTCGCCGGTCAGTTCCGGGTGGAACGACGTGGCCAGCAGGTTGCCCTGGCGTACCGCGACGATCCGCCCCGCCGCCGGTCCTCCCGTCACCGTGCCGAGCACCTCGACGCCGTCGCCCACCCGCTCGACCCAGGGCGCGCGGATGAAGACCGCGTGGAACGGCCCGCCCGCCACGCCGGCCACCTCCACCGGCGCCTCGAACGAGTCGACCTGCCGGCCGAACGCGTTGCGCCGGACGGTCATGTCGATGCCGGCGAAGCCACGCTGGTCGGGTCGCCCGTCGAGGACCTCGCCGGCCAGCATGATCATCCCGGCGCACGAGCCGTAGACGGGCAGGCCGTCGGCGATGCGCTTGTCGATCGGCTCGCGCAGCTCGAAGATGTCGACCAGCTTGCTGATCGTGGTCGACTCCCCACCGGGCACGACCAGGCCGTCGACCGCGTCCAGCTCCCCGCGGCGGCGCACCGGCCGGGCGTCCGCCCCCGCCGCGGTCAGGGCCGCGACGTGCTCGCGGACGTCGCCCTGGAGGGCGAGTACGCCGATCACGGGTGCGGTCACGTCAGCTCCTTTTCCGGAAGGGTCGGGACGGGTCCTCCCGGCACGCGGGGACCCGGCCCGGTCACCAGCCGCGTTCGGCCAGGCGGTGCGGCTGCGGGATCTCGTCGACGTTGATGCCGACCATCGCCTCGCCGAGGCCGCGCGAGACCTTCGCCAGCATGTCCGGGTCGTCGTGGAACGTGGTGGCCTTGACGATCGCGGCGGCCCGCTGGGCCGGGTTGCCGGACTTGAAGATGCCCGAGCCGACGAACACGCCCTCGGCGCCGAGCTGCATCATCATCGCGGCGTCGGCGGGGGTCGCGATGCCACCGGCGGTGAACAGCACCACCGGCAGCTTGCCGGTCTCGGCGACCTCCTTGACCAGCTCGTACGGCGCCTGCAGCTCCTTGGCCGCCACGTACAGCTCGTCGGCGGGCAGGGACCGCAGCCGGCCGATCTCCGTGCGGATCCGGCGCATGTGGGTGGTGGCGTTGGAGACGTCACCGGTGCCGGCCTCGCCCTTGGAGCGGATCATCGCCGCGCCCTCGGTGATCCGGCGCAGTGCCTCGCCCAGGTTGGTGGCCCCGCACACGAAGGGGACCGTGAAGGCCCACTTGTCGATGTGGTTCTCGTAGTCCGCCGGGGTCAGCACCTCGGACTCGTCGACGTAGTCCACGCCGAGGGCCTGGAGGATCCGCGCCTCGACGAAGTGGCCGATGCGGGCCTTGGCCATGACCGGGATGGACACCGCGTTGATGATCCCGTCGATCATGTCCGGGTCGCTCATCCGGGACACGCCGCCCTGGGCGCGGATGTCGGCGGGCACCCGCTCCAGCGCCATCACGGCGACGGCACCGGCGTCCTCGGCGATCTTGGCTTGTTCCGGGGTGACCACGTCCATGATCACACCGCCCTTGAGCATCTCGGCCATGCCCCGCTTGACGCGGGCGGTGCCGGTGACGGGGCTGTTCACGGTGGTCCGGGAGGAGGTTTCGGGCACGGTTCAGCGCTCCTAGAGACGTGCTCGGGGGGTGGCTGGGCCGATGCTACGACGCCTACCGACGCCGGGCCGACAGCCAATCCGGCCCACGGTGGCCTGCTGTGTGGCCCGCGTCACCGACCGCTCGGCCAAACCGCCCTGACGGTGACGCAGGCCCGGGCGGATCCGCGAACCGCCCCGGTGGCCGTCAGCCGGCCGGCACGTCGGCGGGCGTGGACAGGGTCGGATCGTCGATGTCGAAGTAGCGCGGCCACGGCCGGCGCCGCCCCATCCGCAACAGCCGCACCAGCGGCCGTCCGCGGGCGGCGCGGGCGTCCCGGACCAGGTCCGTGTGCACCTGCCGGGCCAGGGCCAGCCGCCGGCTCGCGGCGATCACGGCCTCCGCGTCGGGTTCGTCGGGATCGAGCCGCACCGAACGCAGCTGCCGGGTGAGGTCGTTCTCGGCGGCCTCCCGCTCGTCCGGGCGGGCGTCCAGCGCGATGCGCGCCGCCGCGTACAGCTCGACGCCGTAGCGGCGCTCCGCCAGCACCGCGGCGGCCGCCGCCCGGCGCAGCAGGTGGGCGTCGAGCGCACGGGCCGCCAGCTCCGCCCGGGCCTGCAGCCGCTCGACCCGGCCGGCGGTCCACACCAGGTACGCCGCCAGCAGCGCGACGACCAGCGTCGCGCCCACCACCCACCACATGCCCGGCATCGTAGTGC
>JAEYGD010000362.1 GCA_023402505.1 Actinomycetes bacterium
GGCCGGCGGCGCCGACGCGGCGCTCGGCGCGGCGCTCGGTGTCGGGGTGACCGTCGTCAGCTACACGCTCACCACGGTCGTGCTGGCCTGGGCCGACAGCGTCAACCCGCAGCTGGTGCTCCCGTTCGGCCTCGGCCTGTACGCGCTGAAGTTCACGCTGCTCGGCGTGGTGATGGCCGGCGTGGCCGCGACCGGCTGGGCCGGGCTGGTCCCGCTCTGCCTCGGCATCGCCGCCGGTGTGGTGGTGTGGACCGGCGTGCACATCTGGTGGGTGACCACGGTCCACGCGCGCCGCCCGGGCTAGGTTCCGTCCCACCCCTCGGGCGCCGCCGAAATGTGTCCGGCACGGGTCATTCTCTCCGTGGCCGAACGGGAGTAGCGTGCCTGCAGACGACGCTGGCCGCCAGACGCCCACACAACGCCGGTTGTGCGGGGGGTGAGGCACAGCCTCGTATTCCCGGCTGATATCGTTCGCCCCGTCATGGCTGGTGACCAAACCCCCCGACCCAGCGGCGGCCCGGACGATGTTCCGTCCGGTGCCGGCCAGGGTTGGACCGCGCTCTCCTACCTGATCGCGGGCATGCTCGTCTGGGGCTTCATCGGCTGGCTGGTCGACCGGTGGCTCGACACCGGTGGCGTCGCCACCGGCATCGGGATCGTGCTCGGCATGGCCGGGGGCGTCATCCTGGTCATCCGCAAGCTCGGCACGCCTACTTAGGAAGGGACGCGGTGTTCGGACAGGCGAACGTCCTGGCACAGGGCGAGGCAGCTTTCCCTCCCAGCGTGGAGGATTTCTACCTGCCCAGCATCGTGCCGTGGGGTGCGGAGAACTCCTACTGGTTCACCAAGATCACCCTGATGGTATGGCTCGCCGTCGGCGTGCTGATCATCTTCTTCCTGGCGAGCTACCGGAACCCGCAGCTGGTGCCCACGAAGAAGCAGTGGATCGCCGAGTCGGTCTACGGCTTCGTGCGCAACAACATCGCGGTCGACATGATCGGGCACGCCGGAGTGCGGTTCGCGCCGTACTTCACGACGCTCTTCTGCTTCGTGCTGCTGACCAACTTCTTCGCGATCGTGCCGTTCTTCCAGGTCTCGCCGAACTCGCACATCGCCTTCCCGGCGTTCCTCGCGCTGATCAGCTACGTGCTGTTCAACTGGATCGGCATCCGGCACCACGGCTTCGGCAAGTACTTCAAGAACGCGCTCATCCCGCCGGCGCCCTGGTACATCCTGCCGCTGCTGGTGCCGATCGAGGCGTTCTCGACCTTCATCATCCGGCCGTTCTCGCTCGCCGTCCGTCTCTTCGCGAACATGTTCGCCGGCCACATGCTCCTGCTGGTCTTCACGCTCGGCGGCTTCGCGATGCTGAACGCCAACCTCTGGCTGGCGCCCGTGTCGGTGCTGTCCTGGGTGATGACCGTGGCGCTGACCCTCCTCGAGGCGCTGGTCATCGTCCTGCAGGCCTACGTCTTCACCGTGCTGAGCGCCAGCTACATCCAGGGCGCGCTCGCCGACGAGCACTGATCCACCGCACCAACCGTTGTCGTCCCGCGTGACCGTCACGCGTGATAACCAGGAGGAACCCACTAATGGACATCGTCGCCGCGGTAGAGGGCAGCACCGCCGCCATCGGCTACGGCCTCGCCGCCATCGGCCCGGGTATCGGCGTCGGCCTGGTCTTCGCCGCCTACATCCAGTCGACCGCCCGCCAGCCGGAGTCGTCGCGGATGACCCTGCCGTACGTCTGGATCGGCTTCGCCGTCATCGAGGCGCTCGCGCTGTTCGGCATCGCCTTCGGCTTCATCTGGGCTGGCTGACCCCCGCCCTTCGACCGGGAGGTTTCCCATGTTCCTGCTCGCCGCTGAGGGTGGTGAGGCGAGCCACAACCCGATCATCCCGATCTGGCAGGAGGTCGTGGTCGGTGGCATCGCCTTCATCGTGCTCTGCTTCGTGCTGATGAAGTTCGTCTTCCCGCGGATGGAGCAGACGTTCCAGGCGCGGGTCGACGCGATCGAGGGCGGCATCAAGCGTGCCGAGGCCGCGCAGGCCGAGGCGAACCAGCTCCTCGAGCAGTACCGGGCGCAGCTCGCCGAGGCGCGTACCGACGCCGCCAAGATCCGGGACGACGCCCGGGCCGACGCGGAGGGCATCCGCCAGGACATCCTCGCCAAGGCGCGGGAGGAGTCCGACCGGATCATCGCTGCCGGCCGCGAGCAGCTCGTCGCCGAGCGGGCCACCATCGTGCGCGAGCTGCGCACCGAGGTCGGCGCGCTGGCGGTCGACCTGGCCGGCAAGATCGTCGGGGAGTCGCTCGCCGACGAGGCGCGTCGCAAGGGCACCGTCGACCGGTTCCTGAGCGGTCTCGAGAGCGCGGGGGCCCGCTGATGCAGGCCGCCAGCCGGGAGTCGTACAAGGTCGCGGCGGACCGCCTCGACGCGTACGTCCGTGGCGCGGAGCCGTCGGCGGTGGCCGCCACCGCCGACGAGCTCCTCTCCGTCGCCGCGCTGCTGCGGCGGGAGCCGCGGCTGCGCCGGGCGCTCTCCGACCCGGCCCGGCCGGGCGAGGACCGTGTCGGGCTGCTCACCGGGATCCTCGGCGGCAAGGTCGGCGCGGACGCGCTCGACCTGCTCTCCGCCCTGGTCTCCGGTCGCTGGTCGGCCCCGTCGGAGCTGCTCGACGGCGCCGAGCGGCTGGGCATCGAGGCGCTGCTGGCCAGCGCCGACCGCGCCGGCGAGCTGGGCGAGGTGGAGGACGAGCTGTTCCGCTTCGGGCAGGTCGTCGCCGGCTCCCCGGACCTGTCCAACGCGCTCTCCGACCCGATGGTCCCCGTCGAGCGGCGGGCCGGGCTGGTCGACGAGCTGCTCGCCGGCAAGGCCCGCCCGGTCACCGGCTACCTCGTGGGAACCGCACTCGCCGGGTTCGGGGGACGCAACTTCCACGGCGCGCTCACCCGGCTGGTCGAGCTCGCCGCCGACCGGCGCGACCGGCAGGTGGCGTACGTGACCGTCGCGGCTCCGTTGAGCGACGAGGAGGAGCGCCGGCTGGGCGCGAGCCTCGCCGCGATATACGGTCGGGAGGTCACCGTCAAGCAGACGGTGAACCCCGAGGTACTCGGTGGCGTGAGCGTCCGGGTCGGCTCCGACCTGTACGACGGCACCGTCCTGCGCCGCCTCAACGAGACCCGCAACGCGCTCGCGAAGCGCTGAGCGCGGCCCCGCCGCGCCCAGCGCCCTGACTAGACGCCATTCGGACCGGTCGGTACTAGGTATCCCGGGCCCCTGATACTTAAGGAAGCAGAGGATGGCCGAGCTGACCATCTCGACGGAGGAGATCCGCGGCGCCCTGGAGCGCTACGTCTCCTCCATCTCGTCCGACGTCTCCCGCGAGGAGGTCGGCACCGTCGCCGACGCCGGCGACGGCATCGCCCACGTCGAGGGCCTGCCCTCGACCATGACCAACGAGCTCCTGGAGTTCGAGGACGGCACGCTCGGCGTGGCCCTGAACCTCGACGTCCGGGAGATCGGTGTCGTCGTCCTCGGCGACTACGCCGGCATCGAGGAGGGGCAGCGCGTCAAGCGCACCGGCCGGGTGCTCTCCGTGCCGATCGGCGACGCCTTCCTCGGCCGCGTGGTCAACGCGCTCGGCCAGCCCATCGACGGCCTCGGCGAGATCGCCAACGAGGGCTACCGCGAGCTGGAGCTCCAGGCCCCGAACGTGATGGCCCGGCAGTCCGTCTCCGAGCCGATGCAGACCGGCATCAAGGCGGTCGACGCCATGACCCCGATCGGCCGGGGCCAGCGGCAGCTGATCATCGGTGACCGGAAGACCGGCAAGACCACCGTCGCCCTGGACACGATCCTCAACCAGCGCGACAACTGGCGCTCCGGCGACCCGAAGAAGCAGGTCCGCTGCATCTACGTCGCCGTCGGCCAGAAGGCCTCCACGATCGCCTCGATCAAGGGCATCCTGGAGGAGGCGGGCGCGATGGAGTACACCACCATCGTCGCGTCGCCGGCCTCCGACCCGGCCGGCTTCAAGTACCTGGCCCCGTACACCGGCTCGTCCATCGGGCAGCACTGGATGTACGGCGGCAAGCACGTCCTGATCGTCTTCGACGACCTGAGCAAGCAGGCCGAGGCGTACCG
>JAEYGD010000376.1 GCA_023402505.1 Actinomycetes bacterium
GGCCGGCGGCACCACGGCCGGTGCCCGCCGCCGACCTGCTGCCCGAGCGGGCGCTCGCCGGCGACGCCGAGGCCCGCCGCCGGCTGCGGCACGACGTGTACGCGACGCTGGCGCGCTCCGGTGGTGAGCTGCTGGAGACCCTGGACGCGTTCTTCGCCGCCGGCGGCACGCTGGAGAGCGCGGCCCGGGCGCTGTTCGTGCACCCGAACACGGTGCGCTACCGGCTGCGCCGGGTCGCCGAGGTGACCGGGTTCTCCCCGCTCACGGCGCGCGACGCGTACGCGCTCCAGGTGGCGCTCACGGTCGGCCGGCTCGACCCGGTGGTCACACTGGTCCCGACCCAGACAATGACCCCAGGCGTCAGGAAAACGTCACAGACCGGTGACGACCACCACCGATCTTTGTAGGATTCCTCCAAAGGTTCTAGTGCGGTTTGGTCGAAGGCGGCACAGCGCTACCCGCGCGTATCCGGGAGAGTCATAGACGTGCTCGCCGTACTCTCCCCCGGCCAGGGTTCCCAGAAACCCGGCTTCCTGACCCCCTGGCTCGACCTGCCCGGCGCCGAGGCGCGGCTGCGCTGGTGGTCCGCGCTCGCCGGTGTCGACCTGGTGCACCTCGGGACGGCCGCCGACGCCGACGAGATCAAGGACACCGCCCGCACCCAGCCGCTGCTGGTCGCGGCGGCGCTGCTCGCCGCCGAACACCTGCCGATGTACGACGTCGCCCTCACCGCCGGCCACAGCGTCGGCGAGCTGGGCGCGGCGTCGCTCGCCGGCGTGCTGCCGCCCGAGGCGGCGGTGACCCTGGCCGGCGTACGCGGCCGAGAGATGGCCGCCGCGTGCGCGCTCGAGCCGACCGGCATGGCCGCCGTGCTGGGCGGCGACCCGGACGAGGTGCTCGCCGCGATCGACAAGCACGGGCTGCACCCGGCCAACCGCAACGGCGCCGGCCAGATCGTCGCCGCCGGCGCGCTCGGCGGGCTGGACCGGCTCGCGGCCGAACCGCCGGCCCGCACCCGCATCGTCCGGCTACAGGTGGCCGGCGCCTTCCACACGCCGTACATGGCGCCCGCCGAGGCGGCGCTGGCGGCGGTGGCGGCCGGCATCACCCCCACCGACCCGGCCCGGATCCTCCTGTCCAACCTGGACGGCGCGGCGGTGAACCACGGGCGGGAGATGGTGCAGCGGCTGGTCCGCCAGGTGACCGCCCCGGTCCGCTGGGACCTGTGCATGCGAACGCTCGCCGACCTCGGCGTCACCGGCGTCGTCGAGCTGCCCCCGGCCGGCACCCTCGCCGGCCTGGTCAAGCGGGAGCTCAAGGGCACCGGCGCCCCGGAGATCGTCACCCTCAACACCCCGGACGACCTGCCCGCCGCGCGGGACCTGATCGCCCGGCACAGCGGCCTCGGCGGCCACGAGCCGGTCATCCAGTTCCGGGTCGTGGTCTCCCCGGCGGCCGGCACGTTCGCTCCCGCCGGTGAGCTGGTCGAGGGCGCCGACCTGCGTGCCGGCCAGGTCATCGGCCACGTCGCCACCCGGCAGGGCCCGGTGGAGGTCACCGCCCACGACAGCGGCCTGCTCACCGAGTGGCTCGCCCACCACGACGACCCGGTCGCCCCGGGGCAACCGCTGGCCCGCATCGGCGGGCACCTGTGAGCGCGAGGAACGAGCCGGGCCTGCGAGTCCCGCAGTCGCGAACGAAGACCAGCACAGTCACGCCGCGGCCCTCACGGCCCCGCAGGGAAGGACAGCTTCGATGACGGGCAGCCGGATCGTCGCGCTCGGCCACTACCAGCCGTCGCGCGTGGTGACCAACGACGAGATCGCGCAGCTGGTGGAGACCAGCGACGAGTGGATCCGCGACCGCGTCGGTGTCGCCACCCGGCGGATCGCCGACGGCGAGACGGTGGCCGACATGGCCGCGGCCGCTGCCGGCAAGGCGCTGGCCAACTCCGGTCTCACCGCCACCGACATCGACCTCGTCGTGGTCGCCACCTGCACCTCGGTCGACCGCAGCCCGAACGTCGCCTGCCGGGTCGCCGCCAAGCTCGGCGTCACCGCGCCCGGCGCGTACGACATCAACACCGCCTGCTCGGGCTTCGCGTACGCCCTGGGGACCGTCGACCACGCGATCCGCGCCGGCGCCTCCCGCAACGCGCTGGTCATCGGCGCGGAGAAGCTCTCCGACTTCACCGACTGGACGGACCGCTCGACCTGCATCATCTTCGGTGACGGCGCCGGCGCGGCGGTGGTCACCGCCACCGGAGCGGACGAGCCGACCGGCGTCGGCCCGGTGGTGTGGGGCTCGGTGCCCGAGCGCGGCGAGGCGGTACGCATCGAGGGCTGGCGCCCGTACATCCAGCAGGAGGGGCAGGCGGTCTTCCGCTGGGCCACCACCTCGCTGGCTCCGCTCGCGTTGCAGGCGTGCGAACGGGCCGGAGTGGACCCGTCGGAGCTGGCCGCGTTCGTACCGCACCAGGCCAACGCCCGCATCATCGACGGCATCGCCAAGCGTCTCGGCATCCCGGACGCGATCATCGCGAAGGACATCGTCGAGTCCGGCAACACCTCGGCCGCCAGCGTGCCGCTGGCCCTGTCGAAGCTGGTGGAGCGGCGCGAGGTGCCCTCGGGCGCCCCGGTGCTGCTGTTCGGCTTCGGCGGCGGCCTGACCTACGCCGGTCAGGTCGTGCGCTGCCCCTGACCCGGAGCGGTCCCACCGCACCGCCTTCGCCACCCGGCGAAGAGCAACCCCCGATGAGAGGAACCAACCGCAATGACCCGTGACGAGATCACCGCCGGCCTCGCCGAGATCCTCGAAGAGGTTGCCGGGGTGAACCCGGACGACGTGGCCGAGGGGAAGTCCTTCACCGACGAC
>JAEYGD010000395.1 GCA_023402505.1 Actinomycetes bacterium
CGCCCGGGGCGCGGGCCGCCGCCTCGGCCGGGTCGAGCGGGGGCGGCGCCGGCTGAGCGGCCAGGGCACGCAGGTCGATCCACCGCCACGCGGCCAGCGCGATCGCGCCGCCCGCACCGGCGGCCCACGCCGCGTCCGGAAGGCCCAGGCCCGCGTACGGCGTCAGCACCGCGGCGGCACCGCCGAGGCCACCGGCCGTGACGCTCCACCGGCGGGCGGACCGCCGCAACCGGCTCAGCCGCCGGAAGTACCGCGTACGCTCGTCTGCCACATCGCCTCCTCGACGCGCGCCGGTCAACCGGCGGCGGTGGTGTCCCCGGTGCCCCGTTCCCGGCTCATGCTGGCCCGGATCTCGTCGAGCCGGGCGGCGGCCGCCGGGTCGGCGGCCGGCGCGGCCGGTGCGGCCTGCTGCTCGGGCCGCCCGACGGCCGGTCGTTCGGCCGCGCCACCGAGCTGTTCACCGGCCATGCTGGCGCGGATCTGGTCGAGCCGGGCGGAACCGGCCGAGTCGAGCGTCGCCTTCTGGATCTCCAGCATCCGGCCCTCGACGGAGTTGCCGGCCAGCTCGGCCCGGCCCATCGCGTTGGCGTACCGCCGCTCGATGCGGTCACGCACCTCGTCCAGGGTGGGCGTGGTGCCGGGCGCGGTGATCGCGGACATCGACTCCAGCGAGGCGGCCACGCTCTCCTGCATCTTCGCCTGCTCGAGCTGGCTGAGCAGCTTCGCCCGCTCGGCGAGCTTCTGCTGGAGGATCATCGAGTTGTTCTCGACGGCCTTGCGGGCCTGCGCGGCCGCGCCCAGCGCCTGGTCGTGCAGGGTCTTCAGGTCCTCGGTGGCCTGCTCGGCGGAGACCAGCTGGGTGGCGAGGGTCTGCGCGGACTGCTCGTAACGCGTGGCCTCGGCCTCGTCGCCCTTCGCGCGGGCCTGGTCGGCCAGCACGAGGGCCTGGCGGGCGTTGCCCTGCAGCCGCTCGACCTCCGACATCTGCCGGGACAGCTTCATCTCCAGCTGGCGCTGGTTGCCGATCACGGCCGCGGCCTGCTGGACGAGCGCCTGGTGCTGGCGCTGGGCCTCCTCGATCGCCTGCTGGATCTGCACCTTCGGATCGGCGTGCTCGTCGATCTTGGCGCCGAAGAGCGCCATCAGATACTTCCAACCCTTGACGAACGGGTTCGCCATCTCCGCGGTATCCCCTCATTAGCGTCGCGCCGCCCACGACCCGGCCGGCCGGGGTACGGCAGTGGCTCCATCGTCCCAGGCGGACGCCAGCCCGGCATCCGTACCGGAACAGCGGGGGCCACCGGCACGATCAACCCTACGCGGCGTGGCGCTCACCGACCACGACGAGCGACGCCGAACCCGGGTGAAGTCAGGGACGCCCCCGGGTCGCCGGGAGCGCTGCGGACGCGCTCAGGCGGCGCAGACCACGTCGCGGTCGGCGGGGCGCACCCGGGTGCTGCGCAGGGTCGCCTTGAGCGGGGAATCCTGACGGACCTGGACGGACACCGTGCCGTCCGAGGAGACCTGGCGGACGCTGCGGGCGGCGGCCGCGCGGACGGCCGGCTGCGAAACCGGGGCGGCCTGCTGCTCGACCGGCTCGTCCTGGACCGGCACCAGCACGCCCGGCATCTGCTCGGCGAGCGCGACCGTGTCGCTCACCTCGCGCAGCAGCTCGGACAGCCGCGCGCCCAACGCGTCGCAGATGGCGGCCAGCAGCTCGCTCGACGGCTCCTTCTGGCCCCGTTCGATCTCCGACAGGTAGCCGAGGCTGACGTTGGCGGCGGAGGAGACCTCGCGCAGGGTGCGGTGCTGCCCCTGCCGGCGTGCCCGCAGCGCGTCACCGATCACCCGGCGTAGCAGGACCATCGCACCTCCCCTGGGGGACACCACTGCGCCCCGACCGCCCGGACCCGCCGGGGCCGGCCATCGGAGCCTTCCCGCAACCGTACCCGGTAGCGGCTCGCCCGACATCCCGCCCCGCCCGTCGGAATCGGATGATCACTCACCGATGGCCGGCGCCGGCGGCGTCGCGCCGGGCGTCGTGGGGATCCGCGGCCATCCGCTCGGCGAGCAGCCGCAGCACCTCCACCACGGCCGCCGACCGGATGCGCTCGCGGCTCCCGTCCAGGTCCAGCCGCCGGACCTCGCTGCCGGAGGGGCCGGCCACCGCGACGTAGACGAGCCCGACCGGCTTGCCGTCCTGCGGTTCCGGCCCCGCCACCCCGGTCGTCGCCAGGCCCCAGTCGGCACCGCACCGGCTCCGGCCGCCCTCGGCGAGCGCCACGGCGACGTCCGGGTCGACCGGCCCGTGCTCGGCGAGGAGGTCCTCCGGCACGCCCGCCAGCCGCGCCTTCATCTCCGTGGCGTAGACCACGAGCCCGCCCTGGTAGACGCTGCTGACACCGGCGATCTCGACGATCGCGGCGGCGAGCAGGCCACCGGTCAACGACTCGACGGTGGCCAGCGTCTCCTGCCGTTCCGACAACCTGTGCACGACGCCGGCGGCCGGGCTGCCGACCGGCCGTTCGCCCTCGGCGTCCACTCCCATTCCCATGGTCACTTCCCTTCCCACCCGTCGGCCGTGCTACGCGTCGCGGCCGGGTGACGTCAGCGGGCGGGCCGGCGCAGGCGCAGCGCCTGAGCCACGTAGTCGAAGCCGGTGACGACCGTCACCGCCACCGCGGCGCCCATGATCCAGGGACCGACGGCGACGAGGGCGGCGGGCATGGGCCACAGGTACCAGGTGATCGCGAGGATCTGGAGGGCGGTCTTGACCTTCCCGCCCCGGCTGGCGGCGATCACGCCGTGCCGGATCACCCAGAACCGGAGCGCGGTGATGCCCAGCTCCCGCACGAGGATCACGGCGGTCACCCACCAGGGGACCTGGTCGTACCAGGAGAGGAGCAGCAGGGCGGCGCCGGTGAGGGCCTTGTCGGCGATCGGGTCGGCGACCTTGCCCACCGAGGTGACCAGCCCGAACCGGCGGGCGATCCACCCGTCCACCAGGTCGGTGACCGAGGCCACCGCGAAGATCAGGCAGGCGGCGATCCGCCAGCCCGCGTGGGTCATCGCGGAGGCCACCACCGTGGCCCCGAAGACCGGCACCAGCACCAGCCGCAGCAGCGTCAGCGCGTTGGCCGCGTTGAGCACGGACACCCCGGGGGCCACCGGGGCCGCGGCCGGCTCCGCCGCTCCCGTCATCGCCGCGCCCCGCTCCGGCCGCCATGGCGGATCTGGCATCTCACCATGTGGCTCCCTCGCTCCGTCCGGGCCCGCCGTCACCGTGCCGCGCCGGGCGCCGCCGAGATCATCTCATCCGGCACGGCCACCAGGTCGACGCCCTCGGTCGCGGTGACCGTGGCCCGGACCAGGTCGCCGGGGCGCAACGCGGCCAGGTCGACGCCGCCGCCGGGCGGCGCGACCAGGGTGGTCGAGCCGTCGACCTCGGGCGCCTGGTGCGCGGCGCGTCCCTCGACCACGCCGTCGTCGACCGAGTCGACCAGGACCTCGACGGTCGAGCCGAGCCGCTCCTCGGCCCGCTGCGCGCACAACTCGTCGGCGAGCGCGGCGAGCTTGTCGTACCGGCGCTTGACCGTGGCGGCGGAGACCTTGCCGGGCAGGCCGGCGGCCTCGGTGCCGTCCTCGTCGCTGTAGTCGAACACGCCGATCGCGTCCAGCCGCGCCTCGGTCAGGAACCGGACCAGCTCGGCGACGTCGGCGCGGGTCTCGCCGGGGAAGCCGACGATGAAGTTGCTCCGGGCACCCGCCTCGGGGGCCAGGGCGCGCGCGCCGGCCAACAGCTCCAGGAACCGGTCGGTGGAGCCGAACCGACGCATCCGGCGCAGCACCGGCTCGCTGGAGTGCTGGAACGACAGGTCGAAGTACGCGGCGACGCCCGGCGTCGTGGCGATCACCTCGACCAGGCCGGGCCGCGTCTCGGCGGGCTGGAGGTAGCTCGCCCGCACGCGGACGATCCCGTCGATCGCGGCGAGCTGCGGCAGCAGCTTCTCCAGCGCCCGCGGGTCACCCAGGTCCTTGCCGTAGGAGGTCGAGTTCTCGCTGACCAGCACCAGTTCGCGGACCCCGGTCTTGGCCAGCCACTCCGCCTCGGCGAGCAGCTCGTCCGGCGTACGGGAGACGAAGGCGCCACGGAAGGCGGGGATGGCGCAGAACGCGCAGCGCCGGTCGCAGCCGCTGGCGAGCTTGAGCGACGCCACCGGGCCGGTGTCGAGCCGGCGGCGCAGCACCGGACGCAGGTGGGCCGGGGTGTGCTCGTCGGTGTCGACCGTGGCACGGGTGCCGTGCCCGGGCAGCGACACCGCCGCCTCCCGGCGCTTCACCGGCGTGAGCGGCAGCAGCTCGCGGCGGTCGCGTGGGGTGTGCGCGTCGACCGGCTGGCCGGCCAGCACCGAACCCAGCCGGGCGGAGATCTCCGGGTAGTCGTCGAAGCTCAGCACCGCCTGCGCCTCGGGCAGGCTGTCGGCCAGCTCACGCCCGTACCGCTCGGCCATGCACCCGGCCGCCACCACCTTCGCGCCGGTGTCGGCGGCGGCCAGCAGCGTCTGGATCGAGTCGTGCTTGGCCTTCTCGACGAACCCGCACGTGTTGACGACGACCACGTCGGCGCCCTCGCCGTCGGTGGTCACCTGCCAGCCGTCGGCGTGCAGGCGGGCGGCCAGCTCCTCCGAGTCGACCTCGTTGCGGGCGCAGCCGAGGGTCAGCAGGGCGACGCGGCGGCCGTCGGCGGGAGACGCCGGCTCGGGGTCCCGGCGCGGCGAACCGGAGTTGTCGTAGGGGGAGGTGGCAGACACCATCCGAGGGTACCGGGCCGGTGACCGGTCCCTGGCGAGGGCGGCCCGGCACGGGCGCGTCAACGGGTGGCCGCGCCCACCCGGGCCAGGCGGTCGAGCAGGAAGACCTCGGTGCCGGCCAGGCCGGTCGAGCAGAAGAGCGAGATCTGGTCCGCACCGGTCCGGCCGGGGACCGCCCCCGCCAGGACCGCGCCCAGGTCACGCAGCCGGTCGGCGTACGGCGGCAGCGCGGCGAGCATCGGCGGGACGTACGCGGTCGCCTGGGCCGGCGAGTCGGTGACCAGCAGGTCCGCCCGGTCCAGCAGGTCCGGGCCGAACTCGTGGCGGTCGACCTGCTTGAAGCCCACCGCGTTGACGTGGGTGCCCGGGGCGAGGTCGGCGGCGTCGAGCACCGGCGCGGTGCCGGTGGTGGCGAGCACCACCACGTCGCGGCCCGCCACGGCCAGCCGGGCCGACGCGGCGGCACGGGCGGGGACGGCCAGCTCGGCGCGGACCCGGGCGGCGAACGCCTCCCGCCGGGCGGCGGAGCGGCTGTACACGGTCACCTCGCGCAGCGGCCGGACC
>JAEYGD010000407.1 GCA_023402505.1 Actinomycetes bacterium
GGCCGGCGCGCTGGTCACCGGCGGCTGTCGCCGGGGCGGCCGGCGCGATGCCGCCGACTCAGCCAGCCGCGCGCGGAGCGGTGCGGCAGGCTCCGGGCCAGCCGGTCGGCGGCGGCGTCGGCGCGCAGCTCGGCGGTGTGCGTACGGTGAACGGAGAGCAGGAACTCCGCGTCGTTGACGAACATCTCGGACTCCTCGTGGTCGGTCTCGATTGCCGACTCTGACTCTCCGCCGGAAGGTGGCCCCGGGGCATGGGTGCGCTGCCTGATCTTCGCCGTACCGCCCTCCTTACCTGGACCTCCGGTGACCGGGGTGGCGGCGTAAGGTACTCAGCCGCCCGCGGATCACCGCGTCGGGCGGCGACCACTAGACTCGGTCGCATGGCAAAGCCCCAGGAGAAGGTGTCGTTCGGCCAGCGGCTGAAGCAGATCGGGATGGTCTTCCGGTTCACCGCCAAGCAGGACAAGTGGTTCGCCCCCTTGGCCTTCGCCGCGGTGGTCATCCCGCTCGCGCTGACCGTCGTCGCGTTCCTCGCCTGGGGCTGGTTCTGGATCCCGCTGGGCATCCTGTTCACGCTGCTCTGCCTGCTGATCGTGCTCAACCTGCGGTCCAACCGGGCGATGATGAACGCCGCCGAGGGCCAGCCCGGCGCGGCGGCGCAGATCATGGAGAGCATGCGCGGCGACTGGCGGGTCACCCCGGCGGTCAGCTCCACCACCCAGATGGACATGGTGCACCTCGTCATCGGGCGACCCGGCGTGATCCTGCTCGCCGAGGGCAACCCGGCCCGGGTGCGGGGGCTGCTCGGCCAGGAGAAGCGGCGGCTGGCCAAGGTGATCGGTTCGGCCCCGCTGTACGACTACGTGATCGGCCAGGACGAGGGTGAGCTGCCGGTCCGCAAGCTACGGATGACGCTGATGCGGCTGCCGCGCAACCTCAGCGGCAAGGACGTCAACGCCCTGGACAAGCGGCTCAAGGCCCTGACCGCCCGCCCGCAGTTGCCGAAGGGCGCGATCCCGAAGAACATGCGGCCGCCGAAGGGCGCCTTCCGCCAGACCCGCGGCCGCTGACCCGGTCGGCCCGGGGCCGGGGCGGGGGCGGCCCGGTCAGGGGCGCGGGGCGGGGGTGATCACCGAACCGGCGGCGCGGTCGTGCAGGCCGCGGCGGTTGCCGTCCATGATCAGGGCGGGCACCACCAGGGCGAGCAGGAGGCCCCGGACCAGCCCGCGCAGCAGCCCGATCCGGCCGCCGTCGGCCCAGGACACGCAGCGGATCCTCGTGATGTACATGCCGGGGGTCTGTGCGAACAGGCCGAGGAAGAAGGCGTACTCCAGGATCAGGACCAGCACCGGCGCCCACCCGTCGGTGACCGGGTCGGCGAAGCCCCGGGCGACCAGCAGGCAGAGCACCCAGTCGATGACCAGTGCTCCGAAGCGCCGGCCCAGGCTGGCCGGGACGAAGGCGGGATCCGCGGCGGGCGGCCGGAGCGGCTGTTCGGGCTTGGTCACAGAGGTCAGGGTAGCCAGGCGGCCGGCGCGGGCCTCGGGCGGACCGCCGGGGCGAGATCCACTCGACATCGCGCGCGCAGCGCAAAAAGGGACCAAGACCCTCAAGTTTCACTACACTGGCACAGCCGGTCGCCTCCCACCGGCTGGCCGAGCCCCGTCGAGGCGCGCGGGTGACGCTCCGCGAGGGACGTAACACGGCAGAAACACAGGAGACATGGCCGGGCAACGGCGCGGCCATAGCGTCGCCAGCAGCCCAGCCACCCAGTGGACGTGCCAGGAGGACGAGTGTTCGCCAATCCCGAGGAACTCCTGCGTTACCTCAAGAACGAGGACGTGAAGTTCGTCGACGTTCGTTTCTGTGACCTGCCCGGTGTGATGCAGCACTTCAACCTGCCGGTCGAGTCGGTCGACGACGATCTCTTCACCGACGGTCTCGCCTTCGACGGGTCGTCCATCCGCGGCTTCCAGGCCATCCACGAGTCGGACATGCTCCTGCTCCCGGACGTCGCCACCGCCTTCATCGACCCCTTCCGCGCCCAGAAGACCCTCGCGCTGAACTTCTTCATCCACGACCCGTTCACGCGCGAGGCCTACAGCCGCGACCCGCGCAACGTGGCCAAGAAGGCCGAGGCGTACCTCGCGGCCAGCGGCATCGCCGACACCGCCTACTTCGGCGCCGAGGCCGAGTTCTACATCTTCGACTCCATCCGCCACGAGACCTCCGCGCACCAGTCGTACTACTACATCGACTCGGTCGAGGGCGCCTGGAACACCGGCCGTGAGGAGGCGGGCGGCAACCGGGGCTACAAGACCGCGTACAAGGGCGGCTACTTCCCCGTCCCGCCGGTGGACCACTACGCCGACCTGCGCGACAGCATCGTGCGCCGCCTGGTCGACACCGGCTTCAGCGTGGAGCGCTCGCACCACGAGGTGGGCACCGCCGGCCAGTCGGAGATCAACTACAGGTTCTCCACCCTGCTGCACTCCGCCGACCAGCTCCAGCTGTTCAAGTACATCGTCAAGAACGAGGCCTGGGCCAACGGCAAGACCGCCACCTTCATGCCGAAGCCGCTCTTCGGCGACAACGGCTCCGGCATGCACACCCACCAGAGCCTGTGGCTGAACGGCGAGCCGCTGTTCTACGACGAGACCGGCTACGCCGGCCTGTCCGACACCGCCCGCTGGTACATCGGCGGCCTGCTGCACCACGCCCCGTCGCTGCTGGCCTTCACCAACCCGACGGTCAACTCGTACCGCCGGCTGGTGCCGGGCTTCGAGGCGCCGGTCAACCTGGTCTACTCGCAGCGCAACCGCTCCGCCTGCACCCGCATCCCGGTCACCGGCAGCAACCCGAAGGCCAAGCGCGTCGAGTTCCGGGTGCCGGACCCGTCCAGCAACCCCTACCTCGCCTTCTCCGCGATGATGATGGCCGGCCTGGACGGCATCAAGAACAAGACCGAGCCGCCGGCGCCGATCGACAAGGACCTGTACGACCTGCCGCCGGAGGAGTGGGGCGACGTCAAGCAGGTGCCGGGTTCCCTTCCGGCCGTCCTGGACTCCCTCGAGGCCGACCACGACTATCTCCTCGACGGCGGGGTGTTCACCCCCGACCTGATCTCGACGTGGATCGAGTGGAAGCGCACCAACGAGGTCGACCCGGTACGCCTGCGCCCGACCCCGCACGAGTTCGCGATGTACTTCGACTGCTGACCAGCGACACAGCACCCGCCGAGGCCGGCTCCGCGTTCCGTGGGGCCGGCCTCGTCGTGTCGGAGCCACCCGGATACCTTCGCGTCCGATATATTGCGGCCATGGACACGCCGCTACGGGAACCCACGTTCCTCATCCTCACCGCGCTCGCCCGCGAGCCGATGCACGGCTACGCGATCATCGGCGAGGTCGCCGCGCTCTCCGACGGGCGGCTCTCGCTGCGGCCCGGCACCCTCTACGGCGCCCTGGACCGGCTCACCGACGCCGGCCTGGTCGAACTCGACCGGGAGGAGACCGTCGACGGGCGGCTGCGCCGCTACTACCGCCTCTCCCCCACCGGCGACGCCACGCTCGCCGCCGAGACCGAACGGCTGCGCCGCAACGTCGAGGCGGCCACCGCCCGGCTGCGCGCCCGCCGGGTGCGGCCGCTCGCGCCGCGTACCGTCGAGGGGTTGGCATGAGTGCGCTGGAGCGCCGCTACCGGCGGCTGCTGCGCGCGTACCCGGCCGGCTACCGCAGCGACCGCGGCGACGAGATCGTCGGGACGTACCTCGACCTGGCCGGCCCGGACCGGCGCTGGCCCTCGCCCGCGGACGCCGCGGACCTCCTGCGCGGCGGCCTCCGCCAGCGGCTGCGGGCCGCCGGTGCCACCGACCTGGTTCCCGGGGTACGCCTCGCCGCCGTGCTCGCGTTCGCCACCGCCACCTTCCTCGCCGCCTTCTGGACGGTCGCGGAACTGAACCCGCCGCCGGCGGCGTGGGGCGTGCCGCGATTCGGTCCGTTCGTGTCGGTGGGCGTGCTGGTCTGGGCCGCCTGGCTGGTGTCCGCCCTGCTCGCGCTCGTGGCGCCGGGGCGGGCCGCTCGCTCGGCGACCGCCGTCGCGGTGCTGGCGACGGCGGCGCTCCCGGCGGTCGGGTTGGTCGCCGGGCTGCCCCGCCCGCCGCTCTACACGCTGGCACCGCAGGTCGCCCTCGGGCTGCTCGCGCTCGCGGTCGACGCCCGCGCGGCCCGGCCGGTCCGGGCCCTGCCGGCTGTCGCGGCGGGCGCCGGCGCCGTGGTCGCCGCGCTGCTGACCGGGCAGGGCTCCTACTGGGGTTGGTACGGGTGGACCGCCG
>JAEYGD010000424.1 GCA_023402505.1 Actinomycetes bacterium
GGCCCTGGCGGCCAAGGACGCCCGGCTCGCCCTGGACGTGCTGGGCGACGCCCCGGCGCCGGTCCTCCGGGCCGCCGCCTCGGTGCTGGCCGCCGCCCCGCACCCGCACGACGACATCGCCCGCCTCATCGGCCCAGCGGAGGAGCAACCGTGACCGTGACCCTGGACAACCCCGCCACCGTCCCCGCCCCGTTCGGCGACCGCTTCGCCCACGTCGCCCGGCTCGACCTGCCGGCCTGCGCCCTGCTCGTGCTCTCCGGCCAGGTGGGTGTCGACGACGACGGCGCGGTGGTGGCGCCCGGCGACGTCCGGGCGCAGTCCGAACGGATCTTCGAGCTGATCGACGGTCTGCTCGCCGCGCACGGCGCCGGCTTAGCCGACGTGCTGCACGTGCGGACTTTCATGACCGACCTGGGCGACCTGGCCGGCTACGCGGCGGTCCGCAACCGGTACTTCCCGGACGCGAAACCCGCCAGCACGACCGTCGAGGTGAACCGGCTCTTCCTCGACGGCGCGGTGATCGAGGTGGAGGTGACCGCGGCCGTGGCCACCGGCTGAGGGTCGGCTCAGACGGCGGCGACCCGCCGGGCCCGGCGGCGCAGCAGGGCCTTCACCAGCTCGCCCGCGACGAGGATGGTGGAGGCCACCGCCGCACAGACCAGCCACTGCCCGCCGGTGATGTCGGTGGTGACGAACACGCCGTGCAGGGCGTCCAGCTGCACCACCAGCACCAGCAGGACGACCACGGCGCCGGTGGCCACGAACGCCCACCGGTTCTCCAGCGTCTGCCGGCTGACCACGCTGCGCAGGTCGTGCCGGACGTTGAGCAGGTTGAACACCTGGAACAGCACGAACGTCACGAAGGCCATCGTGCCGGCGGTCGTGGCCTCCCCGATCCGCGGGGCCGGCCCCGGAGCCCACACCAGGACAGCGAGGGTCCCGGCGGCCATCACCGCGCTCGCCAGCAGGATGCGGACCAGCCGCGGCCGGCTCAGGATCCGCTCCGCGGTGGGACGCGGCGGCTGGCGCATCGCGTCCGGGCTGACCGGATCGACGCCCAGCGACATGGCGGGCGGACCGTCCATCACCAGGTTGACGAAGAGGATCTGCAACGCGGTGAACGGCGTGCCGCCCGCGATCCCGGTCAGCGCCGCGACCAGGAAGGTGAGGACGAAACCCAGCGCGGTCGAGACCTGGAAGCGGGTGAAGTTCACGATGTTGGCGTAGACGCCGCGCCCCTCCCGCACCGCCGAGACGATGGTGGCGAAGTTGTCGTCGGTGAGCACCATGGTCGCCGCCTCCTTGCTCACCTCCGTCCCGGCGACGCCCATCGCGACGCCGATGTCGGCGTTGCGCAGGGCCGGCGCGTCGTTGACGCCGTCACCGGTCATCGCGACGACCTCGCCGCGCCCCTGCAACGCCCGCACGATCCGGATCTTGTGGGCGGGCGACACGCGGGCGACCACGCCGACGTCGTCGAGGCGGCGGGCCAGTTCGGCGTCGTCGGCGACGGTGTCGAGGTCGGCGCCGGTGATGGCCCGACCGGGGATGCCCAGCTCACGGGCGATGGCGGCGGCGGTGACCGCGTGGTCGCCGGTGAGCATCCGGACCCGGATGCCCGCCGCCCGGCACTGCGCGACCGCCTCCCGCGCCTCCGGCCGGGGCGGGTCGACGATCCCGACCAACGCGACGAGCACGAGCCGGTCGAGCAGGTCCTTGGCGTCGTCGCCCGGGTCGAATCCGGCGGCCGGGAAGTCCTCGTAGGCCACCGCCATCACCCGCATGCCCTGCTCGGCGAGGAACGTGTTGCCCTCCTCGTAGCGGGCACGGGCGGCGTCGTCGAACGGCAGCACCCCGGTGGCCCCGAGATGCCGGTCGGCGCGGGCGGCGAGCACGTCCGGAGCGCCCTTGACGAAGCAGCGCACCACCTCCGCGCCGTCGTCGCCGGTCCAACGGTGGAAGGTCGCCATGAACTTGTGGTCGGAGTCGAACGGGATCTCCAGGGTCCGCGGGTTGCTCCGCCGCAGGGCGGCCACGTCGAGGCCGCCCTTCTCGGCGAGCACCACCAGCGCGCCCTCGGTCGGGTCGCCGACCAGGTCGCCGTCGTGCACCACGGCGTCGCTGCACAGGGCCATCGCGGTCAGCGCCTCGTCGACCGTGCCGGGCAGGGGCGCACTGTCGGTGGTCCGGACGCGGCCGTCGGCGCCGTAGCCCTGACCGGAGACGGTGAACCGGCGACCGGCCAGCAGCAGCTCACGGGCCGTCATCTCGTTGAGCGTCAACGTCCCGGTCTTGTCGGTGCAGATCTGGGACGTGCTGCCCAGCGTCTCCACCGAGGACAGCCGCTTGACGATGGCACCGCGGCGGGCGAGCCGGCCGGTGCCCATCGCGAGGGTGAACGCGACCACCGCCGGCAGTCCCTCCGGCACCGCCGCGACGGCCAGGGAGACCGCGCTGATGAACAGGTCCGTGAAGTCCTGACCGCGGACCAGGCCGAGCACGAACACCAGCACGATCACGACGCCGGCGATGACCGCGAGCGTACGGCTGAGGCCGTTGATCTGGCGCTGCAACGGCGTGGGGCCGGGCTTGGCGTCGTGCAGCAGGCCCGCGATCCGGCCCGTCTCGGTCGCCATGCCGGTCGCCGTGACCAGCGCCTCCCCCCGGCCGCGCGTCACGGCGGTGTTCATGAACAGCGCGGTGACCCGGTCGCCCAGCGCCGCGTCCTCGTCGACGACGCCGTGGGCCGACTTGCCGACCGGCTGCGCCTCCCCGGTCAGCGTCGACTCCTGCGCCTGCAGCGACGTGGACGACAGCAGCCGCGCGTCGGCGGGGACGCGGTCACCGGCCTCCACCACCACGACGTCGCCGGGGACGAGGTCCCGGGCGTCGAGCCGGACGATGTCCCCGTCCCGCCGTACGGTCGCGGTGGTGACGCTCATCCGGCGCAGCGACTCCAGCGCCGCCTCGGCCCGCGACTCCTGCACGAAGCCGATCGTGGCGTTGAGCAGCACGACGAAGGCGATCGCGACCGGCGTCTCCCACTCCCGGCTGATCACCAGCGACACGACGGCGGCGACCAGCAGGATGAGGATCATCAGGTCCTCGAACTGCCGCAGGAAGGCTCGCCACCGCGGCTCCCGCTTCGCCTCGGCCAGCCGGTTCGGCCCGTACCGCTCGAGCCGCCGGGCCGCCTCCGTCGACGACAGGCCGGCGCGCGGGTCCACGCCGAACTCCTCGGCGACCTCGTCCGCCGGGCGGGCGTGCCAGGGGGGCGCCGCGGGCGCGGTGGGCTCAGACATTTGCCCATCATCCACGACAAGACGGCACGCCCCTGATTCGGGCCCGCGGCTGTCGTACCCCCCACCTACCCTACGGACGCATGGCAGATCCGTTCCGCGTCCGTGTCACCGTCCGGGGCTACGAGCTCGACACCCAGGGCCACCTCAACCAGGCCGTCTACCTGCAGTACGGCGAGCATGCCCGGTGGGAGTGCCTGCGCGCCGCCGGCCTCGCACAGGAGCGCCTCATCGCCGCCGGGGTCGGTCCGGTCACGCTCGAGGTCACGCTCCGCTACCTCCGGGAGCTGCGCGGCGGGGACGAGGTGGACGTGTCCTGCGAGTTCCACTGGGGCGAGCGCCGGACGTTCCGCGTCGAGCAGCACTACACCCGCGCCGACGGCACCCCGGTCGCGACGCTGAGCGGCGTGGGCGGTCTGCTCGACCTGTCCACCCGGCGCCTGGTGGCCGATCCCGGGGCCCGTTTCCGGGAGCTGGCCGGCGACCCACGACCGCTCAACCTCTGAGCTTGTCAACGAATCGTCGAGATTTTTTGCACCAGGCTCCGACTGACGTGTAGACATCCTTCAATCACAGGCGGCCGCCAGCACACTGAGGTCCATGAGCATCAAGCGCAGATCCTTCCTGGCGACGGTCGGGGCGGCCGGCGTGGCGGCGGCCGTCGCACCCCACGCCGCCGCCCGACCGGCCCGGGCCGCCACCTGGCGGAAGCGCCTCACCGGCGCCGATCTGGACACCAACCAGCGCTGGCGGGTCGCCGGCACCGACCTCGGCATCCCGTACGTGCTGGAGAACGGCTCCATCGGCTACCTGTTCGGTGACACCTTCGACACGCCGTGGCCGGAGGGACCACCGCTGCCCAACGACTGGCGCTCGCCGGTGCTGCTGCGGTCCAACACCCACCCCGGCTCCCCCGGCGGCATCGTCTTCGACAGCGCCGGCCGGGTGGCCGGCAACGGGCGGGCGCCGGAACTGATGCACAACGGTCACCACGGCGTCGGCATCGACGGCCTCTGGGAGGTGACCGTCATCCCCAACGACGGGATCAGCTTCCCGGAGACCGGTCGCCAGCTCATCTCCTACCAGAGCATCGAGAACTGGCACTCCGCCGGGCCGGCGGGACCGCACTGGCGCAGCCGCTACGCGGGGCTCGCGTACAGCGACAACGGCAACGACTTCGTCCGGACCCCGCTGAAGTGGTGGAACAACGGCGCCAACACCGACCCGTTCCAGATGTGGACCATGCAGCGCGACGGCGACTGGGTGTACGTCTTCTCGGTGCGCGCCGGCCGGCAGGACGGCCCGATGATGCTGCGCCGGGTCCGCTGGGACCGCCTGTTCAACCCCGAGGCGTACGAGGGCTGGGGCTGGAACGGCAGCAACTGGGGCTGGGGGCGACCCTGCACCCCGATCCTGACCGGCCGCTTCGGCGAGCCGTCGGTACGCCGGCTGAGCGACGGCACCTGGGTGATGTCCTACCTGAACGGCGCGACCGGCTGTGTCGTCACCCGCACGGCGGGCGGACCGGACCAGGTGTGGACGGCCGAGAAGGTGCAGGTGTTCCCGTGGCAGGAGCCGGGGCTCTACGGCGGCTTCGTCCACCCCTGGTCGAGCCGGCGGGCCAACGACCTGCACCTGTTGGTGTCGAAGTGGACCAGGACGCCGGACGGCCGCAGCACGGCGTACCACGTCAGCCAGTTCGCCGGCACCGCCTGAGCACGGCGCCGGCC
>JAEYGD010000453.1 GCA_023402505.1 Actinomycetes bacterium
AGCCGACCCCCACCAGACCCAGGTGGACCGCGCCCACCCCGGCCGGCAGGGTGCCGTGGCTCAGGTCCGCAGCGAGAGCCCAGAGAGCGCTGCCGGTCGGCAGGTCGTACGCGGCGAGACCGAGCGCCATCGGCAGGCCCATCGCCGAGAGGCCGGCGGCCAGGCCGACGGCCTGCCAGCAGAGGATCGCCACCCGGGGGCTGCGCCACGGCCAGGTCGAGCGGGCCAGCACCTGCGCGGTGAGCCAGCAGGCCAGCACGGACCCGCCGAAGTGCATCGCGTAGGCCATGCGCGCCCGCCCTACCGGTCCGCTACCTCGTCGGCCGGGCGCGCCCGTGCGGCCCGGTCGGTCGCGGGCGGGTCGACCCGGTCGACCAGGGCACCGGTATCGGTGTCCCGGGCGGGGTCGGTCAGGCCGGCCTCCGCGCCCAGCGCGGCGCGCAGCACCTCCGCCTCGGTGCCGGTCACCGACCGGGCGAAGCGCACCAGCGCGGCGTCCCGACTGCCGCCCAGGTCGAGCGCGTCGAGCATGAGCTGGGCGATGTGCGCCTCCCGGCTCGCTGCGGCCCGGTACCGCCAGGCCCGCCCCTCGCGTTCCCGTCGCACCATGCCCTTGCCGGCGAGCCGGTCCAGCACCGTCATCACGGTGGTGTAGGCCAGCTCACGCCCCGCCAGGGCATCGGCGACCTCCCGCACGGTGACACCGTCCGACGTGGCGGGGACCGAGTCCCACAGCACGTCCATCACCGCACGTTCGAGATCACCCAGCCGAGTCACGCGCCAATCCTACCCCCCGTAGTAGACCCCCCCAACCCCCACGCCCCGCCCGCCCGCCTCCCACCCACCCACCCGAGCGGGCGCACTTTCACCGAAAGAGTGGCCAATCCGCCAGGAAAGGCCACTCTTTCGGTGAAAGTGAATGGATCTTGGGGGTGGGGGTGGGCGGGCAGAGCGGTTGGGCGACGCGGGGTGGGCTCGGTCAGACGCCCTTCGGGTGCCAGACGGTCTTCGTCTCCAGGAGGGTCGTCATGCGGGCGAGGCCCGGGTCGGCGAACCAGTCGTGGTCGGCGGGGACCGGCCGGAGCACCCGCTTGAGGTTCTCCGCCGCCCTGACCTCCAGGTCGGCCGCCAGCTCGGCGTCGGCGACCCCGGACAGGTCGATCGCGTTGACGTCCATGTGGCCTGCCAGCGCCGGCACGGTCTCGGACAACCGCCCGGTCAGCAGGTTCACCACCCCGCCCGGCAGGTCGGAGGTGGCCAGCACCTCGGCCAGGGTCACCGCCGCCAGGGGGGCCGCCGGCGAGGCCGCCACCACCACCGTGTTGCCGGTCACGATCGCCGGGGCGATCACGCTGACCAGGCCGAGCAGCGCCGGCGTCTCCGGGGCCACCACCGCCACCACGCCGGTCGGCTCCGGCGCCGACAGGTTGAAGTACGGGCCGGCGACCGGGTTCGCGCCGCCGTACACCTGGGGCAGCTTGTCGGACCAGCCGGCGTACCAGACCCAACGGTCGACGGCGGCGTCCACCTCGTCGCCCGGCACGCCCAGGGCCACGAACTGCTCGCGGCGGCCCTCCAGCATCTCGGCGACCCGGTAGAGGATCTGGCCCCGGTTGTACGCCGTCGCGCCGGCCCACCCCTTCACGGCGGCCCGGGCGGCGACGACGGCGTCCCGCGCGTCCTTCCGGGAGGCCAGGGAGACATTCGCGTCCTGCACGAGATACGACCGTCCCGACTCGCTGCGCGGGAACTTCCCGCCGATGAAGAGCTTGTACGTCTTGCGTACCGCGACCCGCTCAGACATTGAGGTACGCCTCCAGCCCGTGCCGGCCGCCCTCGCGACCGTAGCCCGACTCCTTGTAGCCGCCGAAGGGCGAGGTGGGGTCGAACTTGTTGAACGTGTTGGCCCACACCACGCCGGCCCGGAGCCGGTCGGCCATCCACAGGATCCGCGAGCCCTTGTCGGTCCAGATCCCGGCGGACAGCCCGTACGGCGTGTTGTTGGCCTTCTCCACGGCCTCGGCCGGGGTGCGGAAGGTCAGCACGGACAGCACCGGGCCGAAGATCTCCTCCCGGGCGATCCGGTGGGCCTGCGTGACGCCGGTGAAGATCGTGGGCGCGAACCAGAAGCCACGGTCGGGCAGTTCGCACGGCGGCGACCAGCGCTCGGCGCCCTCGGCCGAGCCGGCGTCGGACAGCTCCTTGATCCGCGCCAGCTGAGCGGCCGAGTTGATCGCGCCGACGTCGGTGTTCTTGTCCAGCGGGTCGCCGACCCGCAGCTGGGCCATCCGCCGCTTCAGCGACTCGAGCACCCGGTCGGCGACGGACTCCTGGATCAGCAGCCGGGAGCCGGCGCAGCAGACGTGCCCCTGGTTGAAGAAGATGCCGTTGACGATGCCCTCGACGGCCTGGTCGACCGGGGCATCGTCGAAGACGATGTTGGCGGCCTTTCCGCCCAGCTCCAGGGTGAGCTTCTTGCGGGTGCCGGCCACGGCCCGGGCGATGGCCTTGCCGACCTCGGTGGAGCCGGTGAAGGCGACCTTGTCCACGCCGGGGTGCTCGACCAGCGCCCGGCCGGTGTCGCCGGCGCCGGTGACGATGTTGACCACACCGGCCGGCAGGTCGGCCTGCTGGCAGATCTCGGCGAAGAGCAGCGCGGTCAGCGGGGTGGTCTCGGCGGGCTTCAGCACCACCGTGTTGCCCGCCGCGAGCGCCGGGGCGATCTTCCAGGCCAGCATCAGCAGCGGGAAGTTCCACGGGATGACCTGTGCCGCCACGCCAAGAGGCTGCGGAGTCGCGCCGCTGTGCCGGCTCGTCGGCCGCCGGCCGAAGCCGGCGTGCTCCAGCTTGTCGGCCCAGCCGGCGTAGTAGAAGAAGTGCGCGGCGACCAGCGGGACGTCGACGTCCCGGGACTCCTTGATCGGCTTGCCGTTGTCCAGGGACTCCAGCACCGCCAGCTCGCGGGAGCGCTCCTGGATGATCCGGGCGATCCGGAACAGGTACTTGGCCCGGTCCCGGCCCGGCATCGGGCCCCACACCTTCTCGTACGCGGCGCGGGCCGCGCGGACCGCCCGGTCGACGTCACCGGCGCCGCCCTCGGCGACCTCGGCGAGCACCTCCTCGGAGGCCGGGTTGATCGACTTGAAGGTGCCGCCGTCGGTCGGGTCGACGAACTCGCCGTCGACGAAGAGCCCGTACGAGGGCTTGAGGTCCACCACCGAGCGCGACTCGGGAGCGGGGGCGTATTCGAACATGGCGCTCAGTCCAGGGTGAAGTAGTCGGGGCCGGCGTAGACGCCGGTGGTCAGCTTGGTGCGCTGCATCAGCAGGTCGTTGAGCAGGCTGGACGCGCCGAAGCGGAACCAGTCCGGGTCGAGCCAGTCCGGGCCGACCGTCTCGTTGACCATCACCAGGTACTTGATGGCGTCCTTGGTGGTCTTGATGCCACCGGCCGGCTTGACGCCGACCTGGCGTCCGGTGGCGGCGCGGAAGTCGCGGACCGCCTCCAGCATCACCAGCGTCACCGGCGGGGTGGCCGCGACCGGGACCTTGCCGGTGGAGGTCTTGATGAAGTCGGCGCCGGCCAGCATCGCCAGCCACGAGGCACGGCGGACGTTGTCGTACGTGGCCAGCTCGCCGGTCTCCAGGATCACCTTGAGGTGGGCTGCCGGTCCCCCCTGGCGACCGCCGTCGGCGGGGCCGCAGGCCTCCTTGACCGCCACGATCTCGTCGTGGACCTCCTTGTAGCGCCCGGCCAGGAACGCTCCCCGGTTGATCACCATGTCGATCTCGTCGGCGCCGGCCGCGACGGCGGCCCGGGTGTCGGCGAGCTTGACCTCCAGCGGGGCCTGACCGGACGGGAAGGCGGTCGCCACGCTGGCCAGGTGCACGCCGGAGCCACGCAGCACCTCGGCGACGTACGGGACCATCGACGGGTAGACACAGACCGCGCCGACGTGCGGGCAGGACGGGTCGGCCGGGTCGGGGCGCAGGGCCTTCGCGGCCAGCGCCCGCACCTTGCCCGGGGTGTCGGCCCCTTCGAGGGTGGTGAGGTCGACCATCCGGATCGCCAGGTCGATCGCCTGGGCCTTGGCGGTGGTCTTGATGGAGCGGGTGCCGAGCTGTGCCGCCCGCTGCTCCGCGCCGACCTGGTCCACGCCGGGCAGGCCGTGCAGGAAGGTCCGCAGAGCGGTCTCGGATCGTCCCAGCTCGGAGAGGTCCGACCGGGCCGACGTCGCTGTCGCCGTCATGACCCGAAGTCTACGCACGGGACGACCACGTGATCTTGGTCACGGCGGGGTGGACGTGAGGGGCGTCGCCGGTGCGGCCACACCGGCGCTGTCCCCGACTGCGGGCGGGTAGGTTGAGCGACCGTGGACGTACTCGTCATTGACCACCCGCTCGCCCAGTCGCGGCTGACCGCCATGCGCGACGCCCGGACCGACTCGGCCGCGTTCCGCGCGTCGCTGCACGAACTCACCACCATGCTGGTGTACGAGGCGGCACGCTCCTTCCCCGTCGAGCGGTACCCGGTGCAGACCCCGGTCACCGGCACCGAGGGCACCCGGCTGGCGAACCCGCCGCTGCTGGTGCCGGTGCTGCGGGCCGGTCTCGGCATGGCCGACGCCGCCCTCGGCCTGCTGCCGGAGTCGTCGATGGGCTTCGTCGGCCTGGCGCGCGACGAGGAGACCTTCGAGCCCCGGGCGTACATGGAGTCGCTGCCCCGGGACCTGGCCGGACTGCCGGTGCTGGTGCTCGACCCGATGCTCGCCACCGGCGGCTCGCTGGAGCACTGCTGCCGGCTGCTCGCCGACCGGGGGTGCACCGACATCACCGTGCTCTGTGTGCTCGCCGCGCCCGCCGGCATCGAGCGTCTGGAGCGTTCCGGCCTGCCCCTGCGCCTCGTGACCGCGTCGATCGACGAGGGCCTGAACGACCGCAAGTTCATCGTCCCCGGGCTGGGCGACGCCGGCGACCGCCAGTTCGGCGGCATGCCCCGCTTCTAACCCGCGCGGCGATCATGGAATTGCAGTGGGTGACAAAGTGGGCGAAACGGCCTAGACCCGGCACCACAGGTCCGTGATCGACGGGGGCGGGGAGGGCGAGTCCGGGTACTTCGGGTGCGGGGAGGCGTTAGCGTCTCCGGGCATGACTGGTGTTGCGCTCGCCGAGGAGTTGCTCCTCCTCGCGTACGACGACGAGACGGGGCGGGCGACGATGCCCCGGATCAGCCTCGACCTGGGCATGGCCGCGGCGGTGCTGATCGAACTGGCCCTGGCCGGGCGGATCGCGTACGCCGAGGGCAACGTCACGGTGCTCGACCCGACGCCGACCGGCGAGCCGGTCACCGACGCCGTGCTGGCGAAGATCGCCGCCGACACGCCGCACAGCCCCTCGTCCTGGGTGCAGCGGCTCCGGCACGGGCTGCGCGACCGGATCCTGGGGGACCTGTGCCGCCAGGGCGTCGTGCGGGACGTCGACGAGACCGAACTGGGCTTCATCCACGTGCACCGCTACCCGGTGGTCGACCCGTCGGTGGAGGCGGACACCCGCCGCCGGCTCGCCGAGGCGCTGACCGGCTCGGCGGCGCCCGACGAGCGGACCGCCGCGCTCGCCACGCTGGTCGCCGTGCTGCGGATGGAACCGGCGCTCGGCGTGAGCGGCGAGGCCGCCGCCGACGCCCGGCGGCGGCTCACCGAGATCGCCAGCGGCGCCGGCTTCTCCGGTGAGGTCAGCCTGGAGGACTCGGTGGTCCGCCCGTCGGTCGCGCTGGTGGTGGCCGCGCTCGGCCATGCCGTCGACGCCGCCCTCGGCCCCCGCCCCTGAGCCGGGGCCTCCTCACACACCGAGCGCGGTCGCGATCTCCGTGCGCAGCGCGGTGACGGCCTCCGCCGCGCGACCACGGGCCGCGGCCACGTCGCCGTCCGCGACCGGCTCCACCACCTCCAGGTACGCCTTGAGCTTCGGTTCGGTGCCCGACGGCCGGATCACCACGCGGGCGGCGGCGCTGCGCAGGATCACCACGTCCGCCTCGGGGAGCAGGTCCCGCGACTCGGTGAGCGGCTGCCCGAGCAGCGTGGTCGGGGTGGCGGCGCGGACCCTGGCCATCATCTCGGCGATCACCCGCAGGTCGTCGACGCGCACCGAGAGCTGGTCGGTGTGGTGCACGCCGAACTCGGCGGCCAACTCATCGAGCCGGTCGGCGAGCGTGCGCCCCCGCGCCTTGAGGCCGGCCGCCAGTTCGGCCACGGTCAGCGCGGCGGTGATGCCGTCCTTGTCCCGGACGTGGTCGGGCGCGACGCAGTAGCCGAGCGCCTCCTCGTAGCCGAAGACCAGCGGCGCGGACCCGCCGCCCGCCCGGACGATCCACTTGAACCCGGTCAGCGTCTCGTCGTACGGCAGGTCCCGGGCGGCGCACATCGCCCTCAGCAGGGACGACGACACGATCGTGGTCGCGTACAGGCCGGTCACGCCGCGGCGCATCAGGTGGTCGGCGAGGAGTGCCCCGACCTCGTCGCCGCGGAGCATCCGCCAGCCGGGCGCCCCACCACCGGCCCCGGGGCCGGCGACCTCGCCGTGCGCGCTCGCCGCCGGGCCGGCCTCGCGCACCACCACCGCGCAGCGGTCCGCGTCCGGGTCGTTGGCGATCGCGATGTCAGCGCCGGTCGACCCGGCCAGGGCGGTCAGCCGGTCGACGGCGCCGGGCTCCTCCGGGTTGGGGAACGAGACGGTCGGGAACGCCGGGTCCGGCTCCGCCTGGTCGGGCACGATCCCGGGGACGGGGAATCCGGCGCGGGCGAAGGCCGCCGTGAGCACCGCCGCACCAACCCCGTGCAGCGGCGTGTAGGCCACGTTCAGGTCGCGCGGGCCGGCCGGGTCGACCACACCGACGGCCTGCTCGACGTACGACGTCACGACGTCGTCACCGAGCACGGTCCCGGGCGGGCCGAGCGGCACCTCGGCCAGCGGACCGACCGCCCGGATCGCCGCCTCGATGCCGGCGTCGGCCGGCGGGACGATCTGCGCCCCGGCGCCCAGCGCACCGCCCAGCTCGGCGCCCAGGTAGACCTTGTAGCCGTTGTCCTGGGGTGGGTTGTGGCTGGCGGTCACCATCACCCCGGCGACCGCCCCGAGTCGCCGCACCGCGTACGCGAGGACCGGGGTGGGCAGCGGCCGGGGGAGCAGCAGGGCCGGGCGGCCCGCACCGGTGGCGACCTGCGCCGTCCGTTCGGCGAAGGCGCGGGAGCCGTGCCGTGCGTCGTACCCGATCACGAGCGGGCCGCTCCCGCCCTGGGCCGCGAGCCAGGTGACCAGCCCGGCGGCGGCCTGCGTGACCACCGCGAGGTTCATCCCGTTCGGTCCGGCGCGCAGCGGGCCGCGCAGCCCGGCGGTGCCGAAGGTCAGCGGGCCGGCGAAGCGGTCGGCCAGCTCCGGGGCGCTGGCCGGGAGCGCGTCCAGCACCGCCCGCAGTTCGGTGCGGCTGGCCGGGTCAGGGTCGTCGTCGAGCCAGCGCTCGGCCTGCTCACGAAGGTCGTCGATGTCAGTGGTGTCCGCCGGCATGCCTCTTGATAGCACGCCGGCGGATCATCACGTGGGGTCGGGCCGGTCTCAGCCGGCGGCGGTGAGCTGGAACGACTCCGCCATCGCGTCGAAGATCGGCCGGCTCTCCTCGAACTTCGCGTCGGTCGAGGTCAGGTAGAAGGAGTAGACCTTGCCGCCGTCGACCAGGCCGCGCCACTTGCCGTGCCGCATGGCGTCGCCCTCGCCGCAGGTGTACTCGAACTCGGCGGCCCGCTTGCCGACCCAGTCGACCTCGCTCATGGCGATCTGCGCGTACGGCTTGGGGCAGGACGTCGACCGCTTGCGCAGGCCCTCCTCGGCGATCTCGGCCCAGCGGATCGACGTGGTGGAGAAGTCCTCGACCAGGATCCGGACCTTCCGCCCCCCGTCCTGCGGGTCGACGTAGTCCACCCAGTTGCCCGCGCTCTTGCGCAGCCAGCCGTTCGGCACCATGATCCGCACGCCCTTGCCGGAGTGCTCCATCATCTCGACCGCCGGCCCGGCCGGGGCGGCCGAGGTGGGTGCGGCCTGCGGCGCGGCCGGTGGGGTCTCGTCGCCGCCGGCGAGGGCCAGCACACCGAGCAGGAGGACCACGGCCAGGCCACCGGCGGCGGCCAGTTGGACCTTGCGCGGCCAGCCCTTGACAGTGCGGACGAGCTGGTCGCCGGTGGCGCGCGCCCGGCCGACGAACCCGCTGCCGGCCGGTGCGGCCGGCGGTGTGGTCGTCCAGGGTTGGCCGGTGCCGGGGACCGTCCACTGGGCGCCACCGACGCGCTGGGTGGCGTCGGCCGGGCCGGCGTACCCGCCGATCTGCTGGGTGGCGTCCGCGCCGATGCGTTGCGTGGCGTCGGCGCCGATGCGCTGGGTGGCGTTTCCGCCGTAGGTGCGGCTCGGTGGGGGCATCGCGCCGGTGGGCGTGTGCAGCGGGCCGGCGAGCGCGTCGGCGCTGGTGTCGTCGAGCGCGGCCGTGGTCCCGGCCGCCGGGCGCCCGCCCCGACGCAGCGACGTCAGCCGGTCGGTGAGCGACTCGCCGGGCGCGAGCATCGCCCGGCCGCCGATCTGCCCGCTCGGCTTCGCCGGCTCGGGCTGCGCGACCGGCGCCGGCCGCTGCTGCACCGGCACCACCGAGTAGGGGTCGGTCACCGAGTTCACCGCGGCGGCGGTGCTGGTCAGCGGGCCGGCGAGCAGCTCGCGCAGCATGGCCCGGGCGGTGTGCACGTCGAGCCGGCGGGCCGGATCCTTCTCCAGCAGACCCATCAGTACGGGGACCAGCGGGCCGCTGCGCTGCGGCGTGGCGGGCGGGTCCTCGACGACGGCGTGCATCGTCTCGATCGGGTCGCCCTTGTCGAACGGCGGGCGCCCCTCGACCGCGGTGTAGAGCGTCACACCCAGCGAGAACAGGTCGCTCGGCGGGCCGAACTCCTGGCCCATCGCCCGCTCCGGGGAGATGAAGTGCGGCGAGCCGAGCACCATGCCGGGCGTGGTGAGCTGCACGTCGGTGGGCATCCGGGCCACGCCGAAGTCGGTGAGCACGCAGCGGCCGTCGGAGCAGATCAGCACGTTGGCGGGCTTGACGTCACGGTGCAGCACGCCGATCGCGTGCGCCACCTCCAGCGCGCCGAGCAGGGCGATGCCGATCTTCGCGACCACCCGCTGGGCGACCGGCCCGTCCTCGATCACCATGTCCGCGAGGCTGCGCGCGTCCAGCAGCTCCATCACGATCCACGGCCGGCCGCCCTCGGTGACCACGTCGTACACCTGGACCACGGCCGGGTGCTGGATCGCGGCGGCGGCGCGGGCCTCCCGCAGGGTGCGCTCGTACATCGAGTCACGGTCGCTGGGGGCGAGCCCCGGCGGCAGGACGACCTCCTTGACGGCCACGTCCCGCCGCAGGAGTGTGTCTGTCGCACGCCAGACCGTGCCCATGCCGCCGTTGCCGACCGCCGAGCGCAGCGAGTAGCGCCCGCCGATCGTGGTGCCGGGTTGCGCGCGGCCGCTGGGGGGACTGACTGGTCCGCCGCTCCACGTCGGGATCTGAGTCACTGAAGAGCCACCGGGGGATATCGAGGGGGGCTGGGACACAACCCCCCTATCTTGCTGGGTCCGACGCCCGATGCGAAAGCCGACGCGGCGGACGTTTGGTGAACTCGACAGTACGTGCCCGGGCGCACACGGGCGGTCAGCGACGCTCGACACGGTGTGCGGAATCCCTCACCAGGCTCCCGGCCGCGTCGTCCTACCATCCGGTGATGAGCGAACGGCGGTCGAGCGAGTCCGGTTTCCCGATCAAGGGCGTCTACACGGCGGCCGACCTTCCCGAGGACCTGGACTCGCGGCTGGGCGGCCCGGGCGACTACCCGTACACCCGTGGGGTCTACCCCACCATGTACACGTCGCGTCCGTGGACGATGCGCCAGTACGCCGGCTTCGGCACCGCCACCGAGTCCAACGCCCGCTACCACCAGCTGCTCCGGGCCGGCACGATGGGCCTGTCCGTCGCCTTCGACCTGCCGACCCAGATGGGGTACGACTCGGACGACCCGATCGCGCACGGTGAGGTCGGCAAGGTCGGCGTCGCCATCGACTCCATCGAGGACATGCGGCTGCTCTTCGGCGGCATCCCGCTGGACAAGGTCTCCACCTCGATGACCATCAACGCGCCAGGCTCGGTGCTGCTCCTGCTCTACCAGCTGGTCGCCGAGGAGAACGGGGTGCCGGGCTCGGCGCTCAACGGCACGATCCAGAACGACATCCTCAAGGAGTACATCGCCCGGGGGACGTACATCTTCCCGCCGAAGCCCTCCCTGCGCCTGGTCGCGGACACGTTCGCGTACTGCCGGGCCGAGGTGCCGAAGTGGAACACCATCTCGATCTCCGGCTACCACATGGCGGAGGCCGGCGCGTCGCCCGTCCAGGAGATCGCGTTCACCCTGGCCAACGGCGTCGAGTACGTGCGGGCCGCGATCGCCGCCGGGCTCGCCGTGGACGACTTCGCGCCCCGGCTGTCGTTCTTCTTCGTCGCCCGTACGACGCTGCTGGAGGAGGTGGCGAAGTTCCGGGCCGCCCGGCGGATCTGGGCCCGGCTCATGCGCGACGAGTTCGGGGCGGAGAACCCGAAGTCGATGATGCTCCGCTTCCACACCCAGACCGCCGGCGTGCAGCTCACCGCCCAGCAGCCCGAGGTCAACCTGGTGCGGGTGGCGGTACAGGGCCTGGGTGCGGTGCTCGGCGGCACGCAGTCGCTGCACACCAACAGCTTCGACGAGGCGATCGCGCTGCCGACCGAGAAGGCCGCCCGGCTCGCGCTGCGGACGCAGCAGGTGCTCGCGTACGAGACGGACCTGACCGCCACGGTCGACCCGTTCGCCGGCTCGTACGTGGTGGAGGCGATGACGGACGAGATCGAGGCCGCGGCGGACGCCCTGATGCAGCGGGTCTTCGAGCACGGGTCGGCGGTCGACGCCATCGAGGCCGGTTTCCAGAAGCGCGAGATCGAGCAGTCGGCGTACCGGATCGCGCAGGAGATCGACTCCGGTGAGCGGGTCGTGGTGGGCCTCAACCGGTTCGCGATCGACGAGGAGGAGCCGTACGAGCCGCTGCGGGTCGACCCGGCGATCGAGGCCGCGCAGGCCGAGCGCCTCGCGAAGCTCCGCGCGGAGCGGGACGGCGAGGCGGTCGAGCGGGCCCTCGCCGAGCTGCGGGCCGCCGCCGAGGGGACCGGGAACGTGCTCTACCCGATGCGGGAGGCGCTGCGGGCGCGCGCCACCGTGGGGGAGGTCTGCGGCACGCTCCGCCAGGTCTGGGGGCTGTACCGCCCGTCCGACCGGTTCTGACGTACCGGCGCCGGTACGGCGCTTGGTCGACTCGGGTTTCGGCAGGTCGGGGTGTCCGGCGGCCGGGATATCGCGGTGTGCGGAATGTCTGGTGGATCATGCGGTTCGGTGGTCCGCCGGCGTACAGTTGTCGCCACTCCCGCCGCCGATCGGCGGCGCAGGTGGTGAGCGGCCAGCGCGACGACGCCGGGGTCGCTCCCGCCCCCGGGCGACGCCGCCCACCGGCCGCGGCGCATGCGGGGAAGCTTTTCCGGGTATCCGGGCGGGGTGATCGGGGACGCACACCGTGTGCGGTCGGATGCCGCCCGAGCGTGTGAACGTCTGCGGGGCCTCGTCGCCGAGTGTGGTCGGGTAGTTGTCGGAGTGTCAGTTAACACAACCGACTAATGCCACAATTCGGAAAGGCGGTTCCGGGGCCGGCAACGATTTTCGTGACCCGCGAATCGGTTACGCGTTGTAGGAGGTGTGGGGCAGATGACGGCTTTCGACCGCGATCTACCTGCTGTCCCGCTGATATACGAGCGCCCCGAGCAGGGCGTACGTGACGCAGCGCGCTCCGATCACTACCGGAACGAGGTTGCGCAGCGTCACCGCCGGAGGTCTAGGCTGTCTGCTGTTCCCGAAGATCCATCCATTTCTAGTGATCGAGAATTCGACGTGACGAGTGCGTTGACGCTGCCGACCGGCGGCCAGCTGGCGTCGTCCTGGACCGAGGCGCCCACCGGCTCCCAGCCCCTGCCCCTCGACCTGGACCACCTCCTCGCGCTCCGGGTACCGGGCCTGATCGCCACGCGCCGTCACATCCACTCGCACCCGGAGCTCTCCGGCCAGGAGTTCGAGACCGCCGCCCTGGTCGCCCGGGAGTTGTCCCTGGCCGGGCTGCGCCCCCGGCTGCTGCCCAAGGGCAACGGTGTCATCTGCGACATCGACGGCCGCCCCGACGGCCCGGTGATCGCGCTCCGCGCCGACATCGACGCGCTGCCGCTCACCGACACCAAGGACGTGCCGTTCCGGTCCACGGTCGACGGGGTCTGCCACGCCTGCGGCCACGACGTGCACACCACGATCATGCTGGGTGTGGGCATGCTCCTCGCCCAGCTCGCCGACCAGGGCGAACTGCCCGGTCGGGTGCGCCTGATCTTCCAGCCGGCCGAGGAGATCCTGCCCTGCGGCTCGCTCGAGGTGATCGAGGCCGGCGGTCTCGACGACGTGGCGCAGATCTTCGCGCTGCACTGCGACCCGAACCTGCCGGTCGGCAGGATCGGCCTGCGGGTCGGCCCGATCACCGCCGCCGCCGACAACGTGACCGTCCGGCTGACCGGTCCCGGCGGGCACACCGCCCGGCCGCACCTCACCGTCGACCTGGTCGACGCACTCGGCCGGTTGATCACCGAGGTCCCGGCCCTGGTGAGCCGTCGGGTGCCGGCCAACAGCGGGCTGCTGCTGGTGTTCGGCCACGCCTCGGCCGGCACCCGGTACAACGTCATCCCGTCGGAGGCCTGCGCCTCCGGCACCCTTCGCGTGATGGACCGGGACACCTGGGAGATGGCCCCCAAGGTCGTCGGTCAGGTGGTGCGCGACGTGATCGCCCCGACCGGCGCCACGGTGGACCTGGAGTACCTGCGCGGCCGGCCGCCGGTCAGCAACGACTCGCGGGCCATCCAGGTGCTCACCGCCGCCACGGCCGCCGCGCTCGGGCCGGAGGGCATCGCCGAGACCCCGCAGAGCATGGGCGGCGAGGACTTCTCCTGGTATCTGGAGTACGTCCCCGGCGCCCTCGCCCGGCTCGGCGTCGGCCGTTCCGGCCCGAACGTCGACCTGCACCGCGCGTCGTTCGACCCCGACGAGCGGGCCATCCCCGTCGGCATCCGGGTCATGGTGCAGACCGCGCTCCGGGCACTGGCGGCCGCGAGCTGACACCGGTGTCCGCCGCCCCGCCGGAGGCCGGGGCGGGCGGCGCCGGCCGGGGCCGGCGGCGGCGCAGCAGCCACACCAGCACCCCCACGGGTACGCCGAGGACGACCAGCCACGGCAGCACGGCCCCGAGCACGGTCAGCAACACGACCATCGAGGCGAGGAAGACCCGCCAGCCGTCCTCGAGCCCGGCCATGAATCCGAGGTCCGGCTCTCCGTCGTCGGTGGCGGCGTCCGGGCCGACCAGGGACACCGTGATCGTGGAGAGCGCCGTCAGGTCCGCCAGCCGGCGCTTCTTCGCCTCCAACGAGGCCAGGTCGGCCTCACGGCGGGCCAGCTCGTTCTCCAGCGACACCAGGTCGCTGATCGACTGTGCCCGGGCGAGCAGCCGACGGGCGTTCTCCACGCGGGCCCGCTGCGTGAGGATCCGGGCCTCCAGGTCGACCGTCTCCTCGGTGACGTCCTCGGTGTTGATCTCCTGGCGCTGGCGGGTGCCCAGCTTCGCGATGTCGTCCACCACCGTCGTGAACTTCGCCGCCGGCACCCGCAACGTCAGCTCGGCCGTGGCGTCACCGTCGACGCTGCGCCGCTGGTCCCCACCGACGAAGCCACCGGCCGCGGTCACCAGGCCCACCGTCTCCCGCGCGGCCCGGTCCACGTCCTCCACCTGCACCCGCATCGAGCCGGTGTAGATGATGGCCCGCTGGTCGAGCCGCAGGTCCGCCGCGGTGCCACCCTCCGTGCCGGGCTGCCCGGCCCCGGCCGGCGCCTCCCCGGCCCGGTCCGCCGCGCCACCCTCCACACCGG
>JAEYGD010000019.1 GCA_023402505.1 Actinomycetes bacterium
GCTTATGCCGGGGCAGAAAGTGCAAGATCGCGGGAGGGTGGGGGTGGGAGGCGCGGGGGCGGGGGGCGCGGGGGCGGGGGGCGCGGGGGCGGGGGGCGCGGGGTGGGGTGGGGAGGGCCCGGGTGCGCCCTCAGGCGTACCCCGGCCCCGTGCGACGGTCAGGCGGGTTTGCGGGCCACCAGCAGGGTGTCGTCGTCGCCCAGCAGGCGGTCCTCGATCTTGACGAAGCCGGCGGCCTCGGCGTGCTCCCGCAGCTCGCCCACGGTGTACTCGGAGCCGCCGTCGGTGACCAGCAGCATGTCCAGGCTGATCACGAGGTTCTCCACCCGGCTGGAGGGGCGGTCGAGCATCCGGTCGTACACCAGCAGGACACCGCCCGGGTTGACCGCCTGGTACGCCTTCTCCACCAGGAACCGCCGCTGGTCACGGTCCCAGTCGTGCAGCACGTGCCCCATCACCACGATGTCGGCCGTCGGCAGGGGGTTCTCGAAGAAGCTGCCGCCGTGGAAGGCCAACCGGTCGGTGAGGCCCTTCTCGGCGGCCTGCTCGGCGAAGAACGGCTCCATCTGCGGCAGGTCGAAGACGTGCCCGGTGAGGTTCGGGTGCGCGGCGACGATCTGCGCGGCCAGGCTGCCCCGGCAGCCGCCCACGTCGAGCACCGAGGAGTGGTCGGACCACTCGCCGAACGCCTCGATGAGCTGCGGGCCGAGGACCCGGGTCAGCGCGTCCATCGAGTGGATGAACTGCTTCAGGATCTGCGGGTTCTCGACGACCGCCTCGAAGCTGCTGCCCGACTGCGGCTTGCCGGTGCGCAGCGCATCGGCCAGGCGACCCCAGGCCGGGTACAGGTTGCGGTTGGACCGCTCGATGAAGCCGCCGATGTAGGACTGCTCGCCGCGTACCAGGAACCGGTCCGCTCCCGCACTGTTGCGGTAGCGGCCGTCCACCTGCTCCAGCAGGCGCAGCTCGACCAGCAGGTCGAGCCAGTCGGAGAGGCCACGGCCGTGCAGGCCGAGCCGGTCCCGGATCTCCTCGACGGTGGCCGGGCCTTCCCGGAGAGTGGTGAAGAGGCCGAGTTCCACCGCCGTCAGCAGCGCCTTGGCGTCGCAGAAGGAGTTGGCCAGCCGCAGGATGCCGGCCGGCCGGCTGGTGTCTGTCGCTGTCGTGGTCACTGGAACCGCCCGCCTTTACGTTCGAACACCGACGTCGATCTTCTTCATGGACCACCGGGCGATCTTGAGGGACATGTCGATCGCCTCGGTGGCGTACCGCACCATCTCGGCCTGGTAAGCGGCCACCGCCTCGGCCAGGGGCGTCTCGCCCCGGGCGACGGCCGTCAACGCCCGGCACAACGCGCTCGCGTCGCGCAGGGCGGTGTTCGCCCCCACTCCCCCGGTCGGCGGCATCAGGTGCACCGCGTCGCCGAGGGGGATCACCGGGCCGGGCTCCCACGCCCGCACCGGCACCGCCGCCCGCAGTGCGAGGGGGTGGGTCTCGGCGGCCTGCGCGTGGGCGAAGACGCCGCGCAGGTCCGGGTGCCAGTCGACGGTACGGTCCAGCACCAGCCGGCACAGTTGCTCGCCGGTGAGCCCGAAGAACGCCTCGTCGTCCAGCCCGAGCAGGTCCCGGTGGATGCTGAAGACGGACATGTAGTAGTCCTCGGAGGCACCCAGGTCCAGGCCCGGCCACAGCTTCTCGGCCGCCCGCGCCGGCGGGGTGCGGAACACCATCGGCATCAGGGCCAGCCGCAGCCCGTCCGGGGCGGTCACGTTGACGAACCGGTCGCGCAGGGACTCCGGCAGGCCCGCGTCGATCGCCGCCGCCCGGGGCGTACGGGACAGGATCGCCCGTACGCCGAGATCCCGCGTGGTGTCGTCGGGCCGCAGCTGCGCGCGGACGGCGGAGTGCGCCCCGTCGGCCGCGATCAGCACGTCCCCGACGGCGTGGTCGCCGTCGGCGAAGTGGGCCACCACCTCACCGTCGACCTGTCCGTGGCGGACCAGCCGCTTGCCGAAGCGCACCGCGTCCTCGATGCCGGCGAGCAGCACCCGGCGCAGCGTCGCCCGGTCGACGGCGTCGATCTTGTCCGGCGCGTCGCCGCGCGGGTCGTCGAAGGTCGGCGCCGGCAGCGGGTTGAGCCGCTCGTCGAAGGCGACCAGACCGAGCTGGTGCCGGTCGTTGGCGGTGGCGGTGAGCAGGTCCTGCGCCCTGCGGGGCAGGCAGTCCCGCAGGGCCGTCTCGCCCTCCGGGCTGATCCGCAGCCGGTAGCCCTGCATGCGGCCCTCGGCGGACGCGTCCCGCTCGTAGACCGTCACGTCGGTGAACCCGGCCTGCCGGAGCCCCTGGGCGAGGCAGAGCCCGCCGACGCCGCCGCCGACGACGAGCACCCGCATCCCCCGGCCGTTCTGGTTTCCCATCGCGTCGTCAGCCCAGGACCACCGCGGCGATCCGGTCGAGGTGGTCCGGATCGGCCGTGCAGGACAGGATCAGCAGCTCGTCGCAGCCGTTGGCCGCGTACCCGTCGACCACGTCGCGGAGCTTGCCCTCGTCGGTGATGGCGCCCTTCGCGAGGTGCTCGACCATCTGGCCCATGTAGGCGTAGTAACTGTGCATGTGCTCCAGGGCGAGCCGCTGCCCGTCCGGCCCGAGCGACACGTAGAGGTTGGCGCCCATCCGCGGCTCGCCCTCCCGCTTCTCCTCGGCCCACAGCTCCTTGACCTTCGTGACCAGCTCCGGGTACTTGTGCGGGGGCCCGCCCGGGGAGATCCAGCCGATGCCGTAGCGGGCCGCGCGGCGCAGGCCGGCCGGCGAGTGCCCGCCGACCCAGATCGGGACGTCACCGTTGGTCGGGCGCGGCCCCACCCCGGGCGTCGGCCCGGCGCCCTGCCACACCTGGCGGAGCTCCTCGATCATCGCGTCGAGCCGCCGGCCCCGGGTGTGGAAGTCGGTGCCGGTGGCGGCGTAGTCGTCCTCCCGCATCCCGGCGGACACGCCGATGATCAGCCGGCCCTCGGAGAGCCGGTCGAGGCTGGCGAGCTGCTTGGCCAGCTCCACCACGCTGGGCCGGTACGCGGCCAGCAGGATGCCGGTGACCAGCTTGATCCGCTCGGTCACGGCCGCCGCGGCGGCGAGCGAGACGATGCCGTCGTAGTTGTCGTACACGACGCGGTCGGCGACGGTCAGGCTGTGGAAGCCGAGCCGTTCGGCGCGGCGGGCGAACTCGATGAGCTGCCGTCCCTGCGCGCCGGGGATGGTCGTCGGCAGGCAGACTCCGATATCCATTGTGGACTCCCTGGGATTCACCGGTCGGGTTTCCTGCCGAGCGTCCGGCGCCCGGCCGCACCGCCGACTCTCCAGCGGCGGTGGGAGCCACTGTGGTCGGCGGCACCGGAGCGCCGGTCGAGTCGCGGTCGACCGGAGGTGGGGGCCGGTCCCGGCCGGACCGGCGGGTGGCGGCCGGTGCCCGGGGTACGACGACGCTCGACACCCTCTCGAGCCCGGTCGTGTGCGATGAAGCTCGCGCGCGCCAGCGCCGAATATCCGTGAGCTGCGCACCGGCGTGCCAGCCGTACCGGCGGAGGGATGCCCCCTGAAACTCGGAGCGATCATTGAATGGGCGGACGACCTCGCGGAGTTCCGGGACGTCGTCCGACTGGCCGACGACCTCGGATACGACGTCATCGGGGTCGGCGACACACCGGCCCGCGCCTACGAGATGTACGTGTCGCTCACCGTCGCGGCGTACGAGACGCGACACGCGACGCTCACGCCGATGGTGACGACACCGTTCTTCCGGCACCCGGCGGCGACCGCCACCGCGATCTCGTCGCTGCACGAGGTCACCGGTGGGCGGACGATGCTGGCGATCGGCAACGGCGGCAGCGTCCGGCGGGTGGTCGGCCGTTCCCCGGTCGCCACCCCGCACGAGCTGCGCGACTACGTGGCCGCCGTACGGGCCGTGCTGCGCGGCGACTCGGCACGGGTCGACGGCTTCGACACCGAACCGCTGGAGCGGGTACGCGACGTGCCGGTGCTGGTCGCCGCGGACTACCCGAAGAGCCTGCGGCTCGCCGGCGAGCTGGCCGACGGGGTGGTGACCACGGTCGGCATGTCCACCGAGCGGGTCGCCGGCAAGGTGGCCCGGATCCGGGCGGCCGCCGAGGCCGCCGGCCGGGACCCGGCCGCGGTCCAGGTGTGGGGGTTCAGCTTCATCTCGGTGAAGGACAGCCGGGCCGAGGCGAACGCCGAGATCGGCGCGGCACTCGCCTCGGACGTGGCGCTGCGGCTGAAGTCCCCGCACATGCGCTCCACCGTCCCGGCGGAGCTGCTGCCCGCGGTGGAGGAGATGGAGCGGCGCTACGACGTGTGGGACCACACGGTCGGCGGCAAGAACGCCCGGCTGCTGGAGGAGTTGGGCCTGGTCGACCTCGCGCTTGAGCTGACCGGTGTGACCGGCACCGAGGCCGAGGTCGGGGCGCACCTGCGCCGGCTGGCGGACGTCGGGGTGTGCGGCATCCTGGCGGCGCTGCCGCCGCTGGCCGACCCGAAGGGACTGCTGCGTCGCCTCCGCCGGGCCGCCGGCAGCTGACCCGGCGGGCCGTACAAACGTCGCCCCACCTCTTTCCGGGAGGTGGGGCGACGGCGTTTCGCCGGTTACCGGCGTCGTAGGCCGAGCCGCGGTTCGAGCGCCAGGTAGAGGCCCTCCACCGCGTTGTCCGGATGGAACGGCGCCTGCTTCATCTCGTGGACCCGGTTGAGGTTGTTCAGCGGGTTCGGGTCGCCGCTGCTGTCGCCGTGCAGGTGTGCCTGGACCACCTGGTACGCGCGCTCGGCGTCGTTGAGGTCGGCGATGCCGGTGATGATCCGGTCGAACGCCGCCTGCAGGTTCAGCCGGTCCCGCTCGTCGTTGGTGAGCCGCTGGGCGTTGTAGAAGTGGTAGTCCTTGCCGCGGTAGCTGTCGTAGAAGACCGACACCAGCACGAGCATCCGCTCGTAGGCGTGCCGGTAGACGGTCTGGTAGAACTTCCCCGCCTCGTCCTCGGTGACCTCGCCGCGCAGCCGGCTGGAGATGCTCGCCGCGGCCAGCATGCCGCTGTAGGTGGCCAGGTGCACGCCGGTGGAGAGCAGCGGGTCGAGGAAGCAGGCCGCGTCGCCGGACAGCACGTAGCCGGGACCGGCGAAGGACTCCGACACGTACGAGTAGTCCTGCTCGACCTTCATGTCCGTGACCTGCTCGGCGCCGTCGAGCATCTCCAGCACCGTCGGGCACTGCGCCTTCGCCTCGTCGTAGACGGCCTGGATGCTCCCGAGCCGCTGCCGGCTGTCGTTGAACAGGTCCCGGCCGGTGACCAGCCCGACGCTGAGCGTCCCGTCGTGCAGCGGGATCGCCCAGAACCAGCCGTTCGGCACCGAGCAGACGGCGATGGCCCCCTCCGGCCCCTTGCTCAGCGGCTTCGCGCCCCGCCAGTACGACCAGGCGGCGACGTTGCGGAACACGTCGTGGAAGCGGCGGCTCTGGAAGTGGCGGGTGGCCAGCACACCGCCCCGCCCGGAGGCGTCGACCAGCTGGTCGAAGACGATCCGGCCACCGGTGGCCTGGTTCTTCGTCTCCTGCCAGCGGACCGCGACGGCCCGGTCGCCGTCGAACTCGACGTCCCGGACCGTGATCCCCTCGACGACCTCCACCCCGGACTCCCGGGCGTGGTCGAGCAGCAGCTTGTCGAACTCGCTGCGGATGACCTGGAACGCGTTGGTGTTGTCGGAGCCCTGGTCGGTGAAGCGCACCTCCCACTCCTCGGGGCCCCAGACGAAGTACGCACCGCCCTTCGGCTGGAACCCGTGTGCCTCGATCTTGTCCCAGACGCCCAGCTTCTCGAAGATCGGGCGACAGGACGGCAGGATCGACTCCCCGATGTGGTAGCGGGGGAAGCGATCCCGCTCCAGCAGAGTGACCTGAAAGCCCTCCCGGGCCAGCAGGCCGGCCGTGGTGGAGCCCGCCGGGCCGCCACCGATGACAAGAATCTGGGTTGATTCACGCATACCGAGAGCATGATGATCGCCGATGGGCGGTCGGTCGATCGCGGGTCGAGGACCCATGGCCTCAGGCCGCCACGTCGGGGCCGCGCAGCGGGACGTCGTGGTCCTGGGCGCGGAGCCGCTCCTCGGCGGTCTGCTCGACCCGGCGCATGCTGAGCCGCAGCAGCGGCGGCGCCATCATCGAGGTGGACACCGCCACCAGCACCAGGATCGTGTACGTCTCGACGCCGAGCACGCCCAGGCGCAGCCCGACCATGGCGATGATGATCTCGATGACGCCGCGGGCGTTCATGCCGGCGCCCAGGGCCAGCGACTCCCAGTGGCCGAGCCGGCTCAGCCGGGCGCCGACGTAGGCGCCCACGAACTTGCCGACGACCGCGACCGTCAGCACGACCAGCGCGGAGAGCAGCACCGACGGGCGGGACAGCACGGTGAGGTCCATCCGCAGGCCGGCGATGGCGAAGAAGAGCGGGGCGAGCACGCCCATGACGACGGTCCGCAGCGGTCGCAGCCGTGACCGGTCCAGCGCGCCGGAGCTGCCGATCACGATGCCGCAGACCAGCGCGCCGAACACCGCCTCCAGGTGCAGCAGGTGCGTGGCGGCGGCGGCCAGCACCACCAGGACGACCACCGTCGTCACGGTGACGCCCTCCCCCTCGTCGCCGTCGGCGCGCGCGGCCGTGCGCAGCGCCCGGCGGACCAGGGGACGGGCCAGCACGGCCAGCACGAGGATCGCGACCAGGGCCGCCACGGAGAACGCGATGCCACCGGCGCGGACACCGGTCGTCGCCATGGCGGAGACGACGGAGAGCAGCATCCAGCCGAGGATGTCGTCGACGGTGACGGCGCAGAGGATGAGCTGGCCGACGTTGCGGTGCACCAGCCGCAGTTCGGTCAACGTCTTGGCGATGACCGGGATGGCGCTGACCCCCATCGCCACGGCGAGGAAGAGGGCGAAGGTGATGTCGTCCACCCCGGCGGGGATCAGCGACGCGGGCAGGGCGAGGCCGGTGAGCACGCCGAGGGCGACCGGCAGGAGCACGCCGGCGACGCTGATCCGGGCGGCGGTCGCGCCGCGGCGGCGGACCAGGTCCAGGTCGATGTGGACGCCGGTGAGCCCGACCAGCAGCAGGACGCCGACCTGACCGACCGCGTCGAGCAGGTTGATCTGGGTGGCCGACTGGGGCAGCAACCAGTCGCCGACGCCGGGCAGGTGACCGAGGAGACTGGGCCCGAGCAGGACGCCGGCGCAGAGTTCACCGGCGACCGCGGAGAGCCCGAGCCGCTGGGCGAGCCGACCGAGCAGCAGCGCGGCCAGCAGGAGCAGCCCCACCTGGAAGAGGAACCGTTCGAGATCCCCCGCGGAGATCATTCCGAGCGGGGCGGTGGCCTGGGTCATGTCGTCCTCCCGTTGCGGTCCTTGGTCACCGGGTGCCACCGCCGGACAACGGGACAGCCCTACCGCGCGCCGGGCGCGGACAGCCCTACCGCGCGCCGGGCGCGGTAAGGCTGTCCGCGAAGGGATCGGCTACAGGCAGGGCCCCTCGTAGGCGCCGATGTTCGGCGTGGTGCCGGTGACCGTGTTGCCGTAGAAGTCACGCCCGCCGTTGTCGGGCATGGCGACGCCGGCGTCGATGGCCGGCGAGCCGCACCGGAGCCGGAAGCCGGCCGGCCGGTCGTTGGTCGGGTTGCGGAACAGCGGGTCGGCGCTGACCGAGTTGGTGTTGTTCGCCCCGACGGCGGTGACGTTGTGGTACAGGTTGTGGTCGTAGAAGCCCACCCCGTCGTCGATCAGCGACCCGGCCGCCCGGCCGGAGAAGATGTTGTTGGTGAAGGCGATGGAGGTGTGCGGGAACACGCGGACCAGGTACTCGGCGTTCGGCGCGTAGATCGTGTTGTTGTAGAACCGGGCGTTGGTGATCCCGTTCTCGCAACCCGCCGCGACCACCGGGATGATGAAGCCGTCGAGGTCGAGGTCCTTGTCGTTGTCACTGACGTTGTAGCGGATGACCGGTCCGTCGCCGAACGATCCCTCCGACGCGCAGAACAGGATGAACGGCCCGTTGTTGTCGTGGCTGTAGTTGTACTGGTAGAGCACGTCCTGGCTGCCGGCGTCGACGGTGAGCGAGAACGACGGCGGGTAGGCGGCGCCACCGGTGATCTCGTTGAACTCCATCACCGGGCGGTCGGAGTTGTAGGCGAGGATCGCCGCGTGGGACTGGGCGGCGCGCAGGCCGAAACCGTCCACCTTGTTGCGCGCGGTCCGGGAGTCGATGCCGTTCATCACCAGGATGCCGTCGCCGCCGAGGTCGGACAGGTTGTTGCGGAGGAAGTTCACGTTGGTCATCGGCACGAAGTGGTTGCGCCCGCCGGGGTACAGGTCCCGCTTGGACCAGCTGGAGAGCGTGCCGATGCCGACGTTGTCGACGCCGCTGACGGTGCTGTCGGTCACCCGGATCCGGTCGAAGCCGGTGGGCACCGCGTCGCCGGACGCCTCGAAGAGGATGCCGCCGCTGTTCTCCAGGTCCGGGTTCAGGCAGTCACAGCCGGGCACGTCGTGGACGTAGACGTTCTCGACGATGTAGTGCTTGCCGGTGCCGTAGTCCTCCAGCAGCACGTAGATGCCGACCCGGGCGGTTCCGTCGGCCGGGCCGGGGTTGGTCACCTCCAGGTCCCGGATCTCGTAGCCCTGCACGTTGCGCAGGAGGACGGCCGCCCGGGTGCCCGGGGCGACGATCTTCGGCCGGGCGCCGGTGCCGTACGCCCCGATGGTGATCGGCGCGGAGGGCGTACCCGAACCCTTGGGCTCCAGCACCCCCTGGCAGGTGGTGCCGCGCCGAAGGACGATCTTGTCGCCGGGCCCGAAGGTGGCCTGGTTGACCCGGGCCAGCGACCGCCAGGCGGTGGGCGGCTGCGGGCCGGCGGCCGAGGCGTTCCCGGCGACGCAGGCGACGTGGTACGGCCGGGCCTTCCAGGTGGCGTGCGCCGGCGACCCGGGCGTGATCGCCGCCGCCAGGCTCGCGCTCAGGGCGACCATGAGTATCCGACCTCCGATTCGACGTGCGCGGGCCAGACGTGTTCGGGGACGACCAGGGGTATCTGTCATGACGGGACTCCAGTGGCTGTGCCCCGGCTCTCCGGCCCCCTGAGCTGCGAGGACGTTCGGCCGGTGCGGACGGGCGGTAGCCCGACCATGGTGGGGTTCCCGTCTCGATGTGGGCTCGACGGTGGGATTCCCCCGGACCGCCGCTACACCGCCCACCCCTGCCGCCGCCACGCTGCGTCCGCGAAATCCAACTCACAGCGAGCACCGGTCAAGAACCACTCGACGAGCACGGTCCGATTACCGTCACCGCCCGCCTCGACGACCTCGTCGACCATCGCCAGCCACGCGGCGACGTAGTCGGCGAACCCGTCGTACGCCAGGTACTGCTCGATCCACCGCCCGTACCGCGACGAGCGGTCGGCGCGCCGCCGCAGGTCGTCGGAGACGAGCAGATGGAACCAGCTCATCGGCAGCAGCGCGCCGACCCCCGCCGCGAACGACGTCACCGGCGCCGCGAGCATGACCGACGTGTACGCGTGCACCGCCGGAGCCGGACCGGCGGGGCCCGGACCCGGTGGCCGGCCGAGCACCTCCGCCAACCGGCCCAGTTCCCGATCCAGCCGGGGCAGCGAGCCCACGGTGGCCTGCGCCGCCCCGGCCAGCAGGCCGGCGTGCTCCAGCCGGTCGGCGCCGGCCGCGCACCGGGCGAGCGCCCGCGCGTACGCCGGCACGACGTACCGGGCGTCCTGCTCGGCGAACCACCACAGTGCCTCCGGCGGGAGCGTCCCGGCGCGCAGCCCGGCCCAGAACGGGTGGGCGGTGACCCGCTCCACCAGCGGCGCCACCAGCACCGCCAACTCGTCCCGGGGCCGGGCCCGGATCGCCGGCTCGGCCGTCACGTCGCCGCCGGGATCAACCGCTCCGCACCGGACACCTCGGCCAGCACGTCGGTGAGCACCTTCTCCGGCTCCCCCGACCCCTCGACGCTGCGCCAGGCCACGAACGCGTCCGGCCGCACCAGCACCGCGCCGCGCGGTGAGACGCCGAACGCGGCCGCCCAGTCGGCGCCGGTCGTGGCGACGTCACCGCCCGGGCCGACCCGCACCGACCGCAGCGGCACCGCGGACCGCGCCGCCAGCCGCGTCGCCGCCGCGTGCCAGCCGTCGTCCTCCGCGCCGCTGAGCAACACGAACGAGTCCCAGAACAGGTCGATGGTGGACAGTTCCCGGTCACCCTCGCGTAGCCACAGGTGCGGCGCCCGGGTGCCCGGCTCGCCGTCCAGGGTCAGCGGCGCGGTCAGCACCGGCCGGTCGTCGTCGGCGAGGACCGCGGCGGACCGGTACCGGTAGCCGAGGGTGATGATGATGTCGTCGACCATCTCCTTGTCGGGCCGGCCGTCGCTGTGCCCGTGCCGGATCCGGTTACGGACCATGGCCTGCTCCGCCATCGCCGAGCCCACCGCGTGCCGCTCCTGGTGGTAGGTGTCCAGCAGCGCCGAGCTGCCCCACCCGCGCAGCGCCGCGGCCAGCTTCCACGCCAGGTTGTGCGCGTCGTGGATGCCGGTGTTGGCGCCGAACCCGCCGGCCGGCGGGTGCACGTGCGCGGCGTCCCCGGCCAGGAAGACCCGGCCGACCCGGAACGTGTCGGCGACCAGCTGCGAGCCCTCCCACGGCACCTTCGCCACCACCTCGACCGCCATGTCCGGCCGGCCGGCGGCCTCCCGGACGATCGCCACGCAGCGCTCGTCGGTGAAGTCCTCCGGTGACTCGCCGCGCTCCGGGTGGTAGACCGGCGCAGCCAGCCACGGATCGCAGCCGTGCAGGCGGGACAACCCGGTCATCGTCCCGCCCACCGTGGCGTAGCAGAGGATGAACGGCCGGTCGGCGAGGATCCGCTCCAGCTCCGGGGCGCGGAAGTAGATGCTCAGCGCGTGGAACACCGAACCGCGCCCGGAGCGGCCGACGCCCAGCAGACCCCGTACCGAGCTGCCGGCGCCGTCCGCGCCGACCAGGTAGCGGGCCCGGATCCTCCGCTCGGCGCCGCCGGCGTCGGTCACCGTCGCGGTCACCCCGTCGGCGTCCTGGTCGATCGCGCTCAACCGGGCCCCGAAGCGGACCTCCGCGCCGAACTCCTTCGCCTTGGCCGCCAGCACCACCTCGTAGCGGTCCTGGCCGCAACCCATCACCCGCTCCGGGCTGATCTCCGGGCCGTCCAGCGACGGCGCCTCCAGGACCTGGGCGTCCGCGATGTCGGAGTACGTGTTGACCCGCAGGATCCCGCCCTCGAAGTAGCGGTGCGAGTCACCGATCTCCAGAGCCCGGATGTCCGGGCCCAGACCGGCGGCGCGGAACAACTCCATGGTGCGCGCCTGCAGGCCCGGCGCGCGCGGCAGGCGGGACGTGTTGGGCCGCTTCTCCACCACCAGGGTGGGCACACCGTGCCGGCCGAGGAAGACCGCCGTCGACAGGCCCACCGGCCCGGCGCCCACGATCAGTACCGGGACCTCTTCGTCGTACATCTGCTCCTCCTGGGCTCGTCGGCTCAGCTCGCCCGGGCCACCGGGCCGCGCGCGGCCGCCGCGGCCTCGACCAGCCCCTTGATCCGGTTCATCTGGATCACCGTGTTGCGGTTGAGGTGCGCGGTCATCGCGTCGTCGTCGACCGGCGCCTGCGGCTTCATGTGGAAGTCCTGCACCCAGCGCATCCGTACGCCCCCGTCGACCTCGGCGTACGTCCAGTGGATGTTCATGTACTCGAACGGGCCGGTCTCGATCCGGTGGGCCCGGACCTCGCGGCGCGCCCGGTCGACGGTGCGCCGCGACACCCAGCTCCACACCGTGCCGTCCTCGTCGGGATGCATGGTGAGCCGGAAGGTGACGCTGTCACCGTCCCGGTCGATGATCTCCGCGGCGGCGTACTCGCTGAACAGCTGCGGCCACGACGCCACGTCGTTGGTCATGTCCCAGACCAGGTCCATCGGCGCGTCGATCACGATCGCGTTGTCCGTGTGTCCTGCCATGGTGCTGTCTCTCCTCACTCGACACCGGCCGGGGTCCACGCCCGGCCGGACGCTCCGGTCAGCTCGCCGCGGTGACGACCACGGCCCCGTTGAAGCCGCCGTACCCGCGGGCGACGACCAGCGCCGTCCGCAGCCGCGCCTCCCGGGGCACGTCCCGCACCAGGTCCAGGTCGCACCCCGGCGCCAGCCGCTCCACCCCGACGGTCGGGGGGATCACCTGGTCCCGGAGGGCGAGCAGGGCACACGCGAGGTCCAGCGCGGCGCCGCCGGCGTAGAGCCGGCCGGTCATCGTCTTCGGCGCGGTCACCGGCACCCCGCCCGGGCCGAACACCGCGCTGATCGCCGCCGCCTCCGCCCGGTCGGCCTCCGGTACGCCGGCCGCGTCGGCGAACACCACGTCCACGTCGCCCGGGGCGACGCCCGCGTCGGCCAGGGCGAGCTGGATCGCCCGGCGCAGGCCGGGTTCCCGGCCGGAACCGGGCCGGGGGTCGAAGGTGGACGCCTGCCCGGCGATCACGCCGTAGCGCCGGGGCGCCTGCCGGGCGCGCGCGTCGGCCGCGTCCTCGACGATCAGCATCGCGCCGCCCTCGCCCGGGACGTGACCGACGGCGTCGACGTCGAACGGCAGGTACGCCCGCCGGGGGTCGTCGCCGCCGCTGAGGGTGCCCTTGCTGAGCTGCGCGGTCAGCCCGTACGGGCACAGCGACGCGTCGGTGCCGCCGGTGACGACCAGCCGGGTCCCCTGCTGGACGAGCGCCCGGGCCTGCCCGGCGGCGTCCAGCGCCCCGGCCTGCTCGGTGCAGACCACCCCGCACGGCCCGCGCATCCCGTGCCGGATCGAGATCTGCCCCGTGGTGGCCGCGTAGAACCAGGCGATCGACTGGTACGCCCCGACCCAGGACGGCCCCTTCGTCCAGAGCCGCTCGATCTCCCGCTGCCCGAACTCGGTGCCCCCGGACGAGCTGGCGGTGACGACGGCCATCTCGTACTCGGGGAACCCGGCCGGGTCGGCGGCGGCGTCGTCGAGGGCCCACGCCGCGGCGGTGAGGCCGAGGTGCGTCCAGTTGTCGGTCTGCGGGACGAGCCGGCTCGGCACGTGCGCGGCGGCGTCGAAGTCGCGGACCTCACCGGCGAGCCGCACCGGGTAGCCGGTGGGGTCGAAACGGCTGATCCGGTCGATGCCGCTGCGACCGGCCAGCGTCGCCGCCCAGTACGCCTCGGTGCCCAGCCCGTTCGGGGCGGTGACACCGATCCCGGTCACCACCGCGGTGCGGCTCATCGGGGGTCCTTCCCGCGGTCCTTGGTGATGACCATCGCGGTCTGGAAGCCACCGAAACCGCTGCCGACGCTGAGCACCCCGCGCATGCGGTGCTCCCGCGCGGTGATCGGCACGTAGTCCAGGTCGCACTCCGGGTCCGGGTTGTGCAGGTTGGCCGTCGGCGGCACCACCTGCTGCTCCAGCGCCAACGCGCACGCCGCGACCTCGATCGAGCCGATCGCGCCCAGCGAGTGCCCGACCATCGACTTGATCGAGCTGACCGGCACCCGGTAGGCCCGGTCGCCCAGGGCCCGCTTGAACGCGGCGGTCTCGTGCCGGTCGTTCTGCCGGGTGCCCGAGCCGTGCGCGTTGACGTAGTCGATGTCCGACGGGTCGAGCCGGGCCGCCGCCAGGGCCTGCCGGATCGCCTCGGCCATCTCCCGGCCGTCCGGCTTCAGCCCGGTCATGTGGTACGCGTTGCTGCGGCTGGCGTACCCGGCGATCTCGGCGTACACGTGGGCGCCCCGGCGGCGGGCCGCCTCGCGCTCCTCCAGGATCAGCACCGCCGACCCCTCGCCGAGGACGAACCCGCGCCGCTTCGCGTCGAACGGGCGGGAGGCGTGGGCCGCGTCGTCGTTGTCCGGTGACGTGGCCTTGATCGCGTCGAAGCAGGCCGCGGTGATCGGCGACAGCGGCGCGTCGGTCGCGCCCGCCACCACGACGTCGGCGCGGCCGGACCAGATCAGGCTCGCGCCGTTGCCCACCGCGTCCAGCCCGGCGGTGCAGCCGGTGGAGATCAGCGACACCGGACCTTCGGCGCCGACCGTCCAGGCCACCTCGGTGGCCATCGTGCTCGGCACCATGTACCCGTACAGCTGCGGCACCACGTACGCGGGGTCGACCAGCCAGCGCCGGCCGCCGTCGCTGAGCACCAGGTACTCCTCCTCGAGCCCGGTGGTGCAGCCGACCGCGCTGCCGATGCTCACCCCGGTCCGCTCCGGCGGCACGTCCGCGTCCTCCAGACCGCTGTCGGCCCACGCCTCGCGGGCGGAGACCACGGCGAACTGTGCCGCCCGGTCCATCCGGCGGATCTCCTGGGGACTCAGCCCGTGTGCGGCCGGGTCGAAGTCGCACTCGGCGGCGATCCGGGAGCGGAAGTGGGCGGCGTCGAAGAGGGTGATGGGACGGGTGGCGGTACGCCCGGCGGTGAGCAGGTCCCAGTACGCCTTGGTCCCGATGCCCCCGGGCGCCACCACGCCGATGCCCGTCACGACCACCCGACGGTGTCCGGTCATCGGCGGGGGCCTCCCACGTCCGGGACCGGCGCGCCACCGGAGGCGGCGGGAAGTTCCTCGGTGTCGACGTGCCCGAGCTCGGGCCGGGGGGCCAGCGGGCTCAGGTGGAACACCGCCCGCACCTCCTCGGTGCCCGCGTTCCAGACCCGGTGGCGCTTGCCGATCGGCACCAGCAGCCCTTCGCCGGGAACGAGGTCGACCTCGCCGGCGTCCTCCACCCGTGCGGTCAGCCGCCCGCTCACGACGAGCAGGAACTCCTCCGAGTAGGGGTGGTAGTGCTCGGTCACGTACTCGCCGGGGGCGAGGGTCAGCGTGCCCATGAAACCGGAGGTCGACCCGACCGTCTTCGGGCTCAGCACGACCCGGATGTCCCCGCCCCGCCGCCGGTTCGCCGGCACGTCGGCGGCGGCGACCCGCAGCGGGCGGGTCGGGGTCTGCGCGAGTTCACTCACCGGGGGCCTCCCAGACGTAGAACGGTTCGGCCATGGCGTCCTTCGGCTCGCGCCAGTTCGGGTCGTACGGCCGGATGTGGTGGGACAGCTGCTCGTTGATCTGCCCGTAGAGCGGGTGGCTCCGGGCCTGGTACAGCCGGGGCGAGATGTCCTCGTCGGCCTCCACCAGATGGAAGTAGAGGTCGTGGAAACGGAAGAGCGTACGGCGCGTGACGCCGATCATCCGCGGCAGGTCGGTGGAATCCGAGCTGGCGAATATCTTGGCCACGTCGTCCGCTTTTTCAGGGGCCATCCGGGCAACGATCAGCGTTCGATGCACACCAATCACCTCTCACTCGTTGACGCCGATGATGCGGCATTCGCCGGCACGGTCGGTCGAACGTTGCTCGACGCCTCGACGGGTCCCCCGGCGGCGGCCCGTTCCCCGTACCGGCACCCGTACCGGCCTCGACAGCCGCTCGACGACCCGGCACCCGCGTCGTTCGACGTGCCTGGTGAGGGCCGTCGCGACGATCCGCCACTAGGGATTCACCCAGTGGTTGCGGCTGGCCGGGCCGTCGACAATGGGGCCGGTGTCCACCCCCATTCCGGAGGCCGCGTTGACGAGTCCCCGAGTTCTCCACGCGAACGGGAAGAATAGGCGCGACGACCCGGCCGAACGGGTCGTCGTCACCGGTTTCGGAGTCATCTCCAGCATCGGTTCCGGGCGAGCGGAATTCCTCGCCGGTCTCCAGGCCGGACGGTGCGGCGCGAAACCGATCGCAAAATGGGACGCCACCGGTTTCCCGCACGACCACGCCTGCGAGGTCACCGACTTCGACCCGGCGTCGGTGCTGGAGCGCCTGGACCCGAAGGGCAGCGGCCAGGTCTCGGCGCTGGCCGCCGCCGCGTCCCGGATGGCCGTACGCGACGCGAACCTCGATCCCGCCGGCGTCCAGGACGAGACCGGCCTGATCGCGGTCGGCACCACGTACGGGCAGTCGCTGGACCTCGACGCCCTGGCCGAAGCGGAGCTGCGCGAGCCGGGAGCCGTGCCGCCCGGGGACCTCGCCCGGCTGCTCACACCGGGACGCCTCGCCACCGCCGCCGCGGTCGAACTCGACCTGCGGGACGTGGAGACGCTGACGATCCCCACCGCCTGCGCCGCCGGCAACTACGCGATCGGCTACGGGGTGGACGCCATCCGCTCCGGCGACGTCTCGTACGCGATCTGCGGCGGCGCCGACTCGGTGAACCGGACGGCGTTCGCCGGGTTCGTCCGCATGGGAGCGATGGCCCACGAGCGGTGCCGGCCGTTCGACCGGGACCGCGACGGCACCATGTGGGGCGAAGGTGCCGCGATGCTGGTGCTGGAGAGCCTCGACCACGCCCGGCGACGCGGCGCCCCGGTCCTCGCCGAAATGCTCGGCCTGCACCTCAACTGCGACGCCGATCACCCGACCGCCCCGGTCCGGGAGCGGGTCGCCGAGTGCATGGCGGGTGCCCTGGCCGACGCCGGGGTCGACGCCGCCGAGCTGGACGTGATCTTCGCCCACGCCACGGGCACGCGGGCCAGCGACCCGATGGAGGTGGGCGCCATCCGGGACGTCTTCGGTGACCGGGCCCTGCCGCCGGTGGTCGGGGTCAAGTCGATGATTGGCCACACGATGGGCGCCGTCGGCGCGCACACGGCCATCGCCGCGCTGCTCGCGATGCAGCACCAGTTCCTGCCGCCGACGGTGAACTTCCGGGAACCCGACCCGGAGTGCCAGGTCGACTGCGTACCCAACGTGGCCCGGCCGGCCGCCGTCCGGACCGCGCTGGTCAACTCGCTCGGCTTCGGCGGCAACAACGCCACCCTGATCCTGCGCGGTCCGGGCGAGGTCGGGTCCCGTCCCGAGATGCGAGGAGCCGACGCATGAACGTGGTCATCTCCGGCCTGTCCGTCGTCTCGCCGTTCGGCCTCGGTACCGCGCCGTTCGCGGCCGGCTGGCGGGCCGCCCGCCCGGTCGCCACGGCCGGGGAGGACCCGCCGGTCGCCCGGCTGCCGGAACTCACCGGCGACGACTTCACCCCCAACCGCCGGGTACGGCTCAAGGAGCGCTCCTCCGCCGTGGCCGTCGGCACGGTCGGCGCCCTGCTCGCCGCGTACGACCTGGGGGACGTCCCCGCCGCCCGGCGCGGCGTGGTTCTCGGTAGCGCTCTGGCCAGCCTCGACTCCTACCTGGCGGTTTCCGGTGGCTCGCTGGCCGGAGCGAAGCCGCACTTCATCGACCACAACCTGATGCCGCCGGGCATCATGAACTACACCAGCAGCCAGGCCGCCATCCGCTTCGACCTGCGCGGCCCCAACGTCACGGTGACGGCCGGGCGGGCAACCGGGCTCACCGCCCTCAGCTGTGCCCGCCGGCTGGTCGCGGCCGGTCGCGCGGATGCCGTGCTGGCGGGCGCGTTCGAGGCGCTCAGCCCACGCCGGCTGCGGCTGGAGACGGCCGCCGGCCGGCTCCCGGCACTCACCGGCGAGGGCTGCTGCGTCTTCCTGGTCGAGCCCGCCGACGCCGCCGAGCGGGCCGGCCGGCGGGCGCTGGCCACCCCGCTGGCGCTGACCGCCGGCTACTTCCCGGAGCCGGAGGAGGGCCCGGCCGCGCTGCGTCGCGTCGTGACGCGGGCGCTGCGCCAGGCCGGGGTGACCGCCGCCGATGTCGCCGCCGTCGTCCGGGGCGCCGTCACACCCGGCCGGTGCGCCGACGACGAGACGGCGGTCCTCGCCGACGTGACGCCCGGCGTACCCGTGCTGGACCCGGCTGCCCGGATCGGCGACACCTACGGCGCCTCGGCCGCGTTCGCGGTCGCCGCGGCGATCGTCGAGGCCGACGCGGAGCCCTCGACCGGGGTCACCCTGGTCACCTCCATCGACCACGACGGCCAGGTGGCCTGCGCGGTACTGGCGCCCGGGCACCGGATGCCCGCCCCGGCCGGCGTGGCGTGAGGCGGACCGGGCCGGGGCGGGCCGCTTGCAGGGCGGGACGTTATCGGTCGGGCGTCAGCGCCGGCCGGCGACCAGGCCGGGGTTGTATCGCAGGGCCCGCACGACGGCCTCGGTGCGGCTGGACACCTCCAGCTTGCGGAAGATACGGGTCAGGTGGAACTCCACCGTGCTACGGGAGATGTGCAGCCGCCGGGCGATCTGGTCGTTGCCCAGGCCGGCACAGAGCGCCCGGAGCAGCTCCACCTCCCGGCCGGTCAGGCCGGCCGGGAGCCCACGCCACGCCGGCACGGCCGTCCGGCGGATGGTGAACTCGGTCCCGGCCAGCCGCAGCGCGGCGACCAGTTCCCCGGGCTCGACGTCGCCGGCGAGATAGACGTCGCTGTCCACGCCGTCCGGCCACCGGCCACCGGGGTCCACGACGGCCACCCGCGGCCGGCACGGTTGTCCCGGCCGGGGCAGCGCACCGGGCGGCGGTGGCCCGGCGCCGACCACGACCAGCAGCCAGTCGACCGGGGAGCAGGGGTCGTCGACGACGGTGAGCAGCGAACGCAGCGCCGCGACCCGTGCGGCCGGCCAGTCCCCGACCAGGACGGCCCGGCCAGGTCCGCGGGGCGACGCGGGCGGGCCGGTGCGTACGGCGCCGCCCGCCGGCCCCTCTGGCTCAGGCGAGCGCTTCCGCCTCATCGGCGTTCTCCTCGACCAGCGCCACCACCGCCGCCAGGCTCGTCATCCTCGGGATGTCGGCATCGGGGATCCGGACCCCCATGTCCACCTCGATCCGGGCCAGGATGTCGATCACCAGCATCGAGTCGGCGCCGTAGTCGTTGATGAAGTCGCCGTCCGGGGTGAGCTGCCCGGGCTCCAGTTCGAGGATCTCGGTCACGACGGCCGCGAGCTGCGCGGTGCGGTCG
>JAEYGD010000046.1 GCA_023402505.1 Actinomycetes bacterium
GCCGGGCGTAGCCGGCTCCGCCGGGCAGGAACTCCACCGGCGTCCCCGCCGGCAGGGCCGCCCGTACCAGCTCCCCGGTGCGTGCGCCGAGCGCCACGAACGTCGGCTCCCCGGCCTCGACACCGCCGGTCAGGAACGGCACCGCGACGGCGAGCAGCTCGTCGTCGGTGTCGTAACGGACAGCCTCGTGGTAGTAGCCGGTGTACCCGGCCGCCGCACCGGTTCTCATCGGACGACCTCCACCTGCACTCCGGTGAGGCCCAGCAGCTCGGCCAGCCGGGCGGCGGCGGGTCGGGCCGTCCGCAACACCGCGACGGCGTCGCGGCTCCGGGCGTACGCCCCCAGGGCGGCGAGCGCCCGGTGGTCGAGGAAGCGCAGCGAGGGGGCCTGGAACACCAGGCGGCCGTCCCTCGGGCGCAGGTCGGCCCGTTCCAGCGCGACGCGGAACAGCTCGTGGTTGGTCGGGTCCAGCTCGCCGGCGAGCGCGGCGTGCCCGGCTCCGTCGACGGTGGCGGACAGGTGGAAGAGAGGGTCGGGCCGGTTGCTCACCGGGTGCATGCAGGCCAGCGCGAGCACGGTCGCGTCGTCCAGCACGGTCCGGTCGTAGGCGCACATCGCACCGAACGGCCGGGTGTGCATCCAGCGGTCGATCTGGTGCTCGTAGCGCGTGAACGCCTCGAGCTGGGCCGGCGTGCGGACCAGCTCGGTCGCCTCGGCGACCACCCGCAGGCCGCTGAAGCCGTCGGCGAGCGCGGCATCGGTGGCCGCGGCGTACGCCGCGATCTGCGCGGGCGGGTCGACCACGGCGCCGGAGGCGTAGGTGTCGGCGAGGGACACCACGGCGGCGGCGCCCCGGGCCAGGGCAGTGGCGAGGACGGGCCGGCGGGCCAGCCGGTCGACGACCGCCTCCGGCGGGGCGGGCGTCACATACCAGACCCGCTCGCCGGCGGCGAGCCCCGCCGCCAGGTGATGCTCCGCGTGCACGGCGAAGACCTGCCGGTCGTCGTACGACCAGCAGAGATGACCGCGTGACGCGGGTGGATGCATCGCGCCAGTGTATGCCCGACCGGACGGCGTGGCCTCCCGGTGGACCCGCTCATCTGCGCGGGAAGGTCGCCCAGATGTTCTTGGTGGTGTCGGTGGCGTACCAGCCGACGTCCAGGGAGAGCCGCTGGGCGATCTGCAGGCCCCGCCCGCCCGCACCCGTCGACTGCGCGTCGCTGGGCTCCGGGGGTGGGCTGAGGTCGTGGTCGGCCACGTCGAGGATGAGGCAGTCGTCGGTGGCGAGCAGCCGGACGAGGGTCGGCGGGATGCCGTGCCGCAGCGCGTTCGTGGCGAGTTCCGTCGCGATCAGCACGATCATCTCGGGCACCTCGTCCAGGGCGGCGCCGTCGGGGAGCACCGACCCGGTCAGCTCCTCGTGCAGGGATGCGCGCAGACTCCTCAGCTCGGCCGCGTCGGACAGCCGCCACCGCCGCAGCTCGACGGCGCGCGGTGGCAGAGGCGAGGTGCTGAGTCGGCCCATGCCGTTGTTGTACCCGGTCGCGGCCACCGTCACGCCATGCCCGCCGGGCCGACCTCGGCGTCGTCGGTCACGTCGGAAGGACGCCGAGTTCGGCCCGCGAGGGCGGCTGTCAGGCGGCGAGGACGGCGGTCATCGCCGCGTAGCTGCCCAGCAGCACGATGCCCTCGAAGCCGAGCCGCCCCCAGCCGCACGCCTGCCGTACCAGCAGGCCACCGAGCAGGACCGCCGTCATGAACAGCGCGCTCGCGGTCACGAACAGCTCCTCCGGGCCGGCGGCGTGGTAGATCGAGCCGCCGCGGTACGCGACGTCGCCCACCACCAGGTTGAGGGCGTCCAGGCCGTTGCCGCCGAGGACCGCCGCGATGGCGAGGGTGGGGGCGCCCCGGCGGACCGCCGCCACGGCGGTGACGGTCTCCGGCAGGGCGTTCACCGCGCCCATCAGGATCGCCCCGATGAAGCCCGCGCTCAGCCCGGTGACCGCGACCAGGCTCTCGGCGGCCCGGGCGATGACCCAGCCGCCGACCGAGACCAGCAGGCCGACCGCCGCGAACCGCACCCAGAGACTGGAGAGGCTGGTCCGGTCCAGGCTGCCGTGCTCGTGCGGGACGTCGGGCAGCGTCTCGGTGGTGGCCACGGCCTGCCACAGCGGGCTGGCCCCGGACCGGCGGATCAGGTGCAGGCCGCCGAGGTAGGCGGCGACCATGGCGAACGAGGCGGGATGCAGACCGGCCAGGCTGACGTCCGGCGCGTACGAGCCGAGCAGGGCAAGCGCGAGCAGGGCGATGAGCAGCGCCCCGAACAGGACGTTCGACAGTGACGCGGCGGCGTGCTCCAGGTTGACCCGGCGGTGGAAGGCGTCCGCCACCGCCACCGCGGTGGTCTGGGCGGCGATCCCGCCGACCGCGTTGCCGTAACCGAGCTGCGGCTGGTCGGCCGCCGCGGTGACGGCGGTCATCACGATGCCGGACAGCGAGGTCGCGAGCCCGAAGAAGACCGCGCCGAAGAAAGCCTCACCCCAGCCCGTACGGTCGGCGAGGGTGTCGCCGACGGTGACCAGGCGGATGCTGCCGAGGACCGTCAGCAGGCCGGCGACCGCGAAGACGGCGATGCTCAGCCCCGGCGGCCAGGGCGCGTCGGTCAGGATGTCCGGCACCGGCGGCGCGTTCCCACAACCATCCGGTCGAATCCCACCACCCCGTTGATCATGAAGTTACCGGGGCGACACGCCGATGCGGGGCTCGCCAACTTCATGATCAACCGGGCGAGGCTACCGCTTCCGCCCGTGAGCCCGGGTCAGACGTCGATGGTGAGGTGGATCCGTACCGTCTCGCCGACGTCCAGACCCTCGGTCCTCCGGACGGCGTCCTTCAGCGGCACGAGGTAGCCCCCGTCCTTGGGGAAGAGCGAGGTGGTCCAGCGGGTCGCCCCGATCCGGACCGTCACCGGGACCATCCCCCAGCCGTAGCTCACCGCCGGCGCGACCGCCTCGATCGCGCGGCTCTCGCCGTCCGGGACGGTGACGAAGTGGTACGGCGAGGGGCCCCGCCAGAACCAGATCTCGCCGTCGAACTCCAGCCGCATCGGCACAGGATAGGGCCGGCCGGGGTTTCGCGCGGGTGGCGACTGGGTCGGTCGGTTGCCGGTGACGCTCAGTCGCCGGGGCAGAGGAGCGGGTCCACGAGGGGCAGCTCGACCAGGCCTACGCAGACGCTGACCAGGCTGTCCGTGGTGGGTGCCGGTGTGCTCGTCGGGTCCGGCGTCGCGCTCGGTGTAGCGGTCGCGGGCGGGTCCGTGGGCGTGGGCGGAGCCGTGGTCGGGGTTGCCGTCGGGGTCCCGCCGGTGGTCGGGGCGGGACTGGCGGTCGGCTCGCCGGCCGGGCTCGTGCTCGCCGGGGCGACGGTGGCCCGGCTGTCCGGCACGACCGTGGGCGCGACCCGTGCCGGGTGGGGCGTCCCGGTCGCCGGCGGCAGCGGGCCGGGTGGGGCGACCGCCGGCGTGGGTGCGCCGGTCGCCGTCGCGGCTGGGGCGGTCCCGCCCGGCTGGGACCGCTCCGTGGTGGCGGGAAGCGGCGTGGTCACGCCGGTCCGGTACGACCGTTCGGCCGGTTCGGCCTCGACGACACCCGCGG
>JAEYGD010000055.1 GCA_023402505.1 Actinomycetes bacterium
CCGGTGTCGGCCTGGTCGTCCCCGGCCGAGTCGGTCAGCCGGTCGCGCTGCAGCTCGGTGATCTCGCTCAGCGTCTGATCGTACTCGGCGCGAAGCTCGTCGCGTCGCGCCGCCAGGGCCGCCCGGATCTTCTCGGTCTCCGCCGCGCTGCGGGTGGCCTTGGCCACCGGCTTCCGGCCGGCGGTCCTGGTGTCGGCTGGCTTCGCCATCGTCGCTCCCTAGGCCGCGGAGCCGCGGCGGACCGCGGCGCCTGGACGGGGGTGTCGCGTTCGACGCCCCCAGGTACAAAACGGGCGCGCCACCACAGGGCAGCGCACTCCGGAGGTTCGCAAGGATACGGAACGTACACGCGTCCGACAACGTGCCGCACCGACGCACCGTCACTCAGCCCCAAGTGATGCCATATCGGGGCAAAGGGAACGCTAGCAGATCAACCATCCCGGTCCTCGCCGTACTCCCCAAACCAGCGGGCCAACCGACCCTGCCGGCTGACCGCCCGCAGCCGGCGCTCCACCTCGTCGCGCACCCCCTGCGTGGCCACCATGAGCAGGCTGTCGCCGACCTTCAGGCGGAAGTCCCGGCCGGGCACGAAACCCACCCCGTCGCGCAGCACCAGGGTCACCGCCGCGCCCGACGGCAGCCGCAGCTCGTCGACGTGCACCCCGGCCAGCCGGGAGCCCGGCGGCACGGTCATCTGCAGCAGGTCCGCCCGCATCCGCTCCAGCGGCGCGGTCTCCACCCGGATCTCGGTCGCCTCCGCCGGCGCGGTCACCCGCAACCCCCGGGCCACCGGGCCCAGGGCACCGGCCTGCACCACCGTGAAGATCACCACGAGGACGAAGACCGCGTCGAAGAGCCGGTCCGAGCCCGGCACCCGTTCGGACAGCGGGATGGTGGCCAGCACGATCGGGACGGCGCCGCGCAGGCCGGCCCAGGACAGGAAGGCCTGCTCCCGCATCCCCAGCCGGAACGGCAGCGCGGAAACGGCCACCGACACCGGCCGGGCCAGCAGCACCAGCGCCAGCCCGGTGACCAGCGCCGGCACCACCGCCGCGTCCAGCCGACCCGGCGAGACCAGGAGCCCGAGCAGGACGAAGAGCCCGATCTGGGCCAGCCAGGCCAGCCCGTCGGCGAAGCCGAGGATGGCCTGCCGGTGCGGCAGCCGCCCGTTGCCCAGCACCACCCCGGCGACGTACACGGCGAGGAAGCCCGAGGCGTGCAGCACCGAGCCGGCCGCGTACGCCAGCACGGTCAGCCCGACCGCCGCGATCGGGTAGAGCCCCGCCGAGGGCAGCGCGGCCCGGCGCAACGCCCACCGGCCACCCACGCCGGCCGCGTAACCGACCAGGGCGCCCACGCTCAGCTCGTAGCTGAGCACCCCCGCCTCGTACCACCAGGGGTGCTCGCCGAATCCCCGGGACAGCAGCACCACGAGCAGCACCACCGGGGCGTCGTTCATGCCGGACTCGGCCTCCAGGGCGGCGACCAGCCGGGGCGGCAACCGCAGCCGGCGGAGGGTGGCGAACACCGCCGCCGCGTCGGTGGAGGAGAGCACCGCGCCGTAGAGCAGGGCCAGCCGCCAGTCCAGGCCGAGCAGCAGGTGCACGACGAGCCCGACCACCAGGATGCTCACCACCACGCCGGCGGTGGCGAGCACCGCCGCCAGGCCGAGCACCGGCCGCAGCGTGCTCCAGCGGGTGCTCAACCCACCCTCGGCGATGATCACGATGAGCGCGCAGAAGCCGAGCGTCCGGGTCAGGTCGACGTCGTCGAACCGGATGCCGAGCCCGCCCTCGCCGATCGCCACCCCGAGCGCGAGGTAGACCAGCAGGCTCGGCACGCCGAGCCGCGTGGAGAGGCGGACCGCCCCCACCGCCACCAGCAGGACCGCCGCACCGAGCAGGAGCGCGAGGTCCACACCGGAGGTCACGGGCGGCTCGCGCCGACGAGGCTCGGACGGGACCTCATCCGTCCCGGAGGCGGTGCAGCGTCCCGACCAGGTCGGTGTCGACGCCCTCGACGAGGAAGAGCTTGTCGCGGCTCGCCGCACCGGTACGCAGGGCCACCGCGGCCGGCCGGACACCGAGCGCGTCGGCGAGGGCCCGGCGGGCCGCCTCGGTGGCCCGGCCGTCAACCGGCGGCGCGGTCACCGCGACGACCAGGGCGGGACCGTGCGGGCCGTCGAAGCGGCCACCGACCCGGGTACGGGAGGCGCCCGGCTTCACCCGTACGGCGACGGTGAGCGGGTCGCCCGCGCGGCCGGTGGGCGCCTCACGCACCGGCGTCGCCGCTGCGGATCCGGCCGGCCTCGGCCAGCAGGACGGTGGCCGCGGCGCAGTGGGCGCAGGACGTGAAGCCGAGGTCGACCGCCTCGGCGACGGGGAGCCCTTCGTGGACGCGCCCGATCAGGTGTGGACAGTCGGCCAGGTGGTAGCGGGGACGGCCGTCGACCACCCGCACCTCGCGGTCGAGGCGGGCGAGCCGTGCGGCGTCCTCCGGACCGACGTCCTGCGCGGCCGGCTCGTCGTCGACCGGATCGGCGGACGTCGCGGCGTCGGCGGGTGCCGCGCCACCGGCGGTCCGCCCGGTGGGTGCCGGTGCGTCGGCCGCCGGCGACCCGGACGGTTGCCGCCATCCGGGGTCGTCCGGCGCAGGGACGTGCTGGACCGGGATGTCCGGGTCGACGGGCGGCCCGTACGCGGACGTGGTGGTCGCCGGCCGCACCCGTTCGGGCGGCACCCGCTCCGTCGTCAGCCGGGTCGCGGCAGCCTGGCGGGCGCCCGCGACGAGTGCGACGGCGGCCAGCAGGCTGGCCGCGATGGAGAGGACCAGCAGGACGCTGGAGCCGCCGGCAAGGCCGATCACCAGCAGCACCACCGCGAGGAGGATGAGCAGGAGACTCGCGACTATCACGGCTCACTCCCGCCGCGTCGTACCGATGTGGCGGGGCCGGCGACCGTCAGCGGGACGGCCGCCGGCCGAAGATCAGCGACCGGCTTCGAGGGCGCCGGAGCGACCGCCGCCGTAGGAGCCGGCGAGACCCGCCGCGGCGAGGCCGTTGCCACCGGCGGCGCGGCCACCGCTGTCGGAGCGCCCCAGCTCGGCCTCCAGGCCCTGGCCACGGCCGTCGAGGTCGCGCAGCTGGCTCTCCAGGTAGGCCTTGAGGCGGGTGCGGTACTCCCGCTCGAACTGCTTGAGCTCCTCGATGTGCTTCTGCAGGGCGGTGCGCTTGGCGTCGAGGCCCCCCATGGCCTCCTGGTGCCGCTGGCGCGCGTCCCGCTCCAGGGCGTCGGCCTTCGCGCGGGCCTCCCGGGTGACCTCCTCGGCCTTGGACCGGGCCTCGGAGAGCAGCTGGTCGGCCTCGCGGCGGGCGTCGGAGACGTGGTCGTCCGCCGTCCGCTGGGCCATCATCAGCACCCGGAGCGCCTGCTGCTCGCCGTCGGCACCCACCGGGGCACCGCCGGTGGCGCGCACCTGCTCCAGCTCCGCCTGCATCGCGCGGGCGGCCTGCTCGGCCGCCGCCTTGTCGCGCTGCACCCGGTCGAGCTGGGCCTTGACCTCGTTGAGCTCCGCGGCGAGACGCGCGTCGCCACCGGGACCGGCGGGGGCACCGCCCCGGCCGCCGCGCTCCACCTGGGCGCGCAGTTCGTTGTTCTCCTCGATGAGACGGGCAAGCTCGCGCTCGACCTCGTCCAGGAAGGCGTCGACCTCCTCCTCGTCATACCCCCGCTTGCCGATCGGCGGCTTTTTGAAGGCGACGTTGTGGACGTCGGCCGGGGTCAGCGGCATCGAAACTCCTC
>JAEYGD010000099.1 GCA_023402505.1 Actinomycetes bacterium
GGGTGGCGGCGCGTGGGGCGGGCGCGCCGTCGGCGGCCAGCCCGATCGCGGCGAGGTACGCCGACAGCTGCTCCTGGGCGACGCGCAGCGCGTACCCGGCGGTCTCGGCGTGCTCGACGGCGGCGGACAGCTCCGGGACCCCCATCGGGTCGGCGGACTCCTGGCGCACCCAGCGCAGCCGCTCGGCGGCCGACCCGAAGCGCTCCAGCGCCACGGCGAGCTGGCCCAGCGGCAGGTCATCGGCGGCGGCGCGCACCTGCGCACCGAGGTCCTCGACGATGGACACGGCGGCGCTCAGAGGGTCGCGACGTACAGCTGAGCCTGTTCGACCGCGAGGAGGGTCGCGGCGAGGCATTCCTCCAGCTCCTGGCCGGCCTGCGTCAGCGAGGCCTGGGCCGCCTCCACGGTCTCGTGCCCGCTGCCCTCCAGCGCGCCGGCGAGGGTCTGCTGCGCCTCGGCCAGTTTCTCGCCGGCCGCCTGCACGGCGCTCTGGCCGTCGCCGATCTGTTGGAGCGCGACATCGATGGCTGCTTTGAGCTCGGCGACGCTCGCCACGGCGGAACCTCCTGGGGGCGGGGGAGGTCTCCATTAGAGCCTATCGGCAGCGGGGAGAGAACATCCGCCCTGTCAGTATTCTGCCCTACTGACCGGTTGCCGCCCGGAAGCGCCGGGAGTCCGATTAATGGGACTCCCGGGGGTGGGTCTCCCGGCCGGTCAACCACCGCGGGCCGTACACTTCCGCGCCCCGCCGCGTCACGCGTTCGCGCAGCTCACGGTCGGCGGTGACGACCAGCCGTCGGCGGTGCGCGGCCCCGGCGACCAGGTCGACGATCGCGTCGTCACCGGACCGCTCGGCCGCCACGACCCGGATCCCCGGCACCGGGCCCACCTCCCGGGCCGCCCCCTCGACCACCAGCACCACCTCCACCGGCGGCGCCAGCTCCGGCGGGACGCCGTGGGTGGCCAGCGTCGCGAGGGAGTCCCGCAGCCGGGCCGTGGCACCCGCGCGGTCCCGCCACCACCCGTCCGGCCGGGACCCGACCACGTTGGCGGCGTCCACGATGAGCAGCGGTGTCCCGTCCATACCGCCAGCCTGCCACCCGGGGCGCCCCGGCCCGCGCACCCGGGGGCGTGGCGGCGGGTGGCGTTTGTCCGGGCGAGCGCCGGGTAGCCCCTGGCGACCGTGCGGCGCCTGGCAGCGGAGGACAGACATGATGGGACCCGGCGACTTCGGCTCCGACCCGTGGGACGAGTTCCTGGCCCGGTACTTCGGTCGGGGCGAGGGCGGGCGCCGGCCCGCGCACCGGGTCGACATCACCCGGCTGATGACCGCCGACGCCCGGGAGATGCTCGCCGACGCGGCCCGCCGCGCGGCCCAGAAGCAGAGCAACGACCTGGACACCGACCACCTGCTGTGGGCGGCCCTGCAACGCGAACAGCTGCGCGACCTGGTCCGGCGGGCCGGCGCCGACCCGGACACCCTGCTCAACGCGCTGGGCGGGCGCGGCGACGGCGCCCCGCGCGGCGAGGTGCCGCCGAACCTCTCCCTCACCCCGGCGGCCAAACGGGCGCTGCTCGACGCCCACCAGCTCTCCCGGGCCATGGGCGCCAACTACATCGGACCCGAACACATCCTCATGGCGCTGCCGCTGAACCCGGAGTCGCCGGCCGGCCGGATGCTCGCCGCCGGCCGCATCCAGCCCGAGTCGCTCCAGGCGGCCAACGCCGAACGGGGACCGATGGCCGGCCCGAAACCCGACCGCGGCACCCCCACCCTCGACCAGTACGGACAGGACCTCACCGACCTCGCCCGCAACGACCAGATCGACCCGGTGATCGGCCGGGCCGACGAGATCGAACAGGCGGTGGAGATCCTGTCCCGGCGGACCAAGAACAACCCGGTGCTGATCGGCGAGGCCGGCGTCGGCAAGACCGCGATCGTGGAGGGCCTGGCGGAGCGCATCTGCGACGGCGACGTGCCGCAGACGCTGCTCGGCAAACGCGTCATCCAGCTCGACCTCGCCGGCCTGGTCGCCGGCACCCGCTACCGCGGCGACTTCGAGGAACGGCTGAAGAAGGTCATCGACGAGATCCGCTCCCACCGCGAGGAGCTGATCGTCTTCCTCGACGAGATCCACACCCTGGTCGGTGCGGGCGGCGCCGGCAGCGAGGGCGGCATGGACGCGTCCAACATGCTCAAACCGGCGCTGGCCCGCGGCGAACTGCGGGTGATCGGCGCGACCACGCTGGACGAGTTCCGCAAGAGCATCGAGAAGGACGCCGGGCTGGCCCGCCGCTTCCAGCCGGTCTTCGTACCCGAGCCGAGTGTCGAGGACACCGTCGCCATCCTGCGCGGGCTGCGGGACCGCTACGAGGCCCACCACCAGGTCCGCTTCACCGACGAGGCCCTCGTCGCCGCCACCGAACTGTCCGACCGGTACGTCACCGACCGCTACCTGCCCGACAAGGCCATCGACCTCATCGACCAGGCCGGCGCGCGGATCCGGCTGCGTACCCGCACCCCCGCCGCCGACGTGCGGGAACTGGAACAGCAGCTCGACGAGGTACGCCGGGAGAAGGAGCAGGCCGTCGCCGACGAGCAGTACGAGAAGGCGTCCGCGTTGCGCGACCGGCTCGCCGAGTTGGAGGACGACATCCGGCGCGCCCGCGGCGACGAGGGGACCGCCAGCAACGTGCCGGAGGTCGGGCCACCGGAGATCGCCGAGGTGGTGTCCCGGGCCACCGGCATCCCCGTCCAGCAGCTCACCGAGGAGGAACGGGACCGCCTGCTGCGGCTGGAGGGGCACCTGCACGAGAAGGTCGTCGGCCAGGACGACGCGGTCAGCGCGGTCGCCGAGGCGGTCCGCCGCTCGCGTACCGGCCTCGCCGACCCGGACCGGCCGATGGGCAGTTTCCTGTTCCTCGGCCCCACCGGCGTCGGCAAGACCGAGCTGGCCCGGGCGCTGGCCGAGGCGCTGTTCGGGGAGTCCGACCGGATGGTGCGCGTCGACATGAGCGAGTTCCAGGAACGGCACACCGTCAGCCGGCTGGTCGGCGCCCCGCCCGGCTACGTCGGCTACGAGGAGGCCGGGCAGCTCACCGAGGCGGTCCGGCGGCGCCCGTACGCGGTGGTGCTGCTCGACGAGATCGAGAAGGCCCACCCGGACGTGTTCAACATCCTGCTCCAGGTGCTCGACGACGGCCGGCTCACCGACAGCCAGGGCCGCACGGTGAACTTCAAGAACACCGTACTGATCATGACGAGCAACCTCGGCTCGGAGCTGATCACCGGCACGCAGCGCGCGGTGGGCTTCGGCGCCGGGGAGCGCGGCGGCGCGGGCGAGAGCGACGAGCTGCGCGAGCGGCTGATGCGCCGGCTCCAGGAGAACTTCCGGCCGGAGTTCCTCAACCGCATCGACGAGGTCATCATCTTCCGCCGGCTCGAGGCCGAACAGCTGCGGCAGATCACCGGGCTGATGCTGGAGGAGACCCGTCGGCGGCTGCACGCCCAGCACATCGAGGTGGACTTCACCACCGCCGGCGTCGACTGGCTCGCCGAGCACGGGTACCAGCCGGAGTTCGGCGCCCGCCCGCTGCGCCGGGTCATCCAGCGGGAGGTCGACAACCACCTGTCCCGGATGCTGCTCGAGTCGAGGGTGTCGCCCGGGCAGCGGGTCACCGTGGACGCCCGCGACGGGCAGCTGGCCTTCGACGTCACCGAGGGCGAGCGCGGCTACACCGCGGCCGCGACCACGCACCCCCGATGACCGGGAGGCCGGGATGACCGAACCCGAGGAGACCCAGGAGAACACCGAACCGACCGAACCGATCGTGGCGCCGCCGACGGCGAACCCCGCCCGGGTGCAGGTGCCGCCGGAGGGGCTGGGCCAGCAGACCGACGAGCCGGACGCGGCGGCGTCCGACCGCCGGCGAGAGGAGGGCTGATGGTACGCGAGCAGCGGCTCGACCCCGAGGTGGAGGTGCTCTGGGAGGACTTCCACGCACAGGTCAACATGCCGTCCGAGCAGTTGCGGCAGTGGTTGCTCACCCGGGGTTCCGGTGCGGAGTCGTTCGGGCCGAACCCCGACCTCGACCTGCCCGAGCCGGGCCGGCACATCCTGCGGGTCCTCACCAAACGCAAGGTGGACCTCACCCCGGAGGACATCGAGGTCATGCGGGAGGCGGTCGACCGGATCCAGTCCCTGGTGGACGCCAAGCCGCCGCGCGGCAACGCCGACGACGAGTGGCGGCGCTCCCTGCTGGACCTGGGCCACGACGTGCTGGTCGAACGCTGAGCACACCGCGGCGGCGCCCGGGGTCCGGGCGCCGCCGCCGCGTGCTCAACCCTGGTCGGACTCCAGGCTGGCGATCGTCAGGCCGGCCGCGTCGGCGGCGGCCTCCCGGTCGGCCCGGGCCCGCTCCTCCCGGGTGAGCAGGTTGGCGTACTCGGTGACGTCGGCCGGGTCCGGCACCTCCGGCAGGCGCCGCAGGAAGGCCTCCACGTCCCGGGCGGCGGCGGTGTGCGCGGCGGCCGCCTGCCGCAGGATCTCGCGGTCGTCGGCGGCGGGGTACAGATCGGTCATACCGCACCGGATACCCGGTCGACGCCGCTTCGCACCCGCGCCGGCCGGGCCGGTTACCGGGGCCCGGCTCCGGTCACCGGGGACGATGATCGATGCAAAAGTATGTCACTACATGACATCGAAGCGGGCTCACGTGTTGCGTCCCGGTCGACTACTCTTCCGGCCGTACGCACACACGGGGGCTGTGATGAATAGTGGAAACGACCGGTCCTCCGGACCGGACCGGAGGCTGCCGCCTGCGCGGGAGGTCGTTCCGGCGACCGCCGCCCAACGACGGATGGTCTTCACCGAACGGCTGCACGGAGGCAGCGGTGCCTACCTGATCCCGATGGCCTGGCGGCTGCGCGGTGCGCTCGACGTGGCGGCGTTGCGGGCCGCGCTGGACGCGGCGGTCGTCCGGCACGACGCCCTGCGGATGGGTCTGCCCGGCGACGGAAGCCAGGCCGAACTGCACCCACCGTCGCCGGTGCCGGTGATCGTCGAGGACCTCGCCGGTCACGACGAACGCGAGCGGCGCAGGCGGGTGGCCGAGGCGCTCGAAGCGGAGGCGACGACGCCCTTCGACCTGGCGGCGCCCCCGCTGATGCGGGCCCGGATCCTGCGGACCGGCGCGATGGAACACCTGTTCGTGCTGACGGTGCACCACGCCGTGGTCGACGGCCACGCACTGGACCTCCTGGTCGCCGACCTCGGCGGCGCGCCCGACCCCACCCCGGCGCCGGGCTTCGCCGGCCACGCCCGGCGGGCGGCCGAGCGAGCCGCGGCGGGACTCGACTTCTGGCGCGCCGAGCTGGCGGGGGCACCGACCGCCCTCGACCTTCCGGTCGACCACCCGCGTCCCCGCGTGCTGCCCGACACCGGCGCCGTGGAGCGCCGGGGCGTACCCGTGGCGGTACGCCGCGCCGTCGTGGACCTGGCCCGGCGGGAACGGGCCACCGCCCCGATGGCCTGGCTGGCGCTGTACGCGCTCGTGCTCGCCCGGTGGACGGGCGCCGACGAGATGCTGGTCGGCATGCCGGCGGCGAACCGGCCGGAGGACGCCGACGAGACCATCGGAATGTTCGTCTCGGTGCTGCCGATCCGGATCCGGGTCGACCGGTCGGCGTCGGTGCGCACGCTGGTCCGGGCCGTACGGGACGCCTGTGCCCGGGCGTACGAGCAGCAGGAGGTCCCGCTCGAGGCGCTGCTGGACGAGCTGGGCGTCGCCCGCGATCTCAGTCGCCCGCCCCTCGTGCAGGTCATGTACACGCACCGGACCGCGCAGCCGCAACTCGACCTGCCCGGCGTGTCGAGCGAGCCGGTCGACCTGCCCCGCCGGCACGCCAAGCTCGACCTCACACTGGAGACCACCGACACCGCCACCGGCACCGAGCTGGTGTTGGAGTACGCCACGACGATCTTCACGCCGGTGTCCGTCCGCCGGCTGCTGGACGCCCTGGCCACCGCGGCCCGCGCCGCCGGCCGGCAACCGGACACCCCGTGCGGTGACCTGCCGGTGCTCGCGCCGGACCAGGAGGACCTGATCGCCTCCTGGCAAGGCCCTCGCGTGCCGCTGCCCGCGGAGACGCTTCCCGACGCGGTGGCCGCGTACGCCGGCGCGCACGCCGACGCCGAGGCGTTGATCGACGACAGCGGCACCAGCACCGCGGGTGAGGTGCTGGCCGCGACCGACGCGCTCGCCCGACGCCTGCGTGCGGCGGGTGCCGGCCCGGGCCGGCGGGTCGCCGTCTGCCTGCACCGGGGACGACCGCTGCCGGTGGCGCTGCTCGCCGTCGCGGCGACCGGTGCGGCGTACGTGCCGTTGGACCCGGATCACCCGGCCGCCCGGACCCGGCTCGTGCTCGACGACTGCGCGCCGGTGGCCGTGCTCACCTCGCCCGACCTGCGCGACCGGTTCCACGGCTGCGAGCTGCCGCTGGTCGAGGTGACCGTGGCGGACCTCGCGGTAGGGACGGCAACCGGCCTGCCGTCCTGCCCGGCCGGCCCCGACGACCCGGTCTACGCGATCTACACCTCCGGCTCCACCGGCCGCCCGAAGGGCGCCGTGAACAGCCACCGGGCGGTGCTGAACCGGCTCCGCTGGGGGCCCGCCACGCTCGGCATCGGGCCGGCGGACGTGTTGCTGCAGAAGACCCCGTTCTCCTTCGACGTCTCGGTGCCGGAGCTGTTCGTCCCGCTGCTCACCGGCGCCCGGCTGGTGCTGGCCGACCCCGGGGCGCACCGGGACCCGTCCCGCCTGGCGGACCTGGTCACCCGGCACGGCGTGACCGTCATCCACTTCGTCCCGTCGATGCTGGCGCCGTTCCTGGACGATCCGGCGACCGCCGACCTGCCCTCGCTGCGGCACATCGTCTGCAGCGGCGAGGCGCTGCCGGCGGATCTGGCCCGGCGCGTCACCGAGCGGTTCCCGCACGTGTCGCTGTGGAACCTGTTCGGTCCGACCGAGACGGCGGTCGAGGTCACCGCCCGCCGGTACGACCCCGACCGTGACCGCGTCGTCGTTCCGATGGGCCGGCCGGTGTGGAACACCACCGCGCACGTGCTCGACCAGCGGATGCAGCCGGTGCCCCTGGGCGGCGTCGGCGAGCTGTGCATCGGCGGGACGCAGGTGGGCATCGGCTACCTGAACCGTCCGGAGCTCACCGCGGAGCGCTTCCCCCGCCACGCCGGGGGACGGGTCTACCGCACGGGTGACCGGGTGCGGTGGAACGCCGACGGCCTCCTGGAATACCTGGGCCGCCTCGACGACCAGGTCAAGATCCGCGGTCAGCGGGTCGAGCCCGGTGAGGTGGCGGCGGCCCTGCTGCGCCGGCCGGAGGTCGCCGACGCGGCGGTGATCGCCCGATCCGATGGTGGTGGCCCGCCGCGCCTGGTCGGCTACGTGGTGCCGGTCCCCGGGACGGAGTGCGTACCGGCTGACCTGACCGCGGCGCTGGCCGCCGAACTGCCCGCCGGGCATGTGCCCTCCGCGCTGGTCGTCCTCGCCGAACTGCCGTTGCTCACCAACGGCAAGCTCGACCGTGCGGCGCTGCCCGCACCCCGGCCGGCCGCGGCGCCGGGCGGGAGGGTTCCGCCCGCCCCCGGTGCCGAACGGCTGCTCGCCGACATCTGGGCCGACGTGCTCGGGCTGGCCGAGGTCGGCGCGACCGACAACTTCTTCCAGCTCGGCGGCGACTCGATCCGGGCGCTGCAGGTCATCGGTCCAGCCCGCGACGCCGGGCTCCGGCTGGACGTGCCCCGCTTCTTCGACCACCCGACCGTGCGTGGCCTCGCCGCGGTGGCGACCAGGCTGCCGACCGACCGGCCCGTCCCGCGCGCCGAGGGCGACGACGACGGCGGGGCCCGTCACCCGGCCGGCGAGGTCCAGCCGTTCGCGCTGCTCGCCGCCGGTGACCGGGCCGCGTTGCCGCCGGGCCTGGACGACGCCTACCCGGCGACGTACCTGCAACGCGGAATGCTGTTCCACGGCGCGTACCGTCCCGACCAGTCCACCTACCACGAGGTCTTCTCGCTCCGGGTCCGGTTGCCCTGGCAGCCGGCGACGTTCCACCGGGCGGTGGCCGACTGTCTGGCCGCGCATCCGGTGCTCCGCACCTCGTTCGACCTCGCCACCTTCTCGGTGCCGGTGCAGCTGGTCCACTCGGCGGTGGACGTGCCGCTGGAGACCGCCGACCTGCGGCCGCTTCCACCGGCCGAGCGGGAGGCGTTCCTGGCCGAGCTGGTCGAGACCGAGCGGCGCCGCTCGTACGACTGGCAGGAGGCGCCGCTGCTACGACTGCACCTGCACCGGCTCACCGACGACCAGGCCCAGCTGACCCTCGCCTTCCATCACGCCGTGCTCGACGGTTGGAGCGCGTCCTCGCTGGTCGCCGAGGTTCTCGACCGGCACGTGTCCGGGTGCGGCGGCGGTCCCCGGGTGCTGGCCGACCCGGTGCAGCCGTACCGGGACTACGTCGCGGCCGAGCAGGCCGCCGCGGTCGACCCGGCCGCCCGGGAGTTCTGGGCCGACCTGCTGGCCGACGCCACCGGCACGCCGCTGCCCCGGTGGCGGCGCCCCGCGCCTCCCGCCGGTGACCGGCTGCGTCGGATGCGGGTCGCCCTCGACCGTGCGGTGGCCGACGGGCTGGCCCGGGCGGCCCGCACCGTCGGGGTGCCGCTGAAGAGCGTGTTGGTCGAGGCGCACGCCACCGCCGTCGCCCTCGCCACCGGCCGGGACGAGGTGGTGATCGGCCTGGCCGCCAACGGCCGGCCGGAGCTGCCCGCCGCCGAGCGGACCCTCGGCCTGTTCCTCAACACCCTGCCGCTGCGACGCCAGCTGACCGGCGGGACCTGGGCCGACCGGGTGCGGGCGGCGTTCGACACCGAGCGGGCGATGCTGTCACACCGCCGGTACCCGCTGGCGTTGATCCAGGGTGACGGCGGCCGGCTCTTCGAGACGCTGCTCAACTTCAACGACTTCCACGTCTACGACCAGGTCCGGGTCGCCGGCCGGTTCGAGCCGGTCGGCGTGCCCCGGGCGTACGGCGAGACCGACCTGACGTTCGTGGTCAACGTGGTCCGCGAGTTCGACGGCGGCCTGGCGCTGCACGTGGCGGCCGACCGTGGGGAACTCGGCGACGAGCAGGTGGACGTCCTCGTCGACCTGCACCTGCGGGTCCTGCGGGCGATCGCCGCGGACGTGACCGCCCGCGCCGTGCCGGCCGCGCTCCTCGACGACCTGGAGCGCGCCCACGCGCTGAGCCGGGGACGGCGTGGTGGCCCACCGCTGGACGGGCTCACCGTCGACGGACTGGTGGCCCGGCGTGCGGCCACGACGCCGACGGCGGTGGCGGTCCGTGCCGGCCACCGCGTCCTGCGCTACGCCGACCTGGTCGGCGGTGCCACCGCCGTCGCCGAACGGCTCCGGGAGGCCGGGGTCCGTCGCGGCGACCGGGTGGCGCTGTTGCTGGAACGGTCGCCGGAGTTCGTCGTCGCGGCGCTGGCGGTGCTCCGCCTGGGCGCCGCGTACGTGCCGGTCGACCCGGCCTTCCCGCCGACGCGGCGACGTCTGATGGTGACCGACTGCGGCGCCGCCGCCGTCCTGACCTCACCGGAGCTGGTCGGGCACGCGGAGGACCTGCCGGTGCCGGTGCTCTGCCCGTTCGACCCGCCGGCCGCCGCCGGCGACGCCTCGGCCTGGCCGGTCGTGGCCGCGCCGGACGACGTGGCCTACCTCATGTACACCTCGGGATCCACCGGCACCCCGAAGGGGGTACGGGTGCCGCACCGGGCGATCGTCCGCCTCGTGCACGGAACCGACTTCGCGCCGCTGCGGCCCGGCGACGTCGTCGCCCACCTGTCGAACACGGCCTTCGACGCGTCCACGTTCGAGATCTGGGGTGCCCTGGTCAACGGGGCGGAGTTGCTCGTCCTCGACCGGGAGACCGCGCTGGACCCGTCCCGGCTGGCCGACGAGCTGAAGCGGTCCGGGGTCACCGCGATGTTCCTCACCACCGCCCTGTTCAACGAGACCGTCCGGGCCCGCCCCGACGCGTTCGCGTCCGTCGACACGGTGATCGTCGGCGGGGAGGCTCTCGACGCGCCGCTGGTCCGGACGGTGCTGGCCGGTGCGCCGCCGGGCCGGCTCGTCAACGGGTACGGGCCGACCGAGACGACCACGTTCGCCGCGTGGCACCACATCGACCACCTCGACCCGGAGGCCGTGTCGGTGCCGATCGGTGTGCCGGTCAGCAACACCGACCTCTACGTACTCGACGGGGGCCTGTGCCCGGTGCCGGAGGGGGCGGTCGGCGAGCTGGTCGTCGGCGGGCCCGGCGTGGCCCTCGGCTACCACGACCGACCGGCTCTGGACGCCGAGCGGTTCCGCCCCGACCCGTGGCGGCCGGGCGGGCTCCTGTACCGCACCGGCGACCTGGCCCGCTGGCGTACCGACGGCGCGCTGGAGTACCACGGCCGCCGCGACGACCAGGTCAAGATCCGTGGATTCCGGATCGAACCCGGCGAGACCGCCGCGGCACTGTCGACCCAGCCGGCGGTGGCCACGGCCACCGTGCTGGTACGGGAGGACCGGCCGGGCGACCGGCGCCTCGTCGGGTACGTGGTGCCGGAGGAGGGCCGCCACCTCGATCCGTCGGCGCTGCGGGAGGCGGTGCGCGCGACCCTTCCCCCGTACCTGGTGCCCGCGGCCGTCGTCGTGTTGCCGGCGCTGCCGGTGACCGTCAACGGCAAGCTGGACCGCAGGGCGCTGCCGCCGCCGGCGGAACCGTCCGCCGGTTCGGTGCCGCCCCGCACTCCGGCGGAGGAGCGGGTGTCCGCGATCTGGGCGGAAGCACTGGGCGTCGACCGGGTGGGCGTGCACGACGACTTCTACGACCTCGGCGGGCATTCCCTCCAGGTGGCCCGGGTGGTCGCGCGGCTGAGCGCCGAGTGGGACCTGCGGCTGCCGATGTCGGTGCTCGCCGAGCACCCGACCGTGGCCGGGCTCGCGGAGGAGTTGACCCGGCTGGCCGGCCGTCGTGGCACGCGTCCCGAGGTCCGCACCGTGCTGCGGTTGCAGGCCGGGCCGGAGTCGGGCGCGGGGACACCCGTCGTCCTGGTCCATCCGGTCGGGGGCACCTGTTTCCTCTACTCGGAACTCGCCGCCCACCTGGGCCGCGACCGTCTGGTGCTGGGCTTGCAGGCGCCCGGCGTCGAGGGGGAGTGCGAACCGTACGACAACGTGGCCGCCCTCGCCGAGTACCACGCGGAGGCGCTGGTCGGGCACCTGCCAGCGGGGCCGTACGCGTTGGCCGGGCTGAGCATGGGCGGAAACATCGCCTACGAGATGGCCCGCCTGCTGGCCGCCCGGGGCCGTCCGCCGGCGCTGGTCGCGCTGCTCGACAGCCCCGGGCCGGGCCAGGTTCCGGTGCGCTTCGCCGACGACGCGGAGATCCTCGCCGCCGCCTTCGCCGACGGCACCCCGGAGACGGCCGCCCGACTGCGCGTCATGCCTCCCCGGCAACGGCTCGCCCACCTGCTGTCCGTAGCGCGCGCCGAGGGCGACCTGCCGAGCGATTTCGACGCCCTCGACGTGGACACGACGCTCGGCGTGTGGCGGGCCCACACCGCCGCGCTCTACGCCCACGTTCCCGGCCCGTACGACGGCGACGTGGTCTACTTCCGCGCCACGGAGACCGTGCCGCCGTACCCGCCGCACCCCGAGTTGCCGTGGCGGCGGCTGCTCGGCGAGTCGATGCCGGTGGTGCCGGTGCCGGGGGACCACGTCGGAATCGTCACCGGTGACGGGGTCGCCGTGATCGCCGGCTGGCTCCGTCGCCGGCTCGCCCAGGTCTGATCCGACGACGGGGGGCGCCGCCGCCGGTCCGTCCCCCGTCGTCGGTCCTCCGAGTCTCCCTCCGGCTGGCCGACGGTCGAGCGCCGGTTTCGTCCAGCCGTCCATCCGTTGTGAGGTGACGCTGATGAGTACGCCGTCCACCACTGTCCACGGTCCGGCCTGGCTTCGGGAACGGGTGCCGCCCGTCCCGGTCGACGCCGCCGCCGATCTCTCCTTCGGCACCGCTTTCACGCCGACCATGGTGTCGTTGCGCTGGTCCGGGGAGCGGGGCTGGCACAGCGGGCGGGTCGGGCCGCACCGTCCGATCACCATGCCCCCGGCAATGGTCGGCCTGCACTACGGGCAGGCCGTGTTCGAAGGGCTGAAGGCCTTCCGGACGCCGACGGGGGAGGTGTCCGTGTTCCGGGTGGTCGACCACGCTCGGCGGTTCGCCGCGTCAGCGGCTCGCCTGGCCATCCCGCCGCTGCCCCCGGAGCTGTTCGTCGCGGCCGTCGACGAACTGCTCCGCTCCGACGCCGCGCTCGTGCCGGACGATCCTCGCCGCAGCCTCTACCTGCGGCCTATCGTCTTCGCCGACGAGCCGTGCCTCGCCCTGCGGCCGGCGCGGTCCTACCGCTTCCTGCTGATCGCGTTCGTGACCGAGGAGTTCTTCGAACCGGACGGCGCCGGGGTGGCCGTCTGGGCCAGCGACAACTACATCCGGGCGGCGCCCGGCGGGGTCGGCGCGGCGAAGGCCGCCGGCAACTACGCGCCGGGTTACCTCGCCCAGGCCGAGGCCACCGCGAACGGCTGCCAGCAGGTGCTGTGGCTCGACGCGCGCGAGCGCCGGCGGGTCGAGGAGATGGGCGGCATGAACGTGTTCCTGGTGGAGTCCGGTCCGGACGGGACGACGCTCGTCACGCCCCCGCTCAGCGGGACGATCCTGGCGGGCATCACCCGGGACTCGCTGCTGACCCTGGCCGGCGACCGGGGGCTGCGTACCGAGGAACGGCCGATCGTCCTCGACGACTGGCGCAGCTCGGTCGCCGCTGGGGTCACCCGGGAGGCGTTCGCTTGCGGGACGGCCGCGGTGGTGGCGCCGATCCGCCAGGTGGTGACCCGGGATGGTGCCTGGGACGCCGGGTGCGATCCGCGCCGCCCGGTGACCGCCGTCCTGCGCGACGCGCTGACCGCGGTCCAGCGTGGACGGGCGGCCGATCCGTACGGCTGGCGGCACCCGGTTCCGTCCGGTCGGTGAGGCCGGCCGGCGGGGTGCTCCGTCGGCGGTTTCCGGTGCCCCCACGGGCATTGATGAATGCGATACGGTGACGCGGCGAAACTGATTTGGTTAGCAGTTACCGCTGTTTTCGGTGCTCGATCAGTCAGTCGATGCGTCTGCTCGACCGATCACTTCGGCGGCAGATGTTGACAACACGGGGAGTGATTGATTTGCGTGACTCCAATGGTTCTCTCGACCGGGTTCGACGCTACTACCGCCTGGTGGACGACGGCGACGTCTCGGCGCTGGTGCAGCTGTTCTCGCCGGACGCCGTGTACGAACGACCCGGTTACGAGCCGCTCACGGGGCGGGAGGCTCTCACCGACTTCTACCGCGACACGCGGATCATCGCTTCCGGCCGGCACACCGTCCAGGCGGCGATCTGTGACGGTGCCGGCGTCGCCGTCCGGGGCGAGTTCACCGGTACCCTGAAATCGGGGGCGCGGGTCCATCTCCGTTTCGCTGATTTCTTCGAGATCGACCCGGCAGGCCTTTTCTGCCGGCGGCAGACGTATTTCTTCCAGCCGATGGTGTGAGCGGCCGG
>JAEYGD010000102.1 GCA_023402505.1 Actinomycetes bacterium
GTGGTGGGTTACCGCTCCTCCATTCCCCACGGCGAGCCGTAGGCGGTCAGCAGGTCGAGGAAGGGTACCGGCGGGAACGCCTCCGGGCCGAGCACTCCGGCACCGGACCAGCGGCCGGTGGCCAGCAGTTCCAGGGCGACGACCGGGTTGACGGCGGTCTGCCAGACGACGGCCTGGTGGCCGTACTCGGTCATCGACCACTCGTTGTCGACGACGTGGTACAGGTACACCTCGCGCGGTCGCCCGTCGACGCCGACGCCGACGCCACGGACCCAGGTGCCGGCGCAGGTCTTGCCGCGCATCCGGTCGCCGAGCGTGGCCGGGTCGGGCAGGCAGGCGGCCACCACGTCCCGCGGCGAGACCGACACGTCACCGACCCGGACCGGCGACGTCGACGAGAGGCCCAGCTTGTGCAGGGTTTTCAGCACCTCGATGAACTCGTTGCCGAGGCCGTACTTGAAGGTGACCCGTTTGGCGTCCACCCAGCGCGGGATCAGCAGCACCTCCTCGTGTTCGACGTTGACGCACTCGACCGGGCCGATCCCCTCCGGGAAGTGGAAGATTTCGGGCTCGGAGAACGGCGGGGTCGTGTACCAGCCCCGGCCGGCCTCCCAGACGACCGGCGGGTTCAGGCACTCCTCGATGGTCGTCCAGATCGAGAACGAGGGCGCGAAGTCGTACCCGTCGACGGTGAGGTTCGCCCCGTCGCGGACGCCGATCTCGTCGATCTCGGCGAACAGCTCGTCGGCGGCGTACCGGGCGAACACGTCGGACAGCCCCGGTTCGACGCCGATGCCGCACAGGGCGAGCCGGCCGGCGTCGGACCAGCGCGAGGAGGCCGCGAACTGCTCGTCGCCCAGCTTGACGCCGGTTTCGAGGTGCGGCCGGGACGGGTGCGGGTGGGACAGCGACATCGCCATGTCCAGGTAGTCGGCTCCGGCGGCGAAGGCTCCGTCGAAGACCGGCATGACGAAGCGCGGGTCGACGGCGTTGAGCACGTGCGTGATCCGGTGTTCCCGGCAGAGCGCGGCCACCGCGCCGGCCGAGGAGGCGTCGACCGTCGCGGCGACGAAGCGCTCGCCCCGCTCGGCGACCGCGCGCGACGCGCGGTCGAGGTCCCGGTCGGCCACGACCATGGTCTCGAAGAAGGTACGGCGGGCGGCGATGGATACGGCGGCGGAGCCGACGCCACCGGCGCCGACGAGGAGGATACGCATCAGGAATCGAACCCCAGTCCAAGGCGATCGAGGGTACGGAGCCACAGGTTGCGCCGGCCCTGCCGCTCGTCGGCGCGGGCGAGGGACCAGCGGGTGAGGTGGATGCCGGCGGCCCGGACGGGTTCCGGCGGGAACGGCAGCGGCTTGCCGCGTACCAGGTCGAGCCGGGTCAGCGGGGTGTCGCGGCCGGTGAGCAGGTCGAGCATCACGCGGGCACCGAAGCGGGTCGCGCCGACGCCGAGACCGGTGTAGCCGGCCGCGTACGCCAGCCGGCCCTCGTAGGCGGTGCCGAAGAACGGGCAGAACCGGGTGCAGGTGTCGATGACGCCGCCCCAGCGGTGGCTGAACCGCAGCCCGTCGAGCTGCGGGAACGTCGTGAAGAAGTGGGAGGCGAGGGCGCTGAACGTGGCGGCCCGCTGTTCCAGGGCGGGCGCGACCCGGTTGCCGTAGTGGTAGACGGCGTCGTACCCGCCGAAGAGGATCCGCCCGTCGCGGGTGAGCCGGTAGTAGTGGAACTGGTTGCCGGTGTCCGCGAGCCCCTGCCGGTTCGCCCAGCCGATCGCCGTGCGCTGGGCGTCGCCGAGCGGCTCGGTCATCAGCGCGTAGTCGTACACCGGCACGATCCAGGCCCGTAGCCGGCGCAGCAGCGGCGGGAACGCGTTCGTCGCGAGCACCACCCGCCGGGCCCGCACCGCGCCGGGCGCGGCGTCCGCGCCCCCGGCGGTGGTCGCCCGCAGTGCCAGGCCGTCGCGGCGCAGCCCGGTGACCCGGGTGTGCTCGTGGATCCGGACGCCCAGGTCGGCCGCGGCCCGGCGCAGCCCCCAGGCCAGCTTCGCCGGGTCGACCAGCGCCACCCGGTCGCGGTCCCAGAGCCCACCGAGGTACGTCGGCGAGTCCACCTCGGCGCGTACCTCGTCGGCGTCGAGCAGGGCGACGTCGTGGCCGTACCGGCGGGCCAGGTCGGCGTCCTCGGCGAGCCCGGCGAGCTGGTACGGCTCGACCGCCACCGCCAGTTCGCCGGTGCGTTCTAAGTCGCAGTCGATGCCGTACGCGTCGACGGTGGCGGCGATGGCCGCCAGGTTCTCCCGGCCGAGCCGCTCCAGGTCGGCGATCTCGTGCGGGAACCGCTCGGCGCCGTTGGCGAGGCCGTGGGTGAGGGACGCGGCGCAGAAGCCGCCGTTGCGCCCGGACGCCGCCCAGCCGCAGGTGCCCGCCTCGACCAGCAGCACGTCCCGGCCGGGGTCGTCCTGCTTGGCGAGCAGCGCCGTCCACAGCCCGGAGTAGCCGCCGCCGACGACGAGCAGGTCGGTGTCGGTGGTGTCGTGCAGCGGCGGCAGCGGGTCGGGGCGCTCGGGCCGGTCGAGCCAGTAC
>JAEYGD010000105.1 GCA_023402505.1 Actinomycetes bacterium
CCCGGGACCCGTGCCGCGCCGGCGGCCCTTTCATCCGCCCCCCCGGCGGGGACGCCACCGCCGCCGCCCTCGCCCGCCGCTGCCGCCGTCCCCGCGGGCGCCGCTACCGCCCATCTCATCGCGCCGTGCCGCATCCACCGCGCCGCCCCGCGTCACTTTTCTGTCGCACCGCGCCGCGCTGGCGGGAGCATGACGGACGCGAGCGACATTCCTCACCGACATATTTATGTCTCTCAGGAATACCGCTCGTGCGCGTGCTATGTCTCGCGGAGCGACACGCCCGAAGGCGCACGCCAGGTGCCCGAGCGGCGGCATGGTTACTCCGCACGCCGCACGCCGCACGCCGCACGCCACGGAGCCGAGGTCGCCGGTGACGGCGACTCGATGGCGACGACCTGACGCCCACGCGAATCGACCGCCTCGACCCGCTGCCGATACGACCCCGGCGACGCGACCCCGAGGAGACGACCCGGACGAGCGACCCCGGCGACGCGACCCGGCGACGGAACCCGGCGACGGAACCCGACGACGTAAATCCGACGACATGACCCGCCAGCCGGGCTCAGCGCGGCGCGGGTGACGCGGACAAGCGGGCCTTTTGATCGGCGGGCATCCCGCCTAGAGTGAGGTCGGCGACCGTGAGGTGGCCGGTGAACCGACGGGAGGCGCAACCCGTCGGTCCCAGGCGCGACCGCGCCCACCGGTGCATCCTCGCGCCGCCCGCAACCCGGTCGTCCCTCGCCCCGGTCCCGTACGCACGGAATCCCCAACACGACAGGGGAGAAGGACCATGGCGCGACCCATCACGCTCTTCACCGGCCAGTGGGCCGATCTGCCGTTCGACGAGGTCTGCCGGCTCGCCTCCGAGTGGGGCTACGACGGCCTGGAGATCGCCTGCTGGGGCGACCACTTCGAGGTCGACCGGGCGCTCGCCGACGATTCGTACGTCGACCGCAAGCGGGAGACGCTCGCCAAGCACAACCTCCAGGTCTTCGCGATCTCCAACCACCTCGTCGGCCAGGCGGTCTGCGACCACCCGATCGACGAGCGGCACCAGGGCATCCTGCCGGCGCGGATCTGGGGCGACGGCGAGCCGGAGGGCGTACGCCAGCGGGCCGCCCAGGAGATGAAGGACACCGCGCGGGCGGCGGCGAAGCTCGGCGTACGGACCGTCGTCGGCTTCACCGGTTCGTCGATCTGGCACACCCTCGCCATGTTCCCGCCGGTACCGCCGGCGATGATCGAGCGCGGCTACCAGGACTTCGCCGACCGGTGGAACCCGATCCTCGACGTCTTCGACGAGGTGGGGGTGCGTTTCGCCCACGAGGTGCACCCGAGCGAGATCGCGTACGACTACTGGACGACGAAGCGGGCCCTCGAAGCGGTCGGTCACCGCCCGGCCTTCGGCCTGAACTGGGACCCGTCGCACTTCGTGTGGCAGGAACTCGACCCGGTGAACTTCATCTTCGACTTCGCCGACCGGATCTACCACGTCGACTGCAAGGACGCGAAGGTGCGTACCGGTGACGGCCGCCGTGGCCGGCTCTCCTCGCACCTGCCGTGGGCGGACCTGCGCCGCGGCTGGGACTTCGTCTCCACCGGCCACGGCGACGTGCCGTGGGAGGACTGCTTCCGAGCGTTGAACGCGATCGGCTACGACGGCCCGATCTCCATCGAGTGGGAGGACGCCGGCATGGACCGCCTCGTCGGCGCCCCGGAAGCCCTGCAGTTCGTCCGCCGCCTCGCCTTCGACGCCCCGGCGGCCGCCTTCGACGCCGCCTTCAGCAGCAAGGACTGACGCCGGTGGCGCTTCGTGCCGGCCCGGCGATCCGCCGCGCGGGCAACGGGGGCGAGGCGCACCTCGGCGTACGCGCCAGCGGGCCGGTCGTCCTCCGACGACCGGCCCGCTAAGGCGTACCGGATTACAGGGTGCTGCCGCTGCTGCCCGAGCTGGAGGGCTTGGAGCGGGACGTGCTGGTGGTCGACGTCGGCGTGGTGGTCGTGCCCACCGAGCCGGACTTCGCGCCGGCGGTGGCCGGCGTGCCCGCGAACGCGTCGTCGGCGGCGGTCAGTTCCTGCTTGTGACCGTTGCCGCCCAGCTTCTCGCCCAGCTTCGACTGGCCGAGCTTGTCCTTGCCCTCGCTGTAGAGCCGGGTCGCCTGGGCCTGGGCCACGCCCGCCGCCTCCTGGACGGTCGGGTGGTCCAGGACCTTGCGGCCCCGAATCACCAGCTCCTCGTACTTCTCCCGGCCGGCACGGGCGCCCAGGACGAATCCCGCAGCCAGCCCGCCAAGAAACATGATCTTTCCGCGCATGGCGGCTCCTTCCGTACCTGACGCGCCGTCGTCCCGTCACATACCCCGTCGGGACGTACCGATTCGCGCCTGCGTCCTGTCGTCGGCAGCTAACTACCCATCCTGCTCTCCGCTCAAGCCTCCTTGTGCCCTGATGACGATTTGTCCGGAACATCCCGCAAATCGAGCAGGGGAGCACGGGCGTAACCCCCTGGACCAACACCCCCGGGAGTCCTGTACTCTTGTCCCGTCACACGGCACCGGAGATCCGGAAGCCGCGTGGCAGCACGGTCCCCCGTAGCTCAATTGGCAGAGCAGCCGGCTGTTAACCGGCAGGTTTTTGGTTCGAGTCCAAACGGGGGAGCTCCTCTTTCATCAAGCGCCCGTCGGTCAGCCCGGCGGGCGTTTCGCCGTCCCACGCACCCCCCCTCTCGCCGATCTTGCACTTTGTGCCCGCGAGATGCGAAGTTCGCGCCATTCGTCGGGGCGGAAAGTGCAAGATCGACGGGAGGTTCTGTTCCGTGTGAGGTGTTGGCAGGGAAGGCTGGGCGGGTGTTGGGTGAGACCGATGTGGTGGTTGTGGGGGGCGGCCTGGCCGGGCTGGCGGTGGCGCGGCGACTGCACCGTGCCGGCGTACCGTGGCGACTCCTGGAGGCGACCGACCGCCTCGGTGGGCGCGTCGCCACCGACGCCTTCGACGGGTTCCTGCTCGACCGCGGCTTCCAGGTCCTCAACACCGCCTACCCGCGGCTCGGCACCCTGCTGGACGTCGACCGGCTCGGCCTCGGCTACTTCACGCCCGGGGTGCTGGTCCGCCGCGGCACGACCCTGACCCGGCTGGTCAACCCGCTGCGCGAGCCGACCGGCGCGCCCGGCACCGCCCTGGCCGGCGTCGGGTCACTGCCGGACCGGCTGCGGTTCGCCGCGCTCGCGGCGGGCTGCGCCACCCTGCCCGCCCGGCGGCTCCTGAACGCACCGGAGACCACCACCGAGGTCGCGCTGCGCCGGGCCGGCCTCTCCGACGCGATCATCGAGGAGTTGCTGCGGCCGTTCCTCTCCGGCGTGTTCATCGAGCGCGAGCTCGAGACCTCCAGCCGCGTTCTCACGATGGTGCTGCGCTCCTTCGCCCGTGGACGCATCGGCCTGCCGGCCGAGGGGATGGCCGCGCTGCCACGGGCGATCGCCGCCCCGCTGCCGGCCGACCTCATCGACCTGGACACCCCGGTCGCCGAGGTCGCGCCGGGCCGGGTCCGCACCCAGGCCGGCGACATCGCCGCCCGCGCCGTCGTGGTCGCGGTGGATCCGCCCGCGGCGGCCACCCTGCTGCCGATGCTTTCGCCGGTACGCACGCACAGCTACACGACCTGGTACCACTCCACCGACAGCCCGCCCCTGGACGAGCCGATCCTGCTCGTCGACGGCGACCGGCGGGAACTGGTCGCCAACACCGTCGTCGTGAGCCGGGCCGCCCCCACGTACGCGCCGGAGGGCCGGCACCTCGTCGCCACCTCGGCGGTGGGGCCCACGGTCCCACCCGAGCCGGTCGTCCGCGACGAGCTGACCCGCCTCTACGGTCGGTCCACAGCCGACTGGACGCACCTCACCACGGTGTCGGTCCCGGCCGCGCTGCCGGCCGCCCCGCCGCCGCAGGGTCGGCTCCGCAAACCGGTCGCGCTCGGCGACGGGCTCTTCGTCGCCGGAGACCACCGGGACAGCCCGTCGATCCAGGGAGCGCTGGCCAGCGGCTGGCGTACGGCCGGTGCGGTCCTGGCGCACCTGCGCGCGCCAACCTGACGCCTCCTCGGCGGGGGCGCGCGGATGCGCGCTGTTATTCTCGCGTTGCCCATCGTGCTGTTGCGCCGTGACGCGTGCCCGAGGGGAGCTGGTTCGTGCTGGCCGCTGAACAACCGGGCGGGTTACGATCCGGCGCGGTGCCGGGGCGGTAGCTCAGCCGGTTAGAGCAGGGGACTCATAATCCCTCGGTCGCGGGTTCGAGTCCCGCCCGCCCCACCCCGGCTTTGACCTGCACTTATGTAGCCCTGGCTCGAACAGTGCGAACACCGCTCCTGGCCCGCGCTGATGCAGCGTTCGGTATAGCATCTATGCTATGCCGTGGGGTGTGGTCGAGTTGGAGCCGGAGGTCGAGAAGTGGTTGGAGGGCCTGCCGACGGCACTGTTCGCCCGAGCGGCGTTCTACGTGGATCTGTTGGCTGAACACGACCGTTGTTGGGTGAGCCGTACACGAAGCAGCTGGACGGGAAGCTGCGTGAGTTGCGGTTCTACCTGGAGCGGCAGGCGGTCCGCGTCACCTACTGGGTCGCGCCGGACAGACGGATCGTCCTGCTGACGGTCTTCTACAAGACACGCATGCGTGACGTGCGGGAGGTCGACCGGGCGCGTCGGGCGTTGGCGATCTGCATTGATGAGGCGCACCGCGTCGTGGAAGGAGAGGGGTAGCTCATGGGTGAGCGTGGCGACTGGGCCGCGATGCGGGAGCGGCGCATGGCCGAGTCTGGAGCGGTCGAGGCGTACGACGCGGCGCGGTTGGCGTTCGAGCTTGGTCGTGCGGTGCGCGATCTTCGTGAACGTCGAGGTTGGAGCCAGGCGCAACTTGCTAAGGAGTCGGGCATGACGCAGTCGGCGATTGCCCGGTTCGAGGCCGGCGGCACCGTGCCCACCCTGCCGGTGCTGGAGCGGTTGGCGTCGGCGTTGCAGGTCAGTCTCAACGTGAGCTTCGAGTCTCGCGACGCGGCAGCCTGAGTCGCTGACCGAGACGGATCTGACGTTGGTGTCGGTCATCGGGCTGCACGTACCACGCTCCCGTGACCTGGTCAGAGACGCCGGTAGCGGGTCACCGCTGATCGTGGCGGTGTGGTTCGCATGGTGGTATCTCCGGCCCACCGCAAAAGCGCCCAGCTCAGCCAGGTTGACGACCAGCGGGACGAACCGCGTCCAGGTCTGGACCGACGCCCTCAGTCCGCACCGAGTCCGCGGCAGCACGACCCGCCGCCCGGTCGAGGCGGTCCGCCACCTGGTTCAGGTCGTCCTCGAACAGGTCCGCGTACACGTCCAGGGTCATGGCGGCCGAGGCGTGCCCGAGCATCCGCTGCACCGCCACGTCGGCGCCCTCGGCCACTGCCAGACTGGCCGCCGTGTGCCGCAGCTTATGCGGCGTCAGGCCGGCGAGACCGATCGACTCCGCAGCCCGGTCGAAGACACGGCGGCCGCCACCTTCGGCCAAGGGGTGTCTCGTAAAACTCACCGCCAGCCTCAGTCAACTTGCACAACCCAGCGGCCGGCGAAGCGAATCCCGCGCGCCGTGCAGCCTTGTACTGCCGCTCTACACTCCGGCCCGTGCTGATTCGCAGTTTCCGGCTGGTGAATCAGCTCGGTGCGGCGTATCTGGCCGTGTTGACCGTCGTGTCGGCACTCGGCGGCGCACTGGTCGCGACCACGTGGATCCGCGCCGACGTTGCGGCCGTGCCGGGCACGATCGTGTGGTGCATCGTCTTGGTGGCGGCGGTGCTCGTGACCGCTCCCGCACAGCCTCCCCGCATGGGCCTGCTGTGCCTGGCATGGCTCTTGTCCGGGCTGCTCTTGTTCGCCAGCGCGATGGGCCTTCACACCGCCGTCCTCGAAGCGCGCGGCGAGCGGGTCGAGGCCACCGTGACGCAGGTACGCGACGGTACCGAGAAGGGGCGCCACCTCTACTATGCGCTGGCGGATCCGGAGGGGACACGCATTCCCGGTGAGTTGGGCGCGTGGCCGGGCGCGGAGATCGGTGCGAGCCACAATCCCGAAGGCGAGGTCGGCGCGCGGGTCACGGTGATACGGGACCCGGAGGGCCTGGTCGATCCACGCCTGCCGGACGACATCAATGGGCCTTCCGCGATGTTCATCTGGCTCGTGGCCTTCGCCATGACCGCCGTGGCCTGCCTGCTCGCCGGACGACCGGTGAAGCCCAGGGTCGTGGTGCGCCAGGCGCGCGAGACTTCCGAGACCGGACGTAGTCGAGCCCGGCGGCGACGGCGTAAGCGACGCCTCCGCCGGTCCTGACCTCGCCAGGCGGTGTACCGCCGTCGCGCTCCAACCGCAGGGACCGCTCCAACCACCGACTGCCGTAACCATGCCGGTCGTCGCCGATTACCCGCCAGCGTCAGTCGAACAGCCGGTCGAGCGCCTCCTGTTCGAGGTCGCGCCAGCGCTGGGCATCCTTCAGTGCCTTGGCGATCTCCTTCTCGTCGAGGTGGTGGGCGCCCTCCTCGCGGATGCACGAGACACTGAACGGCCCACCGACCGACGGCGAGGTCCGCTCCAGGGCCTCCAGCACCCGTACCACCCCCACCACGCCGTATTCGACGGTGCGCGTGGTCATCCGGAAGTGGGACAGCAGCGCGCCGGCCTGCTGGGCCATGGGCGCGCCGGAGCCGATGGCGTGGAAGCCCACGTCCTCGTAGCGGCCGATGAGCCCGTTGGGATTGATCTCCACGATCCACGGCCCGCCTTGGCTGTAGCCGGCCGCGAGCAGGTACGCCGACACCCCGCCGCCGCCGTCCTCGCCGGGCACGTCCGGGATGTAGTTCTCGTAGTGCTTCTTGAAGACGGGCAGGACGCGCTCCTGCAACTCGTCGCCGATGTCGGGTGCTTCGAGGATGGCAGTGGCCGAGTCCTGGAGGAGGGGGCGCAGGTCGTTGAGTACTCCCCGCGCGCCGCTGCCGCCCCAGGCCGCGCAGGAGCCCAGCGGGTGCAGCTTCTGGGCGGGGAAGCTCAGACCGCGGTTGCTCTCGGTGATCTGGGAGTCCGCGCCGATCACCACCCCGTCGCTGCAGGCGACGGCGAGTACGACGGTCATAGGTCCTCCTGGGCAGGGGTACGGGGGTCGGGCGCGAGGTACCCGGCAGCCCGCCTGCCTACACCCCGACAGGTGTCGGCCCGGCGCGATGCCTACCGCTTCCAGGGCCGCGTCTGGGATCGCGCTTATCGGCTGGCTGCGCTGCTCTACCAGGAACCGGAGCGGCACCGACTCCCGTTGGTGCAGGTCAGGACCGGATGATGTGGCCAACCCGCGGTTCGCTGCGGCCGTGGTAGACGTCCAGCCAGAAACGCTGGAGATCTTCCGGGCCTTCACCGGCGCGTACCTCGAGCCATGCCCCCGCCGCGTCGGCGAATCGTCGCCAGGCGTCGGCGAAGCGCTGGTCCAGGCCGTCACGCCCCCAGTCCTGGCGCCGTTTGCGCATCTGTACGGGCGCGAAGAACACCTCGCCCGCGTCGTCCGCGTTCGGGATCTGGTTGGTCAGGCCGACGGCAATGTCACGCACGAGCTTGTCACCGAGGAGTTCGCGCAGCGCAACTCGCGTCGCTGGGGCTCCGGACAGGTCGAGATAGACCGTCGGCACCGGCTTCAGGTCGGCGGCCTCGTCATACGACAGGACTTCGTCGTAGGTGCCGAGGGACCGCGTGAAGGCCACGTTCCCGGGTGACGTGAGGCCGATCAGCCGCGGCCCGCGACCATGCAACTCGAAAGCGGCGGCGTACGCGGTCTTGCTCGAGGCCGACGAGAGGACCAACTGCCGCGCCCCGTAGAAGTCGTTGTCGACGATCTGGTCGGCCAACATGAAGGAGGTGAAGAACAACGGCCGGTAAAGCACCAGCAGGTCCTCCTGGTCCGCGCGGTACGCGGCATCGTTCGCGGTCGACCGGTAGGCGTTGTAGGGCGACGGCAGGTCGACACGGTGGGCGCTGCCGTCACGGAACCCGGTCGAGTCGACCCGCTCCGGCCGCACCACCAGATGGCTGGCCGGCGGAAGATAGCCGTAGACCCGCATCCCCACGTCGACGCCGGCAGCGGCTGATTCGACCACCTCGGCGAAACCCCAGAGTGGCGTAAGGCCCCACTCCGCGCTCAGCCCTCGCGGCTCGGCCGGGAAGAACTGCCAGTACCGCATGGATTCACCGAGGACCGCGTAGGTCACGTTGTTGGCGGTCAGCCCGACCCGTTCCACCCGCAGCAGCGCCTCACCGGATCGGATCTGCGGGGCGGCTCGGGCGACGACGGTGGTCCGGCCGAGGTCATCGCGGGCGACGGCGAACGTCCATGAATCAGCCATGGCGTGACGCTAGATTCCCTGGGCACCCTGTACAAGTGCACTGAGAGTGCAAAATGCCACTGCCACGTGTCCGGGCGCAGGTCGCCTGTCGATCCCGTCATCCCTCGGCGACACGTCAGCGCCGGGGTGGCACCGAGCCGGCCTTGCGGCCCATGCGTTGACAACCTCAACCGTGCGTCAATACGCTTAACATGTTGGTTAAACGAGGAGGGCTCCCGATGGCTGGCACCGATCAGCTCAGTGCGGTGTTCTCGGCGCTCGCCGACCCGACTCGACGCGCGATCATCGCCGAGCTGGCCATCCGCGACGCCACGGTCACCGAGCTCACCGCTCCGTTGTCCATCTCGATGCCGGCGGTGTCACGGCACCTGAAGGTGCTCGAACGTGCCGCGCTCATCTCGCGGTCGCGGTCGGGCAAGTGGCGCGCGAGCCACCTCGAAGCTGCCCCGCTGCGCGAGGCGGCCGACTGGATCGAGCGCTACCGGCGGTTCTGGGACTCGTCCCTCACCCGCCTCGATGCCCACCTCGCCGCGGTGCAGGCCGCCGGACCGGCGACGGACCGGATGGCCGACGACCCCAGGGAGTCCGATTGAACGAGGAAGTTCCGCAGCTCGTCATCTCGCGTGTGTTCGACGCGCCGCGGGAGCTCGTCTACCGAGCCTTCACCGACCCCGACCATTTGGCGGCGTGGTGGGGCCCGACCGGCAACTCACTGCCGCGCGATGAGATCGAGTTCGACGTACGTCCCGGTGGTTTTCAACGGTGGACGGAGGTCAATGCGGCCGCACCCGACCTTCGCGTACGCATCCACGTCGACCTCACCGACGTCGTCGACGGTGAACTGCTCGAAGGCGTCATGCACGTCGGTGGCCGGCTGCAGGAGGGCATCGAGCCGTTCGAGACGAGACTGCGCGTCGAGTTCCACGACGAGGCCGACGGGCGGACGCGACTGGAGATCCGCCAGTGGCTCCCCGAGCATCTGACGCGCCCCAGCCAGGAGGGTTGGCGCCAGGCGTTCACCAAACTGGACGCCGCACTGACGAAGGTCCGGGCTGGTGCGGCTGATCATGGAGAGGTAGTGGCATGGCAAAACTGATCTACGTGAACAACGTGTCGCTTGACGGCTACATCGAGGACGAACGCGGCGCGTTCGACTGGTTCCCGATCGACGACGAGGTGTTCGCGTTCACCACCGACCTCCTGCGGTCAGTGGGCACGTTCCTCTACGGGCGACGCCTGTACGAATCGATGACTGTCTGGGAGACCGACGCTGCCCTGGCCGAGAAGTCCGACCTCATGGCCGACTTCGCGAGCGCCTGGCAATCGGCGAGCAAAGTCGTCTACTCCACGACCCTCGCCGCGGTGTCAACTGCCGACACCCGACTCGAACGCCGCTTCGACCCCGCCGCGGTACACGAACTGAAGGCCACCGCCAGCAGCGATCTCACCGTGGGTGGCGCCAACCTCGCGAGGCAGGCTTTCCAGGCCGGGCTGGTCGACGAGTGCCAGTTGTTCGTCCTGCCCGTGGTCGTCGGCGGGGGCAAGCCAGGGCTGCCGACCGGCTTCCGTACCGACCTTGAGCTGCTCGACGAGCGCCGGTTCCGCAACGGCGTCGTACACCTCCGCTACCGCACTCGCGCACGGTGAACGACGGTCCCGTCCCTGCCCGCGTCCTGGATCGCGTGCCGGAGCTCACCCCCCACCGACGATCACCATCTCGTTGCCTTCCGGGTCGGCGACCTGCCAGCGGCCCTCCGACTCGTCGAGGAGCCGGCCACCGGCTGCGACGGCCGTGGCGAGGCGCGTCTGCGCGACGTCCGACGGCACCGCCAGCTCGACGTGGATGCGGTTGCGCTGCCGGCGCCGCTCGGTCTCCGAAGCGTCGAGTTCCTGGAACACCAGCACCGGGTTCAGCCGTCGCGGATCGTGGATGTCGCTGACCCCGGCCCGTCGGTCTTGGGTGTATCCGAGTGCGGCGGCCCAGAACGCGCGGACCGCGGCGACGTCGGCGGCGCCGAGGACGAACTGGGCGAAGCGCGGCAGCCCCGGATCCGCGGTGGCCCCGAGTTCACGGGCAGCGGTCTGGATGCGTCCGGCGAGGGTGGTGAAGTCGAGGTCGAGGCCGTGGGCGTCGTCCTCCCACTGGTCCTTGCCGCTGTCGATGATCACGAGCCCGGGGCGCAGGTCGACCAGCAGCGGGAAGCCCCCGTCGTCGGCCAGCGCGGCTGCCGCGGCGACCAGCTCACGTTGCTGCGTCGACGAGGTGGTGCGGTAACAGGCCATCGCGCTGAACACCGCCTGCCAGTCGGCTGTGCCACCGCCCTCGCCGAGCGGCGCGCCCGGCACCAGGTCGACCTCGTTGCCGTCGGGGTCGGTGTGGCAGACCCCGTACGGTCCGGACGCCTCACCGGGGCTCGCCTGCTCGACCGCCGCGGCCGGCCGCACCACGTCGAGGTGGATGCGGTTCCGCAGCGGCCGTGGCTCGGTCGCCGGCCGGATCCGGATCGCGGGGCCCCGCCGCAGCGGATCAACCAGACCGCCGTCCTCCCCTGGGGTGTAGTCGAGCACGCGCTGCCAGAACCGTCGTACCGCAGCCGGCTGCGTGGTCTCGAACTCGACGCTCAGATGCTGCGGCACGCCGGGGTTCGCGGCCAGCCCGAGCTCCCGCGCCGCCGCCGACACCGCCTCGGCGTGCTCGTCCGAGTCGAGGCGTACCCGAAGGCCGGTCGCGCGCAGGTCGACGACGATCTCGGCCGGCATCTCCAGGATGCGCCCGGCCAGCGCTGCCCCCTCGGTCAGCGACGGCGCCTCGAACCAGGCCGTCGCCACCCCGCCGACCAACCGCCAGTCCGGTCCGACCTCCGTCATGTCCGGCACTGTAGAGGCAATCTCCCCGCCACGGGGGGTTCGCGTACCGCACGTATCCTTCGCGTCGTGGGACTGCGGTTCGGAACGCGCGGGTCCGACTCGGCGTGGGTCGACACCGTCTGGACCTGCACGAGCGAGCAGGTCGCGGAGATGACCTCGGTCGCGACGCCGTGCTGGGGGCTGGTGTTCTTCGAGCGCGCCGGGACGGCGTACGCGAGCATCACCGGGCCCGCGACCAGGACCGGTACGGCGCCGGTGCCGGAGGGCGCGACGTTCGTGGGTATCGAGTTCGCCGTGGGTACGTCGCTGCGGGCCGTGCCCGCTCCGCTTCTCGTCGACGGGGGAGCGGACCTGCCCGACACCACCCGTAGGAGCTTCCGGTTGGGCGGTGTCCGGTGGCAGACGCCCGGCCCCGACGACGCGGAAGCCCTGGTCGACCGTCTCGTCCGCGCCGGGGCCCTGGTCCGTGACCCGCTCGTCGCGCAGGTCCGCTCGGGCCACCGTCCAGGGGTCACGGCACGCACGGTCGAACGCCGGTTCCGGGCGGCGACCGGGCTAGCGCAGGGCGCGGTACGGCAGATCGAGCGGGCGCGCGAGGCCGCGGCGCTGCTGGCCGCCGGCGTACCGGTCGCCGGTGTGGTCTCCGGGCTCGGCTACTTCGACGAGCCGCACCTGGCCCGCGCGCTGCGCCGGTACGTCGGGCGCACGGCACGGCAGCTACGTGAGGGCACCGGCGGTGCGATCGGTTTCGACCTGGATCAGCCGGTGACGTCGTAGATCAGCTTGAGCACACCGTTCGGGTAGGCGGCGGACTCGCGGAGGCGCAGCATCTGCCTGTCCCGGTCCGCCTGGCCGAACAGGCCCTTCCCGGCCCCGAGCAGCACGGGGAAGACGAGAAGGTGGTACCGGTCGATGAGGCCGGCGTCGGACAGGCGTCGGGCGAGTTCGGCGCTCCCGTGGATGAAGATCGCGCCGCCGGCGCTCTGCTTGAGCGCGACGACGTCGTCGGTCGAGCGGAGGATCGTCGTCGGGCCCCAGCCCTCGACGACGGCGTCCTCGGGCATCGTGGTCGACACCACGTACTTGGGTAGGTCCTTGTAGGCGGCGTGGTCGTCGGAGTCGCGCCAGATCGGCGCGAACGCCGTGTAGCTGCGGCGGCCGAACAGCAACGCCGTCGTCTCCGCGAGTTCCTCGCCCTTGAGCGAGAACGCCTCGGGCAGGAACTCGACGTCCTTGACCACCCAGCCAGCGCTGCGGTGGTCCTCACCCGGCCCGCCCCCCGGGGAGTCCACGACGCCGTCGAGCGACATGAACCCGGTATAGACCAGATCGCGCATCCGTTGCTTCTCCTTCGTTCACCGGCGACGAGACCGTCGCACGCCTCGGCCCGCGTCACGCGGACTCGCAGCGGCGGGACGCGCGCTCAGGCTACGTACCGTCCGCGGTAGGCGTCTTGGACGAAAACGACACGGCCGGCGGCGCAGCCGCGCGCGACTCACGCTGGCGCCGGGAAGACGTCAGCAGACCCGGGCCGGGCCGGTGACCGCCTCCGGGCCGCCGCGCTCGATGGCGGTCAGGTGGCCGACCGTGGTGGCGGCGATGTTGCCCAGCGCCTCCTCGGTGAAGAACGCCTGGTGACCGGTGACCAGCACGTTCGGGAACGTATTCAGCCGGGAGAATTCGTCGTCGGTGAGCACGTGATCGGAGAGGTCCTCGAAGAACAGGTCCGTCTCCTCCTCGTACACGTCGAGGCCCAGGTAGCCGATCCGGCCCTTCTTCAGTCCGGCGATGACGGCCTGGGTGTCCACCAGCGCTCCCCGGCTCGTGTTGATCAGCATCACGCCCTCGCGCATCTGGGCGATGCGGCCGGCGTCGATCAGGTGGTGGGTGTCCGGGGTGAGCGGGCAGTGCAGGGTGACCACGTGCGACTCGGCGAGCAGTTTCTCGAGCGGCACGTACTCGACGCCGGCAGCGCGTGCCTCGTCGTTCGGATCCGGGTCGCTGGCCAGCAGCCGGCAGCCGAAGCCGGCGAGGATGCGGGCGACGGACTGGCCGATCTTGCCGGTGCCGACGATGCCGACGGTACGCCCGTGCAGGTCGAAGCCGAGCAGCCCGCTGAGGGCGAAGTTGTGCTCGCGAACCCGGTTGTAGGCGCGGTGGATCTTGCGGTTGAGGGCGAGCATCAGCCCGACGGTGTGCTCGGCCACCGCGTACGGCGAGTATTCCGGCACCCGGACCACCGTCAGGCCGAGCCGGCGCGCGGCGGCCACGTCGACGTGGTTGAAACCGGCCGACCGCAGGGCGACCACCCGCACGCCGGCATCGGCCAGTTCGGCCAGCACCGGCGCGCCGAGGTCGTCGTTGACGAAGGCGCACACCGCCCGGGCCCCGGCGGCCAGCCGCGCGGTCTGCGCCGAGAGGCGAGGCTCCAGGAAGGCCAGGTCGTGACCGGCCGCCTGGTTGGCAGCGAGGAGAAAGTCCCGGTCGTACGTCTTCGTGCTGAACACCGCCACGCGCATGAGTACCTCCACGCCCGAGGCTACGGCCGGCCGCGATCAGCCGGCAGGGCCGGTGGCCCCTACCGGTGCGGCCCTCGTCCGTCCGATGTGGCCACCTGGCCGGGCGGGGCCGGCGCGCCGAAGCGGGCCAGGTAGTGCCAGACCCGCTTGAGATCCTGCGGGTCGTGCCGGCCGGTCCGGGCGGCGTCGCCGATGATCCGCGGCGTCAGGTGGCCGTCGACGGCCAGCTCCACGCCGAGGTCGACGTACCGCTGGCCCCGGTAGTCGGGATGCCGCCGCAGTTCGTCGACGGACAGCCGGAAGCCGGGATGCCACTCCACCGGGCAGGGCAGGAGCGCGGCGGCGTCCTCGACGGGGGTGCCCCGGTAGCTGGGGTCGAGGACCAGGGCCTCGACGTCGCGGTCGAGGCGTACCGGACCGTGGACGTGGGCCTCGACGTAGTCGTCCAGGTCGTCCTGCTCGTCGGCCAGGGCCAACTCGATCAGCGCCATCCGGTCGGCGACCGCGAAGTGCGCCGGCTCCAGGTGGCTGTCGGGGTAGCAGAACGTGGTACGGGCGAGCGTGCCGCCGCTGAGCCGGACGTGCGCCGAGCCGAACCGGGCGGCCGCGCCGACCGGCTTGCGACGGAAGTTCAGCCCGCCGTAGACGGGCCGGTGGACGCCGTCGGCATCGTCGTACGCGCCGCCGAAGATCCGGCTCTCCCAGCGCCACCGGTCGCCGCCCGGGTACGCGGTCAGGCCGCCGTTGCCGGTGCCGGTGACGAACTGCGACAGGTAGACGCCGTCGCTGGCCAGTGCCTCCAGGACGAGCCGGTCGCCGGCCCGGTGGTCGGGGTGGAAGTTCAACGTCACGCGGAGGCTCGGGTCCACCGGCGTGCCGCCGGACATGGCCGACACGTGCCGTAGTGCCCGCTCGTGCGGCAGGTCGTTCCGCTCCGGGTCCATCGGGGGAGTGTGCGGGACCGGGAACGCCCCGGGCAACGGAGATCGGTGACGTCCGACCCATAATCTTGACTGATTCCAAAAAGCCGGCCATGCTTCTCGGCGTGGCCAGGATCCCGGACTACCAGCAGCTGCTGCGCGGGGCCGCGTTGCGGGTGACCCGTCCCCGGGTGGCCGTGCTGGACGCGGTGCACGCGCACCCCCACGCCGACACGGATTCGATCATCCGGGCCGTACGCCGCGCGCTGCCCGAGGTGTCCCACCAGGCCGTCTACGACGTGCTGCGCGCGCTGACCACCGCGGGCCTGGTGCGGCGCATCGAGCCGTCCGGGTCGGTGGCCCGCTACGAGGCGCGGGTCGGCGACAACCACCACCACGTCGTCTGCCGGTCCTGCGGCCGGATCGCCGACGTCGACTGCGCCGTCGGCGAGTCGCCCTGCCTGACGCCGTCGGACGCCAGCGGCTTCTCGGTCGACGAGGCCGAGGTCACCTACTGGGGCCGGTGCCCCGACTGCTCCGCCGGAGCCGGTTCCTAGACTCCCGATCTCCCGATCCGCCACGTCACGGAAGGAAACACATGCCAGAGAACCACGACGCCGTCGTCCACGACGCCGAAGCGGGCAGCGAGTCCCGCTGCCCGGTGGCGCACGGACGCGCTCCCCACCCCACCCAGGGCGGCGGCAACCGTGGCTGGTGGCCGAACCAGCTCAACCTGAACATCCTGGCCAAGAACCCGCCGGTGAAGGACCCGTACGGCGCGCGGCTCGACTACGCCGAGGCGTTCAAGAGCCTCGACCTGGACGCGGTGAAGCGCGACATCGCCGAGCTGCTCACCACTTCGCAGGACTGGTGGCCGGCCGACTTCGGCCACTACGGGCCGCTCATGATCCGGATGGCCTGGCACAGCGCGGGCACCTACCGCATCAGTGACGGCCGCGGTGGCGCCGGCGCCGGTCAGCAGCGCTTCGCGCCGCTGAACCGCTGGCCGGACAACGGCAACCTCGACAAGGCCCGCCGCCTGCTGTGGCCGGTCAAGAAGAAGTACGGCCAGCAGATCTCCTGGGCCGACCTCATGATCCTGGCCGGCAACGTGGCACTGGAGTCGATGGGCTTCAAGACCTTCGGCTTCGCCGGCGGCCGGGCGGACGTGTGGGAGCCGGACGAGGACGTCTACTGGGGCCCCGAGACCGAGTGGCTGGGCGAGGCCCGGTACAGCGGTGACCGGGAGCTGGAGAACCCGCTGGCCGCCGTCCAGATGGGCCTCATCTACGTCAACCCGGAGGGCCCGAACGGCAACCCGGACCCAATCGCCTCGGCCCGGGACATCCGCGAGACGTTCCGCCGGATGGGGATGAACGACGAGGAGACCGTCGCGCTGATCGCCGGCGGCCACACCTTCGGCAAGACCCACGGCGCGGGCCCCGCCGACAACGTCGGCCCCGAGCCCGAGGCCGCCCCGATCGAGGAGCAGGGGCTGGGCTGGCGGAACAGCTTCGGCACCGGTAGGGGCGCGGACACGATCACCAGCGGTCTCGAGGTGACGTGGACCTACCACCCGACCCGCTGGGACAACGAGTTCTTCCACATCCTGTTCGCGTACGACTGGGAGCTGATGCAGTCCCCGGCCGGCGCGCACCAGTGGCGGCCGAAGAACGGCGCGGGCAGCGACATGGTGCCGGAGGCGCACGACCCGGCGCAGCGCCGCGAGCCGCGGATGCTGACCAGCGACCTGGCGCTGCGCTTCGACCCCGTCTACGAGCAGATCTCGCGGCGCTTCCTGGAGCACCCGGAGGAGTTCGCGGACGCGTTCGCCCGGGCGTGGTTCAAGCTGACCCACCGCGACATGGGCCCGAAGGCCCGCTACCTCGGTCCCGAGGTGCCGGCCGAGACGCTGATCTGGCAGGACCCGCTGCCGCCGGTGGACCACGAGCTGGTCGACGCCGCGGACGTCGCCGCGCTCAAGGCCCAGATCCTCGCCTCCGGGCTGTCGGTGTCCCAGCTGGTCTCCACCGCGTGGGCGTCGGCGTCGACGTTCCGCGGCAGCGACAAGCGCGGCGGCGCCAACGGTGCGCGTATCCGCCTCGAGCCGCAGAACGCCTGGGAGATCAACGATCCGGACGGGCTGGCGCCGGTCCTGCGCACCCTGGAGGGGATCCAGGAGGCGTTCAACGCGTCCCAGACCGGTGGGAAGAAGATCTCCCTCGCCGACCTGATCGTGCTCGCCGGCAGCGCCGGCGTCGAGCAGGCCGCCCGGACCGCGGGCCACGAGATCGAGGTTCCCTTCACGCCGGGGCGTACCGACGCGACGCAGGAGCAGACCGACGTCGAGTCGTTCGCCGCGATGGAGCCGACGGCGGACGGGTTCCGCAACTACCTCGGCAAGGGCAACGTCCTGCCGGCGGAGTTCCTCCTGATCGACAAGGCGAACCTGCTGACCCTGAGCGCGCCCGAGATGACCGTCCTCGTCGGCGGTCTGCGCGTCCTGGGCGCCAACCACAAGCAGTCGCCGCTGGGCGTCCTCACCGCGTCGCCGGGTGCGCTGACCAACGACTTCTTCGTCAACCTGCTGGACCTGGGTACGACGTGGAAGCCGACCGCCGAGGACGCGAACACCTTCGAGGGCCGTGACTTCGCCACCGGCGAGGTCAAGTGGACCGGCAGCCGGGCGGACCTCGTGTTCGGATCGAACTCGGAGCTGCGCGCGGTCGCGGAGGTCTACGCCAGCGACGACGCCCGGGAGAAGTTCGTGCGGGACTTCGTCGCGGCCTGGGTCAAGGTCATGAACCTGGACCGGTTCGACCTGGTCTGATCCCGTGGTCCGGGCCGGCCGGTGACGGGCCGGCCCGGACGCGCCTGCCCCGGGGCGTGCGTCCGCCGCGCGCCCCGAGGTGGCACGGGACCGGCGGCGGCAGCTCAGCTGCCGGTGGGCACCTTGTCGAGGAAGCCGTACACCGCCGTCAGCCGGCCGTCGTCGCCGGCCTTCGCCACGTCGAAGCCGACGACGACGGGCTCGGCGGCACCGGCCGGCGCCAGGTGCCAGGTGAACCGGGCGACGTCATGGTGGGTGTCGACCGGTCCGGCCAGCGTGAAGGCCATGCCGGGGAACTGCTCCCGAGCGGCCCCGATCAGCGCGTTGACCGCCTCGTGGCCGCTGACGCTGGCCAGCGGGTCGGTGTAGGTGGCATCCTCGGTCCACACCTCGCGGATCTTCGCGGCCCGCAGCGCGGCGTCGGACTCGTTCCAGATCTCCAGGTAACGCTCGACCGTGCCGGTCAGGTCACTCATCTCAAGGCTCCATTTCGTCGGACCGGAGAACCACGTTTCCGTGGCGCCCTGGAAGACTCGCACCGTCGCTGCCGGCCGTCGATTACCCGCGAGGTAATGCCGTTCCATTACGTCCGGGGTAATGGACACCGGGCGAACCGGTGCCGCACCATTGCCCGGTGACCGTCGCCGTGCCGAGACCAGCCGTCGGAGAGCTGTTGCGGGACTGGCGGCGCCGACGCCGGCTCAGCCAGCTGGAGCTGGCCCTGCGGGCCGACATCTCCACCCGGCACCTGAGCTTCCTGGAGACCGGGCGCTCGACGCCGAGCCGGGAGATGGTCCTGCAACTGGCCGACAACATGGACCTCACGCTGCGGGAACGCAACCGCCTGCTGCTCGCCGCCGGCTACGCCCCGGTCTACCCGGAGACGTCGCTGGACGCTCCGGCGATGGCCGCGGTCCGGGCCGCCATCCGGCAGGTGCTCGGCGGGCACGAGCCGTACCCGGCGGTCGTCGTGGACCGCGCCTGGAACCTGGTCGACGCCAACGCGAGCCTGGCCGTCCTCACCGAACCGGTGGCGCCCCGCCTGCTGGAGCCCCCGGCGAACGTCCTGCGGGCGAGCCTGCACCCGGACGGCCTCGCCCCGCACATCGTCAACCTGGCCGAGTGGCGGGCGCACCTGCTGCACCGGCTCGGCGGGCAGGTGGAGTCGAGCGGCGATCCGGCGCTGGCCGAACTCGAGGAGGAACTGCGCGGTTATCCGGGTGGCGAATCGACCGTCGCCGAGCAATTGCTGAACGGCATCGTCGTTCCGCTCCGGGTACGGCGCGACGGTCGGGTCCTGAACCTTTTCACGACCGTGGCGACATTCGGCACGCCGCTGGACGTGACGATTTCGGAATTGTCGATCGAGTCGTTCTATCCGGCCGACGAGGCGACGGCCCGCGTACTCCGGGACCTGCGGGAGGCCTGACCGTCCGCTACTGCGCCGGCTTCGCCTTCGGGCGGGCCCGCAGGTGGGCGCGTTCGCCCTGGCGGCCGAAGAGGCTGAGGATCTCGACCGGCTCGTCCCCGGCGGCGCCGAACCAGTGCGGCACCCGGGTGTCGAACTCCGCCGCCTCGCCCGGTGCCAGCTCCAGGTCGTGCTCGCCGAGGACGAGGCGCAGCCGCCCGCCGAGCACGTAGAGCCACTCGTACCCCTCGTGGGTCTGCGGGGTCGGCTCGCCCCTGCGGACCGGGATGACGAGCTTGTAGGCCTGGATGCCGCCGGCCCGCCGGGACAGTGGGAGCATGGTCATGCCGTGGTGGGTGACCGGGCGGAGGTGGACGCGCGGGTCGCCGGTGGGCGGGGCCCCGACCAGCTCGTCGAGCGTGACGCGGTGGGCGCGGGCCAGGGGGAGCAGCAACTCCAGCGTCGGCCGGCGGGCGCCGGACTCCAGCCGGGAGAGGGTGCTCACCGAGATGCCGGTCTCCGCCGACAGGTCGGTGAGGGTCGTCTCCCGCTGCCGGCGCAGCGCGCGCAGCCGGGGGCCGACCGCGTCGAGGGCCTGGTCCAGGTCGTGCATGCCGCCAGTTTGCCAGAACAGCAACAACATTTGCCAGTACGCTGGCAGCCGCGCATCGTGGTCGCGGGAGGTGGTCACAGTGACCGATGAACTGAAGGGCTCCTACGACGTGGTGGTGGTCGGCGGCGGCGCCGCCGGCCTGAACGGGGCGCTGATGCTCGCCCGCGCCCTGCGGTCCGTGGCGGTGATCGACGCCGGTGCCCCACGCAACGCGCCCGCCGAGGGCGTGCACGGGCTGCTCGGCCGCGAGGGCATGCCGCCGGCCGAACTGCTGGAGCGCGGCCGGGCCGAGGTGCGCGGGTACGGCGGCCACGTGGTGACCGGCGCGGTCACGGCCGCCGCCCGCGACGGCGACGGCTTCACCGTGACGCTGGCCGACGGCCGCTCGGTCCGGGCCCGGCGGCTGCTCGTCACCACGGGACTGGTCGACGTGCTGCCCGACGTCGCCGGGCTGCGGGAGCGCTGGGGCCGGGACGTCATCCACTGCCCGTACTGCCACGGGTACGAGTTCCGGGACCGGGCCATCGGGGTGCTTGCCACCGGCCCGATGTCGGTGCACCAGGCGCTGCTGTTCCGTCAGCTCAGCGCCGACGTCACCTACTTCACGCACGAGACCGCCGGCCCGGACGAGGAGCAGGCGGAGCAGCTCGCCGCCCGCGGCGTACCGGTGGTCACCGGCACGGTGGCGGCCCTGGAGGTCGCCGGCGACCGGCTCGTCGGGTTGCGGCTCGCCGACGGGACGGTGGTCGGGCGGGACGCGCTGGCGGTCGGTACGCGGATGGTGGCGCGCGCCGGGTTCCTGGCCGGGCTCGGGCTGCGGCCGGTCGAGCACCCGAGCGGGATGGGCGAGCACGTGCCAGCCGTCGACCCGAGCGGGCGTACCGACGTGGCCGGCGTGTGGGTGGCCGGCAACGTCACCGACCTGGCGGCCCAGGTGGGCGCCGCCGCGGCCGGTGGCGCCCTCGCCGGCGCCATGATCAACGCTGACCTGATCGGCGAGGAGACCCGGCAGGCCGTCGCCGCGCGGCGGAACCCGTCCCCGGCGCAGGGCCGGGGCGGCGATCTGGTGGCGGGCGACCGCCGCCACGGACTGTGAGGGGGGCCGCGGTGCCGGAGGCGTTCGACGCGGCGTACTGGGAGCAGCGCTACCGCGCCCACGGTGCGGCCGGCAGTCGCCCGCCCAGCCCGCAGCTGGTCGCGGAGGTCGCGGACCTCGCGCCCGGGTTGGCGCTGGACGCCGGTTGCGGCGAGGGCGGCGACGCGGTCTGGCTCGCCGGGCAGGGCTGGCGGGTGACCGCGGTCGACATCTCGCCCACCGCGCTGGACCGCGGGCGGCAGCGCGCCGAGGCCCTCGGCGTCGCGGAGCGCATCGAGTGGGCGGCGGCCGACCTGACCGACTGGACGCCGCCGCGGCAGCGGTACGACCTGGTGACGGCACAGTACGTGCACCCGGCCGGACCGCCCGCGGAGCTGCACCGTCGACTCGCGGCGGCGGTCGCGCCGGGCGGTACGCTGCTCCTCGTCAACCACGACCCGGCCGACGCCCACTCCGCGGCGCACGCCCCCGCCGAAGCGGGCGTGACCGCCGACCGGGTCGCGGCGGACCTCGACCCGCAGCGGTGGGAGATCCTGGTGGCCGAGGCGCGCACCCGGACGACCACCCACCACGGGCGCGAGCTGACCCTGCGCGACACGGTCCTCCGCGCCCGCAGACGCCCGAGCGGGGCCGGCGCGGCCGAGCAACCGGCGTGACGGGGGGCGTACCATCCACCCGATGGCGGGGCCGGTGTGGGCGGACGGTGCGGCGTACGAGGCGTACGTCGGCCGGTGGAGCCGGCGCGTCGCCGAGGAGTTCCTGCGCTGGCTGGACCCGCCCCGTGGCCGGCGGTGGCTCGACGTGGGCTGCGGCACCGGGGCGCTGACCTCGACCGTGCTGGCCGTCGCGGACCCCGTACAGGTCACCGGCGTCGACCGGTCCGAGGGTTTCGTGGCGCACGCGCGGGCCACCGTCGTGGACGGGCGGGCCGCCTTCCGGGTGGGGGACGCCCGGTCGCTGCCGGTGCCCGACGCCGGCACCGACGTGGTGGTGAGCGGGCTGGCGCTCAACTTCGTGCCCGAGCCGGAGCGCGCGGTCGCCGAGTTCGCGCGCGTGCTGCGGCCCGGCGGTCTGGCCGCCGCGTACGTCTGGGACTACGCCGACGGCATGGCGATGATGCGGCACTTCTGGGCGGCGGCCACCGCGCTCGACCCGGCCGCCGCCGAGCTGGACGAGGGGCCGCGCTTCCCGGTGTGCCGGCGGGACCGGCTGGGTGCCGTGTGGACGGACGCCGGGTTCGGGGACGTGTCCGTCCGCGGCGTCGAGGTGCCGACGGTGTTCGCCGACTTCGACGACTACTGGCGGCCGTTCCTCGGTGGACAGGGCGCCGCGCCCACCTACGTCACCTCGTTGGGCGAGGCGGACCGCGACCGGCTGCGGGACCTGCTGCGGGACCGCCTGCCGGCCGAGCCGGACGGCTCGATCCGCCTCACCGCCCGCGCCTGGGCGGTACGCGGAACCGCCCCCTGACCGCCGCCCGGATCAGTCCGGCTCGACGCCGCCGGCGCGGAGAATCTGGCGGATCCGCTCGCGGGTGTAGCCGGTGACCCGGACGATGTCCACCTGTCGCATGCCACCACGGGCGGCGTGAACGATCGCATCGGCGAGACGGGACCGGGCCTCGACCACCTCGTTTCTCGCATCGGAGACGAGCCGGTCTGCCTCGGCCTGGGCACCCTCCACGGCTGCCCGTGCCTCTTCGTAGGCCCGAACCGCAGCCGCCAGGTCGTCCGCCACGGGGCAATCGTCCCATGTTGGATCTTGGCCAATTCGACGGAGAGGCAGTTAGGCCAAATTGTGCTTGCATCATTTGGCATTATGGGTGAGGCTACGGATGGAACGGCACGGTCGGCGAGGGGACGCGATGACGGTACAGCCGGAGAACCTGCCCGCCCTGTCCACTTGTGGGAGTGCGGCCGAGGTGCGGATCGAGGTGTACGGGGCGGACAGTCTCGACGCGTCCGTCTACCTGTGCCGGCGGCACCTGACGGCGAGCGTGGCGGCCCTGCACGCGTACGGCTGGCGGACCGCCTGCCGGCCGAGCCGGACGGCTCGATCCGCCTCACCGCCCGCGCTTGGGCGGTACGCGGAACCGCGCCCTGACCGCCGCCCGGATCAGTCCGGCTCGACGCCGGCCTGCCGCAACAGCGTGCGGATCCACTCTCGGGAGAGGCCGGTAGCGGCGACCAGGTCGCGCATCCGGGTTCCGCGCCGGGCCTCGGCGACGATCGCGGCGGCGAGGTCCCGCCGGGCCTGCCGGAGCGCGTCCTGGCTGGTGCGTACCTGTTCCTTGGCGCTGTCCACGGCGTCCTGCGCCGCGCGGTAAGCGGCGGTCGCCGAAGGCAGGTCCTGTGCCACGGCGTCAGCGTGGCACACTCCCGATCTTGGCCAACTACGAGCCTGGTAACTGGCCAGGAGCTGGCTTGATTATTGGCCAAGCATCGGTATGGTTATCGGCATGCGCTGGTCGCCGTCAGCGGGCCGCGCCGAGGCAGCGACCTGGATCGAGCGAGGGAGTCAACTCGTGCCCAGGCCACCCTGTCCCCAGAACCTGCCCACCCTGCCCACTTGTGGGAGTGCGGCCGAGGTGCGGATCGAGGTGTACGGGGCGGACAGTCTCGACGCGTCCGTCTACCTGTGCCGGCGGCACGTGACGTCGAGCGTGGCGGCCCTGCACGCGTACGGCTGGCGGACCGAACCGGCCGCGGTCCGCCCGCTCGTGGCGCGGCCGTGCGGGTACGCGTACCGCTATCCGACCGGGCGTCTCGCGGACCTCGCGCATCCGCACTGGTGCGACCGGCGCGGCTGCCTCGACCGCCACCGGCACCGCTCCCTGCGCCTGCCGGTCAGCGGCGGGCGGCCCGAGACGGCCGTCGCCGAGGTGTCGCTGTCGCAGGGGCTCACGGCCGGGCTGGAACCGGTGATCGCGCTGGCCGTGGTCGACACCGACGGCCACGACCTGACGCTGTCGCTGGCGCAGGGGCGGGTGCTGTCGTACCAGGTGCGGCGGCTGCTCGACCTGACCGGCGGGCGACGCCGACCGGCACCCCGGTGAGGACCGGCCGGCGTCCTGCCACGGCCGGTCCGCACCGGGGACGCCGTCAGCGCGGCTGGCGGGTCTTCGGCAGGTCGAACTTGTCGGCGGCCCGGCAGTCCTTCGGCCCGCCGACGGCGCCCGGGCCGACCCGCTCCAGCGCCTGCCGGGCGCGGACCCGGCCGAGGTTCCAGGCGTACCAGGGGTCCGGCTCCGCCAGGTCATCGGCGATCCAGCTCAGGGTGCAGCGGCGAGCCGGGTCCGGCAGGCCGGTCAGGGCCGGCGTGGCGTCGGCCGACAGCGCACGCAGGTACCAGGCGTCGATCTTGCCGGTCTCCTCGTACCGGTCGATGTTGCGGCCGGCGGCGTAACCCTCCGGGTTGAGGACGGCCAGACTGAGCAGCATCACCACGGCGAGCGCCACCGTCGAGCCGGGGATCCAGCCGCCCCTCAGGCGCAACCCGGCGACGAGGATCATCAGGAAGACGGTGCCGAGCAGCAGCTCGAACGCCATCACGAAGATCCGCTCGCCGGTGAAGCTGTAGACCTTCTGGTACGTGTACATCCGCGACAGCGCCGAGATCACGATGACGATGCTGAGCGCACTCAACGCGCCGAGCAGCAGGCGGAGCACGATCCGCTCGGCCCGGCTCTCCCGACGCGCCCAGCGGCCCACACCGGCCAGCACCGCCAGCGTCAGCACGGTGACGGCGGCGAGCTGCCAGAAGCCGCTGCGGGCGTACTCCGCGTAGTTGAGCCCCGCCGTACCCAGCACATGCCGCTGGCCACCGAAGAGCACGGTGAACTGCACCGCCACGAAGCCGCCGAACAGCAACGTGAGCGCGCCGATGGCCGGCGCCCACTCCACCATGCCGAGGCTGCGACCGGCCGGCTTGTCCACCGCGGACAGGTCCGGCGGAGCGGCCAACGTCCAGACGGCGGCCACCGCGCACAGCGCGCCCACCGCCGCGAGGAAGACCCAGCGGAACACCGCCCCCGCGTCCACCTCGGGCACGATCGTGTTGAGTACCACGTTGAAGGCCCCGTCGGCGGAGGCGAGCAGGCTGCCGAAGACCACCAGCGCGGCGACGGTGGCCGCGACCGAGCCGACCAGCCGACGGACCAGCCCCGGATCGACGTCGGACCGGAAGTGGGCGCGTACCCACGGCACGCCACGGACTGCCGCGATCGGTGCCGCCACCACGCCGAACAGAATGGACCGGACGCGTCGGCCGCCGACCACCGCCAGGGTGGCGCAGCCGAGCGCGCCGATCACGCAGAACGTCACCAGCCACCACGCGTTGCGGAACGTCAACACCGACAGCAGCGCCAGCGCCGCCGCCGCCCAGCCGGCCCGCATCCACCGCTCGGCACGCGGCCGCCCCGCGACCGACCGGCGGACCGCGAACACCACCCCGGCCGTCAGGGCCAGCCAGCCGAGGAACCACCCGATCCCGGTGCGGCCCAGCGGCACGAAGAAGGCCAGACCGACAGCGCCGGCGAGCACCGCGACCGGCACCGCCCGGCCGCGCGCCGGCTTCGGGCCCGGCCAGTGCCGCTCGAAGAACGACGGCCCGCGCGGTACCGGGCGGTAGAAACCACCGGGGTACGGCGGGTAGCCCATCCGAGCGGGCATGCCGGCCGGTGTCAGTGGAATCCCCGGCGGAGGCGACCCGGGCGGAGCGGTGGTCGGTGGCGTGCTGGTCGGTGGCGCGGCGCTGGCCGGGCTCGTGGTGGTGCTTTGCGTGGCGGTGGCCGGGGCCGTAGTGGCGCTTGGCGTGGTGGCGCTGGCCGGGCTCGTGGTGGTGCTTTGCGTGGCGGTGGCCGGGGCCGTGGTGGCGGTCGGTGTCGTCGTGGCGGTCGGGCTTGTGGCGGCGGGCGTCGGGCCGGGCGCGCCGGCCGGCGGGGGAGTGCCGGCGCGGTCGTCGATGGCCGGCACACCGTCAGCCCTCGTGCCGGTGCCGTCCGGGGCGCCGGCGGTCACGGACGTGTCGCCGGGCGTCGACGCGCCGGCCATCACCGTGGTTTCCGAGTCGGCCGCCGTCGTCGGGGCGTTCGCTGCCGCTGCCGTGGTTGCTGAGCCGGCCAATGTCGTCGGGGCGTTCGCTGCCGTGACCGTCGTTTCCGGGTCCGCCGCTGTCGGGTCCGACGCCGTGCCGGTCGGGGTGGCCGGGGGTGCCGTCGGGCCAGCCGGGTCGGAGACCGGCAGCAGGGGGATGAAGACCGCGTAACCCCGGGTGCCGGGCGGGAGGCTGACCGGGATCGCCCAGGCGGGCCGGTCCTCCGGCCACGAGATGGCGCCGGGCGCATCGGCACCGGCCGGCATGGCCAGCAGGTACGGCGGCAGACTTCCGCCGTCGGCGTCGTCGCCGGGCGGTCGGGGCGCCGGTGAGGGCTGGGTCACGGCACGCTCCTTGATCAAGGGTGGGCACACTGTACGGCCCGCCCGTCCCGCTCGCAGCCCCGTGGGCGGGCGCCGGCACGCACCGTCCCCGTCCCCGTGACCGTCCCGGTCCCCGTACCCCTGTCTGTCCCCGTCCCGTGACCGGAACCGGTCATCGTCCACTTGGGGACTGAACCGTTCTCACCTCCTGCGGGACCCTGGCCGGAACACCGCACCCGGATCGGAGGACCGATGACGACCCATCCCCGCTGGCGGTCGACCGGTGCCACGCTGGTCGTGGCCCTGGTGACCGCTCTGGTCGCCGCCCTGCTGCCCGCCTCGCCGGCGCTCGCCCTGCCGTCCGGCAGCGGCTGGTCGGCGTCCTGGAGCTACTACCACCCCGCCGCCTACCAGTACGCGGGCACGCTGCCCGGCGTCGAGCTGATCGGGTACGCCACCGACGAGTCCGGCGTATCGAGCACGCTCGGCACCATCCGGGACACCGCCAACGACGGTCGCTGCGCCCGGGTCATGCTGTACTCCAACGGGGTCGGCTACCTCGTCGACCGGACCATCTGCGGCAGCGGCAACGAGTTGAGCTACACCACGGGCAGCTACCAGCAGGGCCTGCTGGTGATCGTCTACCGGATGGTCCAGGGCACGAACACCCACGACAAGGGTTTCCACATCTTCATCCCGCCCTCGTCGAACGACGCGCAGCTACGGACCGTCGGCACGGGTGCCAGCTGGTCGTACTACACCTCGACCGCGTTCCAGTACTCGGTCACCCGGCCCGGCGTACGGCTGACCGGCTACGGCTCGCACCAGCCCGCGGACCTGCGCTCGTCGCTGAACACCGTGCAGAAGACCGCGACCACGCTGGGCTGCGCGAGCGGGCGGGTCACCGGTGGGCCGGTCACCAGCGGCAGCACCTGCGCCAACGGTGGCAGCACGTCGTTCTCCCGGTTCGACCACACGAACAACCTGGAAGCCACCGCCTGCTACCAGCCCACCCTGGGCACCCAACGCTGCCTCCCGGTAAACATCCCCGAACCCTGGTGACCCCCACCCCACCCTCCCGCCCCCACCCCACCCACGCCGCGATCTTTCACTTTCTGCCCCGACAAAACGTCCGAAG
>JAEYGD010000113.1 GCA_023402505.1 Actinomycetes bacterium
CGCGCCCCCCCCCCCCCCCCCCCCCCCCCACGCCGCCGGTCGGCGTCCGGGCCCGCCGCAGGCCGGCCAGTTGCTATGTAACAGGCCCTGGGGCGGCGGTCGCCGCCGCCCGTCCGCGCCGGACCGGCGACGGCCCCGGTCGTGGCGGGCGCGGGCCACCTTCCGGGTGCGTCGGGCCGCCACGTCGACCGCCCAGGACGGCCCCGGTCGCGGCGGGAGCGCAACCGGGGCCGCGGGTGATCGCAGAAACGGGTCAGGACCCCGGCCGGGCGGCCTCCGCCGACGCCGGAACGCCGTCCCAGGACGGACCGGGGCCGGGGCGCCGGAGCGCGTGGCGCAGTACCCGGCCGACCATCGCGGGTCGCATGAGCGCCTCGGGCGGGTCGACCAGGCCGGCCACCCGCATGAACCCCTCCGTCACCCTGGGGTCTTGGGTGGCGGCGTACTGCAGGCGGGCCATGTAGGCGTTGGCGACCCGGATCTTGAGGGTGCGCCTGCCCTCGACGCCCGGGAAGTCGAGATCGCCGCCGGCGGCGATGTCCCACGGGGCGTCGACGACCCTGGCCAGGTCGGCGAAGAAGCGGTGGGGTACGGGCGCACGCCCCTCGCGCAGGTGTGCGCGCAGCGTCATCGCCTCGATGGCGGTGACGCTCATCCCCTGACCGTAGACGGGATTGAAACTGCAGAAGGCGTCGCCGATGACGAGGAAGCGGTCGGGAAAGCGCAGCAACCGCTCGTAGCGTCGACGGACGCTGGCGGGAAAGCGGAAGGAGACCGGCTCGTCGAGAGCCTCGGCGTCGCGGACCGCCTCGTACACGTCGGGCACCGGCAGGGACCGGACGAACTCGAGGAACGCTCCCGGTTCGGTGGGCGGGTAGTCGCCGAGCAGGCCGGTGAGCGAGAGGATGCACGTGTCGGGGCCGACCTGGCCGAAGAAGGCTCCCCTCGGGTGCGCCGGGGACGCCACCGGGTTGATCGACTGGACGCCGTCGAACATCTCGGGACGGGTGCGGTAGTGCCGGGTGGTGTAGGCGAGCCCGACCTTGACCCGCTCCTCCTCGGGGCGCTGGAAGCCGAGCTCGGCTAGCCAGGCGGGGGTGCGGGAGCCCCGGCCGGTGGCGTCGACGACCAGGTCGGCCTCCAGCACCTCCACGTCGGCGTTCGGGGTGCGTCGCTGCACCCGCACCCCGGTGACCTGCTCCCGGTCGTCGGTGGCGACCGGGCCGAGTACGTCGCACTCCTGCCGGAACGTGACGTTGGGCAGGGCGGCGACCCGGTTGCGGACGTGGTTCTCCAGCACCGGACGGGGGGCGGTCACCGAGATCAGGCCGGTGCGGGCCGGTTGGATCCTGCGTGCGTTGAAGAACCAGCGCATCTCGGCCAGGTCACCCGTGGGTATCCCCGCGGCGCGCAGTTCGTCGGTGATCCCGGGGAACAGCTCCTCGAAGATGAGGTGACCGCGGGCGTGCAGGCCGTGGGCGTGGACGGTGTGCGGTGCGCCCCGGCGCGGGGTGCTCACGCCCAGCACCGTGTCCCGCTCCACGACGACGACCTCCGTGTAGTGCTCGGCCAGGACCCGGGCGGCGAGGATGCCGCCCATGCTTCCGCCGAGCACGACGGCGCGGGCTCCCAGTTGACTCATCGACACGTACCTTCCTGGTGGGTGACGCGGGGCAGGTGGCCCGCCGCGTCGGCGCCGTGCGGTGCGCCCGGGGAGGGCGACGGCCGGCTGCGGCAGCCGCCCTCCCCGGGTCGAACCGGCTGGGCGTCGGGTGCGGGGGGGTACCGCCAGGGTCGTCACCCGGGAGCCACGGAGCACCTTCGGACGTGCGGTGCCGGCGGCACGGTCAGGACGGGTCGCGGGCGGGACGACGGGCGAGAAGCACGAGGACGGCGAGCAGCGCCAGGCCGTCGACGATGAGCAGGGCGGCGCCGACCGGGTCCACGCCGTGCGCGTGGGGTGGCGGGGGCGGCGCGGGCGCGGCGCGGACGCCCGCTGGTCCCACCGTGAACCTGGTGATGCCGGAGACGTCCCGGCCGTCGACCGTGACGATGTGGTAGGCGACGACAAGGTCGTCCGGGCCGGGGACGGCAAGGCCCTGGCGCAGGCCGTCGTCGCCGGCGGCGGCCAGCGGGCCGGTGGTCAGCGGGTTCGGGCCGCTTCCCCGCACGGCGATGTGGGACCGGTCGACGTCCGGCCGGCTCGAGATGCGGATCTCGACCGCCGTCGGCGGGTCGGGCAGGACGGCGCCGTCGGCCGGGGTGATCGAACGGATCTGCACCGCGGCGTCCGGCCCGGACGTCGGATCGACCCGGGCGAGGACGGCCAGGAGGAACACCAGCGCCGCCACGGTGACGGCGGCGCCGGCGTAGATCCGTCTCGTGGTCGACATCCCGAGTACTCAGGAGCCGGTGGCCAGGGTGGGCCGGTCCCAGGCGACCCGGCGGGGACGACGGGCGCAGCCGCAGGTCGCCGCCCGCCGCTCGGGCTCGTTGGGACGCAGGTGCAGGTAGACGGCGATCAGCATCGGGACGAACACGATCGAGTTGTAGAACAGGTGCAACTCCACCCGGGGGACGACCAGTTGCAGCAGGCTGGTCGGCACCTCGGTGCCGGGCAGCCGGAACGAGGTGTGGGCCTGGACGAGCAGGAGCGCGTGTTCGATGTGATGCCAGAACTGGAAGGCGAGCGCGACCACCCACCAGGCCCGCGCGCGGCCGGCGAACGCCGGAAGGAGGAGGAACAGACCGACGAGCATGACGATGGCGTAGCCGTAGTGCAGCCACTCGGAGGAAACCAGCCACGGGAAGGGCATCCCGAGGACGCCGCGAGCCTGCGGTCGCGGCCAGCCGAGCAGCCAGATCTGGTACGCCTGGACGAGGTGTTCCGCCCAGTGCGCCACGACGACGGCCAGGTAGATGTTGAGGGCGACGCGATGGAAGCGGCCGTTGAGCGCTCCCCGCGCGACCGGGGCGGCCCGGTCCGCAGACACTGCCATGAGTCCTCCAGGTGGACACCGACGACGATTGGCGTCCACAGTAGACAGTGCGATTACGGGGAGCAACCTCTCGTGTGCGCTCTGTTCACCGGGCGGCGGGTCACCCCATGTCGTGCAGCCGGACGCTGAGGCCCTTGCCCTCGAACTCCTTGCAGACGAAGGCCGGCTGGCGAGGCTTGCTCAGCGCGGGGTCGTACCGGTAGCCGATCTCGGCGAATTCGAGGATGTCGGCGGGGTCCTCGACGCGCGAGGTCAGCAGCCATCTCGCGAACGCACCGCGAGCGATCTTGGCGTGCACCACGACGAACCGGGGCTCCCCCGTCTTCGGCTGCACCGTCAGGAACCGGGGACTGACGAACCGCTCGCGGGGCAGGAACGCCGTGACGGTCTTGTTGTACTCGACGGCGGCGAGGTCGACGATGACGCCGCTCGACGGTAGGCACCGGGCGATGGAGTCGCCCCAGAAACGGTAGAGGTTGGCGTAGGGCGGGTCGGGCAGCCGGTAGCCCATCTCCAGGCGGTACGGCCGGACCCCGTCGTGCGGGCGCAGGATCCCGTACAGCCCGGACAGGATCCGCAGCCGGTCCTGCGCGTACTCCCGGTCGGCGGCGGAGAGGTCGCACGCGCGCAGGCCGCTGTAGATGTCGCCGGCGAAGCTGTCGACCGCCGGCGACTGCCGCTCGGCTTCGGTGCTCCAGTCGGCCAGCAGCGCGTGGGTCCGGTCGGCCAGTGCCGGCGAGATCTCCATGACCGCAGCCAGTTGCTCCACCGAGAGGGTCTTGAGGTAGGTCGCCAGTTCCTCGGCCCGGTCGCGCAGGGCGGGCGTCGTGAGTGGCGTGCCACCCCGGGGCGCCGGCCGCATGGCCTTGGAGGTGTGGATGAGGATGGTCATCAGGTGCCGATCGACTTGATGAGCGCCTTGATCACACGCTTCAGCTCCGCCTTCTTGGCCTTGGCGTCTTTCATGTCCTGGAAGTACGCCATCCGGCGGCCGTCGGTGTAGTTGCCCTCCAGCAACTGGCTGTCGATCTCCGTCACCAGCGGGTTGTGGAACACCAGGTGGACGTGCTCCTTGGCCCAGAGGTTGAACGTCGCCAGGTACTCCCCGTTGTAGGAGAACGACGGCGCCTTCCACTTGATCTGCTCGGTGATCTTCGGGTTGACGGACTTGATGCTCTCCCGGAGCATCTCGACCTCCGCCTTGAAGGGATGGTCGAGTTTGTCCATGAAGGCGTCGACCTCAGCGGTCTTGTTGACGGTGTTGTCGACCTTGCCCATGTTCGCCTCCGCACCGAGATCGATACCCATGGTGAGCATACCGAAGCCGGGTCGGGCGGACGCCGACGAACGACCGGCACGCGCCGGTGCGGGTGGTGGCGCGGCAGCCCGGCCACCACCCGCCGCCGGGACGGGTCAGCCCGCCGCCCGCCGGACGAAGCCCTCCAGCGTGGTGACGATCTCCGACCGGTTCTGCCGGTGCCGCACGCAGTACTGCGTCGGGTACCAACCGCCGGCCTGCCACGCCTGCGGCTGCTTGATCGGGAAGCAGCCGCCCGGTGCGGCGCCCGACGCGACGTCCCGGTACCACTGCTCGGTGACCATCGGCTCGTAGAAGGTCAGCCGCCCGTCGTAGGAGCCGTAGATGAACGTATGGGTGAAGGGCTCGCCGTTGAGTTCCGGCCCGGTCAGGTCGATCAGGTGGTTGCCCATGCCCGGCTCGACCGCGCCGAAGTCGCTGTAGTCGGCCGGCAGGTAGCGCGCCGGCAGGGGCTTGCGGCCGACCTCCCAGTCGTCACAGTTCACCAGCATCCCGCACGGGCCGGGCCGGATCGCGAGGCGCTCCTCGTTGGAGTTCAGGTAGAAGTGCACGTCGAAGTGCGGACGGTCGTAGATGTGCTCCGGCAGGTGTCCCGCCGGGTTCCAGTTCATCAGCACGTACTGGAAGGGCGTGTCGACCCGCGCGCGGAACTCGTCGCTGAGCCGCAGCGGGTACTCGTACCCGCCGGTGCACTCGGTGTGCTGGTCGGTCTTGCCGTCGTTGTTGACGTCATGGCACCACAGGCCGGCGGTCGGCGGGTGTCTGGGCAGGCCGGCGAGCGCACTCCTGCTCATCACCAGGCCGATGGTGTGCGGCACTCCCTTGTGGGACTGCGAGAAGGCGCGGATGGTGCCGTCGCCCATCCGGGCCCGCTGCCCGTACGAGGCGCAGACTCCCAGGTACGAGGCGGTGCGGCGGACGAGGACGTCGGCGACCTTCGGCGGCACGGTGAGATTCACTTCGATCCCGCTGCGCACGGTGGGTGCGAGGCAGACCGCGACCCCGCGCCCCTTGGCCAGGGCGGGTTTCGGGGTGAACGCGACGACCAGCGCGAACGCGGCCAGCACGGCGGCCGCGGCCACGACCGTGGTGCGGATTCTTCGACGGGGCATGAGCTGTTCCTCTCCGGGGACGGGATCCGGTGTTACGGGTTGCGATCGGTGCCGCGGGAGGGCCGGCTCCGGCCCTCCCGCGGGGGCTCAGGGGGCGGCGGGCCCGGCCTCGGCGGGCATGCCCGGATGGGCGGCGCCGGTGGGCGGCACGGCGCGCAGGCGGACGGCCAGCAGCGCCGCGACCGCCAGGAAGAGGACCATGTTGATCAGGCTGGCGCCGTGCAGGGCCTCGGTGAACGCCTCCCGCGCGGATTCGAGCAACTGTGCCGCGACCGGCTCCGGGAGGGTTTCCGCGACCACCGCGGCGCCGACGATGCTCTCCCCCGCCACCATCGCCTCGGCCGGTGGCACGGCCGGCGGCACCTCGACCGCTTTGCCGTAGACCGCTCCGGCGACACTGCCGAGGACGGCCACGCCGAGCGCCACGCCCAGTTCGCCGCCGGTGGAGGAGAGCGAGCCGGCGGCGCCGGCCTTCTCCGGCGGCGCCGAGCCCATCAGCACGGCGTTGGCGAGGGTGGCGCTGGGGCTGCCGCCGACGTACATGACGACCAGGCCGACGATCAGGGTGGCCAGGCCGCCGGTGACGCTGACCTGCGTGATGATCAGGGCACCGACCGCCGCGAGAACCATCCCGGCGGCCAGCACGTGGGCCGGGCGGACGCTGCGGGCGATGGCCGGCCCGACATTCCCTCCGATGATCATCGCGCCGGCCGGGATGAGCATCCACAGCGCCACGCTGAGCGGTGACATCCCCTCGACCAGTTGCATGTAGAGGGTCGAGACCAGGCCGGCGCCGGCGGTGATGAAACCGAACGCGAGACCCAGCAGGACGACGGTGCCCACCACCGGATTCCGGAAGAGCTCGAGATCCAGCATCGGCTGGGCCAGGTGCCGCTGCCGGGTGACGAACGCCGACGTGAAGGCAAGGCCGATCAGGACGGCGCCCAGGGCCTCCGGCTGCCAGCCGGCGCGCGCGACCTCCTTGAGCCCGTAGACCACCGGCAGGAGCGCGGCGAGCGACAGCACCGCGCTGAGCGGATCCAGCCTGCCGGCGTGCGGGTTGCGGGTCATGGGCAGCAGGCGCGGCCCCACCACCAGCAGCAGCGCCATGACGGGGACGCCCATCAGGAAGATCGATCCCCACCAGAACGAGTCGAGCAGGAGGCCGCCGACCACCGGACCGAGGATGACGCCGAGCATGATCGAGGTGCCCCAGATGCCCATCGCGGCACCCATCTGTACCGGGTTCGGAAAGAGCCGGCTGATCAGGGCGAGCACGGAGGGCATCACCGTCGCCGCCGCGATCCCGAGGAGGGCGCGGGAGACCAGCAGCATCTCGATCGAGGTCGAGTACGCGGCCAGCAGTGACGCCACCAGGAAGCCGGCCGCCCCGCCCAGCAGTACGGTGCGATGGCCGATCCGGTCCCCGAGGGTGCCCATGAGCACCAGGAAACCGGCGATCAGGAAGCCGTAGATGTCGGTCACCCACAGCTGTTGGGCGCTGCTGGCGCCCAGGTCGGTGGCCAGCCGCGGCAGCGCGAGGATCAGGACGCTGATGTCCACCGTCGTGAGCAGGGTCGGTAGACACAGCACAGCGAGCGCTATCCACTCCCGGCGGCCCGCCCGGGGGCCCATGTCAACTGTCGTCACCTTGCGGTCCCTCCGTCGAGGCGTTCAGCGGTAGGTCGAGGGCATCGGGGTTCCGCGCGGGCACCGCCGCGCGACGCGATCGGCGCGGGCCGCGCACCGTGGTCAGGACGCGGTCCGCAGCGACCGGAAGAACGTCCGTACGTCGTCCACGAACAGCTGCGGCACCTCCAGGGCCGGGAAGTGGCCGCCCCGGTCGAACTCGCTCCAGTGCGTGATGGTGGAGAAGTCCCGGTCGGCGAAGCGCCGGATGGGCAGGATGCAGTCCTCGGGGAACACGGCCACCCCGAGCGGCACGACCAGCGGCTGCTCGCGGTACCCGGCCAGCATCTCCGCGTTGGGGTCCTCGGTCGCCCTGCGCTGCTGCTCGGTGATCTCGCAGTACAGCTGGGCCGACGACCCGGCGGTGTTGGTCAGCCAGTAGATCATCACGTTGGTCAGCAGCAGGTCCCGGTCGATGACGTCGTCGGGCACCGCGGCGTCGGTCCACTCCTTGAACCGCTCGACGATCCAGGCCAGTTGGCCCGCCGGCGAGTCGTTGAGGGCGTACGAGACGGTCTGCGGCCGGGTGGCCAGCAGCTTGCGGTAGCCGGAGCCGTCGGCGTCGAACCGGGCCAGCCGGCCCAGCCGCGCCATGTCCTGCTCGCCGAGGCCCTCCAGCTCGGCCGGGTCGCCGGACGGGAAGACGGTGAGCATGTTGCTGTGCACGCCGAGCACGTGCTCGGGATCGAGGCGGCCCACCGCGAGGGAGATCGGCGAGCCGAAGTCCCCGCCCTGGGCGCCGTAGCGCTCGTAGCCCAGGCGGCGCATCAGCTCCACCCACGCCCCGGCGATCCGGTCGATCGTCCAGCCCGCCGCGGGCAGCGGACCCGAGAAGCCGAAGCCGGGGATGGACGGGATGACCAGGTGGAAGGCGTCGGCCGGGTCACCGCCGTACGCCGCCGGGTTGGTCAGCGGACCGATCACGTCCAGGAACTCCGCGACCGAACCCGGCCACCCGTGCGTCATGATCAGCGGTACGGCCGCCGGCTCGGGCGAACGCACGTGGACGAAGTGGACGTTGGCGCCGTCGATGGTCGTCGTGAACTGCGGTAGGCGGTTGAGCCGCGCTTCGGCCTGACGCCAGTCGTAGCTGGTCAGCCAGTGGGCCACCAGTTCCTTCAGATAGGCCAGGGGCACGCCGCGCGTCCACCCGGTCTCCGGCAGGTCCGGTGACCACCGGGTCTGGGCGAGGCGGCGACGCAGGTCGTCGAGTTCGGTCTGCCGGATATTGATCGTGAATGGCTGCACTGTTCCCTCTCCTCGTGGATGGCGTCCGATCGGCTCAGCCGTCGAGCCGCGACCGGTCGACGCCGACCACGACCGTGGCACCGGGCCGACGGCCGGTGCATCTTCCGGAGTGCGGCGCGATCGGCGACACCTGCGAGCACGGCCGACCGGGCATCCACCGCCGTCGCTCAGGCACCGGCCCGGCGGGCGCGGCGGGACGACGTACCGCCGGAGCCGGGCCGAGGCGGCGGTCAGGGCACGCACAGAGATGCCGGCCCGCAGCGGCGGTTGGAATCGTGAACCGCGACGTCACCGGCCGTCGGCGGACGTCCCACCCCTGCCGGAACACAAGGAGTGTGATCAAGGGTGACCACGCCGAACACCCCAGCGCGGAGCGCCAGAAGCCCGCTCTCGAGCCGAACCCGGCACTTCGTCCTACCGCGCCAGTGGGCCTCCATGCGCCGCGCGGAGCAGCTCGAGCGGGAGACCGGCAACCGGGTCATCCACCTGGAGAAGGGCGACTTCCAGGGCGAGGAGTTCCGCCCGGCGCCGCACATCCTGGAGGCCTGCGCCAAGGCGGTGCACGACGGGCACGTGCGGTACGTGCCGGGCCCGGGCCTGCCGGAGCTGCGCGACGCCATCGCGGCGGAGGCCACCCGCCGGGGCCGGCCGACCGGCCGCGAGGAGGTCCTGGTCACGATGGGCGCCAAGCACGCGCTGACGCAGAGCCTGCTCACCCTGATCGACAACGGCGACGAGGCGATCTTCCCCAACCCCGGCTACCCGCCGGACGAGTTCTGGATCACCTACGCCGGCGGCCGGGTGGTCTACGCCCCGCTGGTCGAGCCGGACTTCCATTTCGACCTGGACCGGCTGGCCCAGCTGATGAACGACCGCACCAAGGTGCTCATCATCAACAGTCCGCAGCGGCCCAACGGGATGACCGTCGACGGGCTGGCGGAGATCAGTGAGCTGTGCCGGCGCCACGACGTCATGGTGATCTCGGACGAGATCTTCAGCCACATGGTCTACCCACCCGCCGAGCACCGGACCGTCGCCGCGATCGAGGGCATGGCCGATCGCACGCTCCTGGTCGACACCTTCAGCAAGAGCTACATCATGACCGGCTTCCGGATCGGCTGGTGCGTGGCCAACCGCGAGCTGATCACCGCGATGGACATCTTCCAGCAGAACTCCGTGACCAACGTGCCGGCCTTCGTCCAGCACGCCGCCCTCGCCGCGCTCACCGGACCGCAGGACCACGTCGTCGCGACCCGCGAGCGACTGCGCGCCAAGCGCGACCGGGCAGTCGCCGCGCTCGACGCGATGCCCGGAGTCACCTGCCCCACGCCGGACGGGTCCTTCTACGTCTTCCCGGACATCCGGGGCACCGGCCTGACGGCACAGCAGTTCACCGACCACCTGATCGACCACTACTCCGTGGGCGTGGTCGCCGGCACGGCGTTCGGCGACCGGGGCGAGGGACACGTGCGGATCACGTACGCCGTGCCGGACGACGTCCTCGACGAGGGCCTGAGCCGCATCCGGCAGGCCGTCGAGAATCTCGGTTGACCGATGGACATCGGTCGGATGCTCACGTGGAGCGCGGCGCGCCACCCGGACCGGCTGGCGGTGGGCGGACACCACCGGCTGACCTTCCGGCAGTGGGAGGCGTACACCAACCAGCTCGCGCGGGCGCTGGCGGACCTCGGCGTCCGGCCCGCCCAGCGCGTCGCGCTGCACATGGGCAACGGGACGGAGCTGGCCAGCCTCTACCTGGCGACGCAGAAGCTGGGGGCGGTCGCGGTACCGCTGTCGACCCGGTTCGGCACCACGGAGCTGGACCACTGCCTGCGCGACTGCACGCCCGCGTTGCTCGTCACCGACGCCGCCACCGCCGACCGGTCCACCACGCCCGTCGAGGCCGACCTGCCGGCCCGCGCGTACGCCGGCGACCCGCGCGACGCGCCGGCCGGCGCGGTGGCGCTGGCCCCGCTGGTCCGGTCCCAGCCGGACGCGGCGCCGGCCGTCACCGTCGACAGCCGCGACCTGAGCGTGCTGCTCTACACCTCGGGCACGACCGGGCAGCCCAAGGGCGTCCCCCGTACGCACGCCGCCGAGCACGCGGCCACCGTCGCGCACGTCATCCAGTCCGGACAGACCGGCACCGATGTCTGCCTCGGCGTGATGCCGCTGTTCCACACGATGGGCATCCGCACGCTCCTGGCGAGCGTGCTGGTCGGCGGTACCTGGGTGCCCCAGCGCCGGTTCGACGCCGACGAGTCCGCGGAGCTGGTCCAGCGCGAGGGCGTCACCGCGCTGTACCTCGTGCCGACCGTCTACTGGTCGCTGCTGAACACCGGCCGGCTGCCCGAGCTGACGTCGTTGCGCCGCCTCGGGTACGCCGGAGCGCCGATGACCCCCGAGCTCACCCGCCGGGTGGCCGCGGCGGTCCGCCCCACCGCCTTCGTCAACCACTACGGCAG
>JAEYGD010000161.1 GCA_023402505.1 Actinomycetes bacterium
GCGCGGGGCCGGGCAACCCGGTGTCGCCCGTCGAGGCGCCGCCCACCTCGGCGGCGCCGCGCCCCAGCACCGCCGCCCCGGCCACCAGCCGGCCCGCCCAGGTCAACCTGCGGGACCTGGCCACCGAGTTCGCCGCCGTGCTCGCCCTCGCCGTCGCCGCCGGTGACATCGACCGCAAGACCGCGGAACAACTCGGCCGGGACCTGGCCGACCTGAACCGCCGGCCGCAGGACCGGGCCAAGCGGGTCGAGAAGCTACGCGACCGCCTCGCCGACGCCGTCGAGGACGGCAAGCTGCACCGCTCCGTGGCGACGCGCCTCGACGCCCTCCTCGACGACGCCGACGCCGGCTGACCGCGCCGACGCGGCTACCGGGGCGCCCCGGACACCTCGACCGGCGCGCCGACCTCGACCCGGCCGGGCCGCACCACCTGCGCGTACGCGCCCACACAGGGCTGCGGATCGAGCTGCGGCAGCGGTGCGATCCGGTTCAGCCGGGCCGGCCCGCGCAACGCCTCCGGCCGGGGCGGCAGAGCACCGTGCGCCAGCGTCGGCACCGCGCACCGCGGCGTCGGCGCCACGACCCGCAGCACCAACGCGGACCCCACGTGGAGATCCCGGCCCACCCAACCGTTCTCGACGAACGCGTCGGCTCCCACGTCGAGCACCAGGTTGGGCCGGTAACGCGGCACGTCGGCGACACCGTCGGCCCCCTCGTCGGCGAGCCGGGCGAGGGTCGCCGAGGTGACCAGGTGGATCGGTGCGAAATCGAAGAACGTCCCGGGCGCCGCACTCCCGAGCGGGCTCTGCACCACCGGAACGGTCGCCGCGACCCCGGCCGCCAGCACCGCCTCCGGGCGCGCCCGGTGCACGTGCGCGCCCGGCGGCGGTACGTCGATCATGGTCACCGGGGCATCGAGCAGGCCGGAGAGCCGCTCGTCGAGGCCCGGACCACCGACCGGCAACTCCTCGCCGTCGGGGAAGACCACCCGCACCGGGCCGGGGGCGCCGCCGGCCGCCCGGACCGTGAGCATGGCCCGCCACCGGCGCGGATCCTTGGCACTCACCACGCTCCCGGTCCGCCGGTCCAGCAGCGCCCGAACCCGGTCACCCGCGACCCCGTGCGGGCCGACCTGCGCCGACGCAAGCCGCTCACCCAGCATCGACTTGACCGGGTAGCGCCAGACTCCGGTCACCACACCGGTCACGCCGGCGTCCGTACATCGGTCATCGGACGACCGTAGTCCGTCACGCCCCGGCAAACGGGGCAGGTTCGGTCCAGCGGCGACCGACGAGCGTGTGCCCCGGCGACCCGCTCAGCTCAGGATCGCCCGGGCGACGTCACCGGTCCCGGCGCCGGCCCGTACGAGCACCGTCCCGTCCGGCGACCAGATCGCCGAGCGGCCGGCCGCGTCGGCGTACCCCTCGCCGGTCGAGCCGGCGAAACTGGCGACGGCCACGTACACCCGGTGCGTCGTGGCGATCCGTACCGACCGCTCGTCGGGAACGGCCGCGTCGCGGGCGTGCTCCAGGACCGACGCGGCGTACACGTCGACTCCGGCGCCGACCGTGCACCGGGCATGCTCCGTGACGCCGGTGTCCTTGCAGATCGCCAGGCCGATCCGCCAACCGTCCACGTCGAGCACCGTCGGCGCGTCGCCCGGCGAGAACCGCTGCGGCTCGCCGCCACCCAGCCACATCTTGCGGTACGCGACCCGCGCCCCGGTTCCGTCGACGGCGAGCGTCGCGATGTGGTCGCCGGCCACCGGGGCGCCGGCCAGGGCCAGCGTGCCCGTCGACGCGCACGCCTCGACCAGCGGCGCCAACGCCGCGCCGTCCGGGTCGACGGCCGGCGCGTCCAGGTGGTAGCCGGTCAGCGACAGCTCCGGGAAGACCACCACCCGGGCGTCCGCCGAGCGGACCGCGGCGGCGTGCCGGGCCGCGTTGCCGGCCACGTCGTACGGCTCGCAGGCCGGCTGGGCCGCGGCGATGCGCAGGGGTGTACGCATGTGACTCCTTTCCGGAACGCACCGGAGCATAGTCGGGGATCACCCGGAGGGCGCCTCCCGCATGGTCGACTCCCAGGATCACTTCGTAGCGTGTAGCCCATGCTTGGACCCGCGCACGCCCTGCTCGCCGCCGGCACCGCCACCGACCAGGCCGAACCACCCCAGGACGGCCTGGCCGGGCACGTCATCGGCCTGGTGGAACGGCTCGGCGGGCCCGGTGCCGGTCTGGCCGTCGCCTTGGAGAACCTGTTCCCGCCGATTCCCAGCGAGGTGATCCTGCCGCTCGCCGGGTTCGTCGCCGGGCAGGGGCGGATGAGCGTGGTCAGCGCGATCTTCTGGACCACACTCGGGTCGCTGGTCGGTGCGCTGGCGCTGTACTACATCGGGGCGGCACTAGGCCGGGAGCGCATGCGGGCCATCGCCGCCCGGCTGCCGCTGATCAAGCTGAGCGACGTGGACCGGACCGAGGAGTGGTTCCTGCGGCACGGCGTCAAGGCGGTGTTCTTCGGGCGCATGATCCCGATTTTCCGGAGCATGATCTCCATCCCCGCCGGGGTGGAACGGATGCCGATCCTGACCTTCGTCGTCTACACCACGCTGGGCAGCCTGATCTGGAACACCACGTTCATCCTGGCCGGGTACCTGCTGGGCGACAACTGGCACCTCGTCGAGGGATACGCCGGCGTCCTCCAGAAAATCGTCATCGTCGCCTGCCTGGTCGGTCTCGTCTGGTTCATCGTCACCCGCCTGCGCCGGCCGCGGACGGCCGGGGGAGTCCTCCCGAACGGCCCGGAGGACGAGTTCCCGTCGTCGACCCCGTACTCCGACGGGGTGCCGGACCCGCAGGGCCGGGGGACGCTCTACCGGAGTAGCTGGTCGCGAGGGTCGGACCTCGACTGACCGCCGGCCAGCGGCGTCCCCACCAACACCCGCGCTCCGAGATCGACTCGACATCCCGCACGTCGCGGTATCCCGCACACCCGCACACCCCGACATCCCGCAACCCGAGTCGATCAAACCCGGATGACGGCGGGCCGTCGTCGCGACGGGCTGACCCGGGCAGGATGAGCGGATGATCGAACGGGAGACGTGGACGGGGCAGCCGGGCGTGGTCGTGCTGCCGAGTGGGGCGGCGGTACGCGGACGACGGATCGGGGACGAGGTCCCGCCCGCCGACTTCGCTCTGCTGCTCGCGCCCGGGCCCGTACCGGCCTGGCCACACCGGCGGATCCGCTGGCCGGACTTCTGGGTGCCGGTCGATCGCGCCGACGCCGTGGCCGCCCTGCGGGAGGCACTGGATCGCGCACACGACGGCGAGCGGGTCGAGGTGGCCTGCAAGGGCGGCACCGGCCGCACCGGCACGGCACTGGCCGCGCTGGCGATCCTCGACGGTCTGCCGTCGGACCAGGCGGTCACCTGGGTACGCACCCACTACCGTCCCCGCGCTGTCGAGACCCCGTGGCAGCGCCGCTGGCTCCGCCGTCTCCGCTGAGCGCGCCGCCGGCCACTGAAGAGCTGATGGCGGGCCGGCCGCCGGCCTCGACGACGGCGGCCGGCCCCACGGTCAGCGGTTGACGTACTCGCGCAGGTGGCGGGCGGTCAGCGTGTCGCCGTGGTCGATCAGGTCGGCGGGCGTGCCGGTGAAGACGATCCGCCCGCCGTCGTGGCCGGCGCCCGGGCCGAGGTCGATCAGCCAGTCGGCGTGCGCCATCACCGCCTGGTGGTGCTCGATGACGACGACGGTGTTGCCGGCGTCGACGAGGCGGTCGAGCAGGGCGAGCAGCTGGTCGACGTCGGCCAGGTGCAGGCCGGTGGTCGGCTCGTCGAGGACGTACGTGCTGGTCTTGTCGGCCATGTGGATGGCCAGCTTGAGCCGCTGGCGTTCACCGCCGGAGAGGGTGGTCAGCGGCTGGCCCAGGGTCAGGTAGTTCAGCCCGACGTCGGCGAGCCGGTCGAGGATGACCCGCGCCGGGCCGCTGGGGAAGAACTCCCGCGCCTCGCTGACCGGCATCGCCAGCACCTCGCTGATGTTCCGGCCGCGCAGCCGGTAGGTGAGGACCTCGTCGGTGAACCGGCGGCCCTCGCACCGCTCGCAGACCGAGGCGACGCCGGCCATCATCGCCAGGTCGGTGTAGACCAGGCCGATGCCCTTGCAGGTCGGGCAGGCGCCCTCGGAGTTGGCGCTGAACAGGGCGGCCTTCACGCCGTTGGCCTTGGCGAAGGCGGTGCGGACCGGGTCGAGCAGCCCGGTGTACGTGGCCGGGTTGCTGCGCCGCGAGCCGCGGATGGCGGACTGGTCGACGATCACGACGCCGTCGCGGCGGCGCAGGGAGCCGTGGATGAGCGAACTCTTCCCGGAGCCGGCGACGCCGGTGACGACGGTCAACACCCCGAGCGGGATGTCGACGCTCACGTCGCGGAGATTGTGCAGGTCGGCGTCGCGGATCGGCAGGTGCCCGGTGGGCCGGCGTACCTGCTCGCGCAGCCGGATCCGGTGGTCGAGGTGGCGGCCGGTGAGGGTGTCGGAGCGGCGCAGGCCGGCGACGTCCCCGGTGTAGCAGATCCGCCCACCGGCCGTGCCGGCACCCGGTCCGAGGTCGACGACGTGGTCGGCGATCGCGATGGTCTCCGGCTTGTGCTCGACCACGAGGACGGTGTTGCCCTTGTCGCGCAGCCGCAGCAGCAGGTCGTTCATGCGGGCGATGTCGTGCGGGTGCAGGCCGACGGTGGGCTCGTCGAACACGTAGGTGACGTCGGAGAGCGGCGAACCGAGGTGCCGGACCATCTTGACCCGCTGCGCCTCGCCGCCGGAGAGGGTCGCCGACTCGCGGTCCAGGCTGAGATAGCCGAGACCGATCTCGACGAGGGAGTCGAGCAGGTGACGCAGGTTCGCCACGAGTGGGGCGACCGCCGGGTCGTCGAGGTCGCGGACGAACCCGGCGAGGTCGCTGATCTGCATGGCGGCGCACTCGGCGATGTTGCGCCCGGCGATGCGGGAGGAGAGCGCGGCGGCGTTCAGCCGGGTGCCCCCGCAGCCGGCGCAGGTGGTGAACGTGACCGCCCGGTCGACGAACGCCCGGATGTGCGGCTGCATCGCCTCGCGGTCCTTGGCGAGGAAGAGCCGGCGCACCTTGACGATCAGACCCTCGTACGTCCAGTTGTTGCCGCCCATCCTGATCTTCGTGGCGGGCTTGTGCAGGAGGTCCGCCCACTGCTGCGGGGTGTAGTCCTGGAGCTTGAGATCCGGGTCGAAGAGGCCCGACCCGACGATGGTCTGCCAGTACCACGAGTCGACGGTGAAGTTCGGCACCTTGATGGCGCCGTCGTTGAGCGACTTCTCCCGGTCGACCAGTTCGTCGACGTCGAGGTCGGAGACCCGGCCCAGCCCTTCGCAGGTCGGGCACATGCCCTCGGCGAGGTTGAAGCTGAACGCGCCGGCCCCACCGACGTACGGCTGACCGAGCCGGCTGAAGACGATGCGCAGCATCGCGTACGCGTCGGTGGCGGTGCCCACGGTCGAGCGGGAGTTGACGCCCATCCGCTCCTGGTCGACGACGATGGCCGGCGTCAGGTTGCGCAGGGAGTCCACGTCCGGCCGGGACTGGCCCGGCATGAACGACTGGAGGAACGCGCTGTAGGTCTCGTTGATCAGCCGCTGTGACTCCGCGGCGATGGTGCCGAAGACCAGCGAGGACTTGCCGGAGCCGGAGACCCCGGTGAAGACGGTCAACCGGCGCTTCGGGATGTCGACCGAGACGGAGGCGAGGTTGTTCTCCCGCGCCCCGCGTACCTCGATCATGTCGTGGCTGTCGGCGGCGGACCGGTCTGGCTGCTGCATGCGGACCCTTCACGTGGATCGTGGGCAGGGCGAAACCCCGCCAGGTGTGCGTCGATGGCCTGGCCGCCTTCAATCGTCTCATTGAAGCTCCTGTAGAGACTTGGACCGCGCTTCACCCGGTTTCGCTGCCGGAGAAGGCCGGCGAAGTCTCAAACAAACGTGGAAGCGATAGGGTCGGCGTCGTGGCAGCGGCGCGCCGGTACCGGGCAGTGGACGTCGCCGGAACCGCCGGCATCTCCACCCAGCAGGTCCGCAACTACGTCGACGCCGGGGTCCTCCCGCCGGTCGAGCGCACCCCGTCCGGATACCGGATCTTCACCGAAGCGCACATCCGGGCACTGGCGGTGGCACGCCGGATGGCCGAAGGGCACGGCTGGACGCGTACCCGGGAGGTCATGGCCGCCGTCCACCGGGGCGACCTGCCGGCGGCGCTGGCGGCGCTCGACGGCGGCCACGCCGAGCTGGACCGGGAACGCGCCGAGATCCGGCGGGTGCTCGGCGCGTTCCAGACCGTGGTCGCCGCCCCGGCGGTGGCCGCGCCGCGCGGTGGCGTGCGGATCGGGGCGGTCGCGCGGCTGGTCGGCGTCCGCTCCTCCCAGTTGCGGCTGTGGGAGGAGCGCGGGCTGCTCCGCCCGGTGCGTGACCGCGCCACCGGCTACCGGGTGTACGACGCGGCCGAACTGCGCGCCGCGCAGGTGGTCGCGTTGCTGCGCCGCGGGGCGTACCCCTTCGACATCGTCACGGCGGTGCTGGACGAGCTGCGCACCACCGGCAGCGCCGCCCGGGTCCGCGCCGAGCTGGCCCGGCGCGAGCAGGACCTGCACCGGCGCAGCCTGCGCCGGCTGCGGGGGAGCGCGGCGCTGCACGCCTACCTGAGCGAACGCGGTGAGGCCGGCCCGGTCTGATCCGGCGGCGGTGTCAGCGCAGGACGAGCAGGTCCAGGTGGTCGACCACCGGCCCGGGGGTGTGTGCGGCGGCGTCCCGCAGCCGGGCCAGGCCCGTCTCGTACGCGGCGTCGCTGATCAGCTGCAGCGGCGTGTGGGCCCGCCGGTCCAGGTGCCGCGCGAAGTCGGCCAGCGACGCGGCGGTGGTCTGCGCCACGGCCTCGACGCTGCTGACCGGGAAGCCGGCGGCGGCGAACGCTGCCCGTACGCGGGCCAGGTCCGGGTAGGTCTCCAGCACCCGCACGGCCTCGGGGAACCAGTGGAACAGGGCGATGCGCTGGTGCCGGCCCGGGAACGGGGAGCGGATCAGCACCGGTGCTCCGGGCCGCAGCACCCGGCGCAGTTCGCGGGCCGCCGCGTCGAGGTCGGGCACGTGGTGCAGCATCGTCGACAGCCAGGCGCCGTCCACACTGGAGTCCCGCAGCGGCAGGGCGCCGGCCTCCCCGCCCAGCAGTGGCCGGTGGGCGGCGCGGGCCCGCATCGCCGGGGCCGGCTCGACGCCCACCACCCGGATGCCGAACCAGCCGGTGAAGGCCCGCGCCCAGGCGCCGGTGCCGCAGCCGAGGTCGAGCAGCGTCGTGGCGGCCCGGGGCCGCAGGTGCTGCTGGACGGCGTGCCGCCAGCGGTCGAGGCTGGCCGGGGGCAGCTCCCGGGTGGCGGCGAAGGCGGCCGCGTCGGCGTCGTCGTAGGAGACCAGGGCCACGTCCACCACCTCGTCCCGTCGCCGGAGGTCTCCGGCGATTTCGTTGCTGAGGTTCTAGTCGGAGGGTGAACGGGCGGGCAACACCTTGTGACATACCCCGCACCGGTGCGCCGCCGCCCTGGTGGTCGGCCACTCTTTCACCGAAAGAGTGGCTGTCCGACGTGAGACAGCCACTCTTTCCGTGAAAATGCGCCCGCTCGGGGTGGGGGGCGCGGGGGCGCGGGGTGGGGGGGCGGGTGGGTCAGCCCAGGTCGACGGCGGGGTAGAGCGGGAAGCCGGCGAGCAGCTCGCCGGCCTGCTTGGCGACCCGCTCGGCGACGGCCGGGTCCAGCACGTACTTCGCCTTCGACGGGGTGCCGTCGGCGTTCGCGCCCGGCGTGGTCTGGCTCAGCACGGTGTGGATCAGCTCGGCGGTCGCGTCCATCTCGGCGGTGCCGAGGCCCCGGGTGGTCAGCGCCGGCGTGCCGATCCGGATCCCGGACGTGTACCAGGCGCCGTTCGGGTCCTGCGGGACCGAGTTGCGGTTGGTGACGATGCCCGAGTCGAGCAGCGCCTGCTCGGCCTGCCGACCGGTGAGGCCGTAGCCGGTCACGTCGATGAGCACGAGGTGGTTGTCGGTGCCGCCGGTGACCAGCGTCGCGCCGCGGCGCAGCAGCCCGTCGGCGAGGGCCTGCGCGTTCGCCACGATCCGCTGGGCGTAGTCGGCGAAATCGGGCCGGCGGGCCTCGGCGAGGGCGACCGCCTTGGCGGCCATCACGTGCGGCAGCGGCCCGCCCAGCACCATCGGGCAGCCCCGGTCGACCTGCTCGGCCAGTTCCGGGCCGCAGAGCACCAGGCCGCCGCGCGGGCCGCGCAGCGACTTGTGCGTGGTGGTGGTGACGATGTGCGCGTGCGGCACCGGGTCGAAGTCGCCGGTGAAGACCTTGCCGGCCACCAGACCGGCGAAGTGCGCCATGTCGACCATGAAGGTGGCCCCGACCGAGTCGGCGATCTCCCGCATGATCCGGAAGTTCACCTTCCGGGGGTACGCCGAGTAGCCGGCGACCAGGATCAGCGGCTTGAACTCGCGGGCGGTCTCGGCGACCCGGTCGTAGTCGACCAGCCCGGTGGCCGGGTCGGTGCCGTAGCTGCGCTGGTCGAACATCTTGCCGGAGATGTTCGGCCGGAAGCCGTGGGTGAGGTGGCCGCCCGCGTCCAGCGACATGCCCAGCATCCGCTGGTCGCCCAGCTCCCGGCGCAGCGCGAACCAGTCCGCCTCGGTGAGGTCGTTGACGTGCCGGGCCTGGGCGCGCTTCAGCGCCGGCGACTCGACCCGGTCGGCGAGGATCGCCCAGAAGGCCACCAGGTTGGCGTCGATGCCGGAGTGCGGCTGCACGTACGCGTGTGCCGCCCCGAACAGCTCGCGGGCGTGCTCGGCGGCGAGCGCCTCGACCGTGTCGACGTTCTGGCAGCCGGCGTAGAAGCGGCGGCCGACCGTGCCCTCGGCGTACTTGTCGCTGAACCAGTTGCCCATGGCCAGCAGGGTGGCCGGGGAGGCGTAGTTCTCGCTGGCGATCAGCTTGAGTGACTCGCGCTGGTCGGTCAGTTCGGCGCGGATCGCGGCCGCCACGCGCGGCTCGACGGCGCCGATCACCTCGAGTGAGCTGCGGTAGGCGGTGGACTCGGCGTTGCGCGACATGTGACCTCCTGGTGACGTGCGGAAGGCCCAGGCGCTCGGCATGCGTCCTTGTGACGGGGCCGCTCCCCGATGGTTGTCCATCCCTACCCGCGCCAGTCACGGCCCGCTGAGGATCCTACCGGGTACCTTCGGGCCGCGGCTGGGCGGCGCTCACCCCACCCACCATTCGCGATCTTGCGCTTTCGGCCCTGACAGAACGGATATTCCACTCATAACGAGGGCCGAAAGTGCATGATCGACGGGGTGTTGGGGTGGGACGTAGCATTTTCGGCGTGGTGGGGGGACTCTTCGCGATCAGCGACCTGCACGTCCGGCACGCCGACAACCGGGCGATCGTCGAGGGGCTCCGGCCGGAGTCGCCGGACGACTGGCTGCTCGTCGCCGGCGACGTGGGCGACACGGTCGCCCAGATCGAGTGGGCGCTGCGGCTGCTGGCCGGCCGGTTCGCGAAGGTCGTCTGGTCACCCGGCAACCACGAACTGTGGACTCCGCGCGCCGACCCGGTGACCCTGCGGGGCGTGGCGCGCTACGCGCACCTGGTCGAGCTGTGCCGCGAGATCGGCGTGGTCACGCCGGAGGACCCGTACCCGGTGTGGGAGGGGCCCGGTGGCCCGGTCACCGTGGCGCCGCTGTTCCTGCTGTACGACCACAGCTGGCGGCCCGACGGCTTCGACACCCCGGAGGCGGCGCTGGCGGAGGCGTACCGGACCGGGATCGTCTGCACCGACGAGTACCTGTTGCACCCCGACCCGTACGAGAGCCGGTCGGCGTGGTGCGCGGCGCGGGTCGCCGAGACGGCCCGGCGGCTGGCCGGGCGGGACCCGACGCTACCGACCGTGCTGGTCAACCACTGGCCGCTGGTCCGCGAGCCGACCCTGGTCCTGCGCTACCCGATCTTCGCGCAGTGGTGCGGCACCGAGGCCACCGCCGACTGGCACCGTCGCTTCGACGCCGCCGCGGTGGTCTACGGCCACCTGCACATCCCCCGCACGACCTGGTACGACGGCGTGCGGTTCGAGGAGGTCTCGGTGGGCTACCCGCGGGAGTGGCGGCGGCGCAGCGTACCCCCGGGGCAGCTACGGCGGATCCTGCCGGCGCCGGCCGGCGTGCCACCCACGGCCTGGTGAGACCGGGGCCCGGCCGGGCGGCCGGGCCCCGCGCGCGGTGCGGCTCAGGCGCGCATCGCGTCCAGCGACTTCTTGAGCGCCTTCGGCGCGGCCGGCGAGCGGGGCGCCTTCGACCGCATGTCGATCATGCGCTGGCCGATCTCCTGCAGCTCGTTACGGCCCATCTTCTCGCGCACCTTGGGGAACCACTCCTGCTCCTCCTCCTCGACGTGGTGCAGCACGTTCTCGATCAGCACCGTCGTCTTGGCGTTGTAGTGCTCGTCGTCCGGCGTCATCGTGAACAGCTCGAAGCAGAGCACGTCGGCGACGTGGTGCTCCTCGTACGACTCCAGGATGTGGTCCTCCAGCTCCGGCAGGCGCTTGCGGACCGCCGGGTACATGACCTCGTTCTCGAGGTAGGTGTGGACGGTCAGCGCCTCGAGGATCTGCTTGACCAGCTTCTCCCGCCGGCCCGCCGGCGCGTCCTCACTGGCCTGGAACTCCTTGAACAGGCGGCGCATCTCCTTGTGGTCCTCTTTCAGCAGGACGATGGCATCGGTGGACACCGGCTGACCTCCTCGGCTCGGGCTGAGGTCTCCCTCCGTACCCGGCGGTGAGCAGCGGAAACGGGAGGGGCCCGGCGGATCACCGCCGGGCCCCACCACGGGTGTCGCAGGTGTTACCGGACCACGCTGTGGGCGTTGACCATGCCAGCGCCGTAGAACGAGTTGCGCGCCCCGCCGGAGCAGGTCGCCTCGTAGGTGTCGCCCAGCGCCGGCGTGGGGTTGTAGACCCCCGTCGGGCAGGGCTGCGCCACCGCGCCGCGCTCCAGCAGGGAGGCCAGCGCGCCGGGGCTGATGCCCGGGTGCGCCGAGGCCGCGAGGGCCGCGACACCCGCCGCGTGCGGCGAGGACATCGAGGTGCCCTGCTTGTAGCCCCAACCGTTGGTCCGGGTCGAGGTGTTGAAGGTGGTGGACAGGATGGCGTCCGCCGCGTTCGAGGTCGACCCGCCGCTGCGGAACCGCGCGTCGCCGCCCGGCGCCGTCACGTCGACGACCCCCTGGCCGTACGACGAGTAGTAGCTCTTCGCGCCGGTCGGACCGACCGCCGAGACGGTCACCACGCCCGGCGCCTCGCCCGGCAGGACCAGGCAGGCGCTGTTGACCTCGCGGTTCTCGACCGGGCCACTGCCGTCGTTCGGGCTGCCCGAGTCGACGTTCTTGTGCGCGAGGTCGTAGTTGGAGTTGCCGGCCGACGCGACGTGCAGGACACCCTTGGACTGCGAGTAGCGCAGGGCCCGCTGCACCGCCTTCCAGACCGGACGCTGCCGCTCGTCGTTGCGGCAGTTCAGCTCCCACGGGTCGATGTAGTAGCTGTTGTTGGTCACCCGCATGCCGTGCTCGGCGGCCCACATGAACCCGCAGACCGCAGCCTCCGGGAAGATGAAGCCGTCGTTGTTGACGACCTTGACCGCGGCCACCTTGACGCCCGGCGCCACACCGGTGACGCCGACGCCGTTGATCGCGGCGGCGATCGTGCCGGCCACGTGGGTGCCGTGGTCGGAGGTGGTCGGGTTCCAGGCCGCCTCGCTGGTGTTCGGCACACCGCCGAGGCAGGACGCGCTCTTGTCCTTGGCGATCTGGCTGGCCAGGTCCGGGTGGCTGCTGGAGATGCCGCTGTCCAGCACGCCCACCACGACGCCGGAGCTGCCGGTGGTGACGGCGTGCGCCTCGGGCACGTCGATCATCGGCATGTCCCACTGCAGGCCGTAGAGCGGTTCGCCGGTGGGGTCACCGGCGGCGGCGTCGACTTCGACGGTCTCGCCCTCGTCGAGGGCGGTGCCGAGGCCGGCCGTCGACGCGACCGAGTCGACCCCGGCGCCCGCCACGTCGGTGGCGAACGCGGGGTTGGTGGAGCGGACGACCAGCACACCGATCTGGTCGTACGCGGCCACCACCGTGCCGTTCGCGGCGGCCACGCGGGCCGCCGCCTTGCCGGTCGTGGCGCCCTGCGGGGCCAGCACCAGGTACGTGGTGTCCGGCCCGGCGGCCGACGCGGCCGGAGCCGCGCCACCGGCGACGGCCAGGCCGACACCGAGGGTCACGGCCGACGCGGCGGCCAGTGTCTTGCGACGGAGTTTCTTCACACAGACTCCCAGGGGCTGTTGTGCGGCCGGTGCGCTCCTGGCGGGAGGCACCGGTGGGGGACGGGCAGGATGCCCGTCACCGCACTCAGCGCCGGCAGCGGATGTGGCGTTACACACACCTGCCCGGGACGGCCGGAGGTGTCAGACGGTGGCGATGGTGTGCGGGAGCTCGTCGAGCAGCTCACGGGCCAGGAAGCCGATGCGCCCGTACCGGGGGACCAGGCGCTGGCCGCTGACCGCGTGGGCCCAGGCGCCCCAGCAGGCCGCCTGCGCCGGCCCCGCGCCCCGCGAGAGCAGCCCGGCCAGGAGGCCCGCGCGGACGTCGCCACTGCCGGACGTCCCCAGGCCCGCGTCGCCGCTCTCCTCCCGCCAGCCCCGGCCGTCCGGGGCGGCGACGTGGCCGTACAGCGAGACCACCGCGTCGTAGCGCGTGGCCAGCTCGGCCGCCTCGGCGTCCAGGTCGTCGCCGGGCGCGCGGCCGAGCAGGTGCCGGGCCTCGGTGAGGTTCGGGGTCAGCACCACCGGCCGGCCGGAGCCGACCAGCAGGTCCGGTGCGTGGCTGAGCGCACCCAGGGCGTACGCGTCGAGCACCAGCGCGGTCCGGTCGCTGGCCGCGTCGAGCACCACCCGCAGCAGGTGGCCGGTCTCGTCGATGTCCTTGAGGCCCGGGCCGACCGCCACCACGTCCGCCTCGCCAACCAGCTCACCCAGCCGGTCGGCGCACCGGCCGGCGACCGCGCCGTCGGTGGTCTCCCGCAGGCCCACCACCAGCGCCTCCGGCACCTGGATGCTGAGCGCGGCGGCGGTGGACTCGGCGGCGGCGAGCTGGAGCACGCCGGCGCCGGCCCGCAGCGCGGCCACCCCGGCCAGCAGCACCGCGCCCGGCGTGAACCGCGAGCCGCCCACCACCAGCACGGTGCCGCGGCTCTCCTTGCCGCCGGACGGTACGGGAAGTTCCCAGTCCCGCAGCAGGCCGGGCGTGATGACCCGGACGTCAGACCGGTTCGGCATGGACCTCGTCCTCCCTGGTCGGGCGGGTGCCCTGGCGGCGCAGGTGGCTCACGTCGTTGAAGACGTCGAGCGTCAGCCGCCCGTCCCGGCCGGCGGTCCAGCCGGTGATCGAGCAGTTGGCGACGGCGTGTTCCCGGGTAAGCGCCATCAGCTCCGTCTCGGTGAGTCCGTCCACCAGGTAACGGAGGACGAACACGAGCGCGTCGTGGCCGAACAGCAGCACCCGGCCGCCCTCGTGGTCCCGGCGGAGGTCACCGAGCAGGGCGCGCAGCCGCAGCGCCACGTCGGCCCACGACTCGCCGCCCGGCGGCCGGTAGTAGAACTTGCCGAGTCGGTCCCGGCGCGCGGCCTCCTCCGGGTACCGGCGGCGGACCCCGTGCGCGGTGAGGCCGTCGAGGATGCCCAGCTCCCGGTCGCGTAGCCGCTCGTCGCGCCGCAGCGGGATCCCGGTGCCGGCCAGGGCCAGCTCGGCGGTGCGTACCGCCCGCAGGTACGGCGAGGTCACCGCGACCTCGGGGCGGTGGCCCTCGGGCCGGCCGGCCAGCCACCGGCCGGTCGCGACGGCCTGCTCCTCGCCGGTGGGGCTGAGCGGCACGTCCGGATCCCGGTGGGTGAGGTCGATCAGCTCCGCACCGGAGGTCTCGGCCGTGCCGGCAGCCACGTTCGCCGTGCTCTCGCCGTGCCGGACGATCCAGAGCGCCGCCAGTTCCGCCATGCGCCACCCCCTACCCCGGCGTCGCGCCCGGTAACCGCGGGGTGCCGGCGCCGCGGCGTGAACCGGCCGCCGACGGGTAACCGCTGGCTCGACCTCAACACGGACAGGGGAGGTACGCCGTGGCGACCATGACGATGGAGCAGAAGAGCGCGCTGAAGGACAAGAACTACGACCTCATCCACGCGGTGCAGATGTCGCTGGAGAACGTGTACCGGATGGAGATGTACATCTCGGACGCGGAGGGCCGCGGGGACAGCGAACTCGCCACCTGGTTCCGGAAGATCCAGGAGAACAACCGCAAGGCGGGCGAGCAGGGCAAGCAAATGCTGATGGCGCGCATGCAGGCCGAAGGGCGTTGACCGCCGCGCCGCCGGCCGGGCTGCCCACCGGGGCCGCCCGGCCGGCGGCGTGTCCCTGCCCACCGCCCGGCGGGCGACTACGGTGTGAGGTGTGGCGACGGCGGCCGAGGAGATCAAGGTCGGGCAGCGGGTGGTGCGCGTCTCCAGCCCGGACAAGCCGTACTTCCCGGAGCGGGGCCTGACCAAGCTCGACGTGGTGCGCTACTTCCTGGCCGTCGGCGACGGCATCCTGCGCGCCCTGCGGGACCGGCCGACGATGCTGGAGCGCTGGCCACGCGGCGTCTTCGAGGGCGCGAAGATCGCCACCCGGCAGGACAGCCGCGGCGACGCCTTCTACCAGAAGCGGCTGCCGGCGGGCGCGCCCGACTGGGTCCGCACCGCGCACATCACCTTCCCCAGCGGGCGTACGGCCGACGAGGTCGCGCCGAGCGAACTGGCGGTGGTGGCCTGGGCGGTGAACCTCGGCACCCTGCGCTTCCATCCGTGGCCGGTGTCCAAGGGCGACGTCGAGCGCCCCGACCAGCTGCGCATCGACCTGGACCCGCTGCCCGGCGTCGGCTTCGACCAGGTGGTGCCGGTGGCCCACGAGGTCCGCGCGTTCCTGACGGAGCTGGGGCTCGCCGGCTATCCGAAGACGACCGGCGGGCGGGGACTGCACGTCTACCTCACCATCGAGCCCCGGTGGAGTTTCGGTGACTGCCGGCGGGCGGTGCTGGCGCTGGGCCGGGAGATGCAGCGCCGCCGGCCGGACCTGGTCACCACCACCTGGTGGCGCGACCAGCGGGACCGGCCGGTCTTCGTGGACTACAACCAGATGGCCCGCGACCACACGATGACGTCGGCGTACTCGATCCGGCCGACACCGGCGGCGCTGGTGTCCGCTCCGCTGGACTGGTCCGAGCTGGACGACGCCCGCCCGGAGGACTTCGACGTCACCACGATGCCGGCCCGCTTCGCCGAACGCGGCGACCCGCACGCCGGCCTCGACGAGCGGGCGTACTCGCTGGAACCGCTTCTGGAACTGGCCGACCGGGAAGGGCTGGAGGCCCCACCGGAGCGGTGAGGCCCGGTCGTCCGCGCCAGGTCCGTCCGGGGCTCACCAGCTGTCGGGGCGGTCCAGGTCGCGGGCCGGCCGGAAGCCGCCGAGGATCACCAGTGCCTCCCGTTCGCTGTAGCCGCTGCCCCACCCGTCGCGGAACGCCTCGACGAAGAACGACCCGACGGACATCTCCAGCACGTCACTGCCCTGCCGGCGGGCGCGGTACGGCCCGGCGACGAGATCACCGGTCACCGGCCCGGGGCCCGGCGCGATCGACGCCCGGACCGTCAGCCAGCGGCCCGATCCGTCACCCACCACCAGCGCGCCCTCGGCGAACGGGACCGACCGGGACCGGCTCAGCGTCACCGAGCACTGGAGCAGCCGCCCTCCGGTCGGCAGCGACACCAGGCCGAACGGCACGACGCAGCGTCGGGCGGCGTCGAACCGGACCCGCCCCGCGGCGTCCGTCGCGTCGCCGCGAGTGTCCGCGTAGATGTCGAGCTGTGCCCAGAGCCCGTCGGCGGGTTGCCAGCGGACGAACCACAGCCTCCGGTCACCGGACGGATCGAACCAGGCCACACCCGGCCGGCCGCCGACCCGGACGTCGGCCGGCGGCCCCGGCTGGCCCGCCGACGACAACGTCTGCTGCATCGCGTCGAGTGTCGCGCGGTTGCGCGCCAGCGCGAACCGGGCCTGACCGCCCGGGCCCCGGAACTCGACGCTCTCCACGCCGCGACCGGCGCTCCAGACGGCGACCTCCACATCGCTGACCAGGGGGTCGGTCGTGAAGTGCAGCACGCCGGGGTCGGCGCCCACGGCCTCGGGACGCGCGGTGGCGCCGGGCCGGTCCGGCGCCGCCGGCAGTACGAGCGCGGCGGCGGGCACGGTCGCCCGGTCGTCCGGCGGGCTCTGCGGGAAC
>JAEYGD010000196.1 GCA_023402505.1 Actinomycetes bacterium
GCTTGAGCCCCTCCGCGCCGGACGGAATCGGGTACCCCGACGGTGGGCGGAAGCGCGCGTGGTCGGCGCTGATCCGGGCGAAGAAGCCCGGTCGCAGCTCCGGGGCGATCCGCTCGCCGTGGCCGAGCACGGTCAGGTAGTGCCAGATCATCCGCTCGAAGAGCGCCGGGCGCAGGTCGTCGACCGCCGGTCCCCACTCGTCCAGGAGCCGGAACACCCGGTGCCACTGGTCGAAGACCTCGAAGTGCCGGTCGCCCCGCGTCCGGGTGATCGCCCCGGCCCGGCGCTGCCGGTAGTTCACGCACACCCGGTCCAGCACCCCGATCCGCTCGGCGAGCAGCAGGGCGGGATAGCTGAACGAGACGTCCTCGTACCACCCGGGAGCGAAGCGCAGCCCGTGGTCGAGCAGGAACTCCCGGCGCAGCACCCGGTTCCAGACGGTGTGCAGCAGCCGCAACGTCTCCGGCCGCTCGCGCAGCCGGAAGGTCTCCGGCCCGGGCGGCTCGGGGAACACCTCGGGCATGCCGCTGCGGGTGGCCGTCCCGTTCCACCAGGCCCGTACGTGGTCGACGACCAGCACGTCCGGGCGGGTGGCGCGGAGCCGCTCGGCGACCTCGGCGAGGCAGTCCGTGGCAAGCCAGTCGTCACCGTCGACGAACCACACGTACTCGCCACCGGCCCGGTCCAGCCCGGCGTTGCGGGCCGGGCCGAGCCCGACGTTGCTCGGCAGCCGCAACGCCCGCAGCCGTGGGTCGCGGGCCGCGTACTCACTCAGGATCTCGCCGCTGCCGTCCGGTGAGCAGTCGTCGACACCGATCACCTCGATGTCGGTCTCCGGCTGCCCGAGGATCGAGTCGAGACATTCGCGCAGGTAGCCCTGCACTCGGTAGGCCGGGACCACGAAGCTGATCAGTGTCACCCGGCCGTCCCTCCGTCAGCCCGGTGAGCGGCCTCCGGCACCGGCCGGGCCCGCCGCCGCCCGCTGCGAGCGGGCGGGAAGGACCACCCAGGCGAGGGCGACGCTCCCCACGAAAACCACGAGAAGGTACGCACCGAGTGTAACCATGCCGATCGTGGCGATTCCGGCAATCGCCGCCAGTGCCAGCACCGCCGAGCGGCCCTCCCAGCCCAGCGTGGCGGCGTGCAGCGGCGGCGCCACCTTCCGCTTCTCCAGCCGGGCGGTCAGGTCGTAGTGGTGCAGCGTGAGCACGAAGACGTACCCGAAGATCACCCACGCTGGCACGTCGCCGAGCACGCCGACGGCGATGGCGAAGAGGTACTCGGCCGCCCGCAGCGCCGCCGGCACCAACCAGTCCAGCGCCCCACCGTGCGGCGCCCCCGTCATACCGGCGGCGAGCAGCAGGAAGACCAGGGCGACAGCCGCCGTCCAGGGCGGGACGGCCACGCCGCCGAGCAGCGCGAGCGCGAGCAGCAACGCCGCGGCCAGCGCGGCCAGCACGGCCCGCTCCAACGGCCGGGTCCAGCTCAGCGCCGGCAGGACGCGGGCCAGCAACCCGTCGTCCCGGTGCAGCGACGCGTCGACCGTGCCGAGCACCCCCACCCGCATCGACCGGGCCCGCAGCGTACGCAGGGCACCGGTGTACGCGAACGCGAGCACGCCCCACGCCAGCACGGCGAACAGCGCGATCCGCTGGTCGAACAGCGCCGCGAGCAGCGCGATCAGCGCCCACCGCTCGCCGATCGGGAAGACCACCGTGCGCTTGAGCCAGTACGTGACCGAGCCGGTGTCCGCCTGCACCCGGTTCGAGGCGGCGCTGAGCCGGTCACCGATCCCGCCGCCACCGGTGGCCGGCTTCGGGCGGCGGGCCGCCTCGTCGTGCAGGGCGCCGTACCAGGTGTCGGTCATGTGCCGGACGGTCTGGAGGGTCATCGCGGCGATGGCGAGCGCCCACCCGTACCGGTACCCGGCGGCGGTCGCGCCGTAGCCCAGGCCCGCGTAGACCACGTACTCCTTGGCCCGGTCGGCCATCGTGTCGAGCCAGCCGCCCCAGGCGCTGAACGTGCGGGTGTAGCGGGCCAACTGCCCGTCCACGCAGTCGAGCACGAAACCCAGGTACAGCAGCACCGCTCCGGCGACCAGCGCGGGCCGCCCCCCGGCGCCGAAGAGCAGCGCGGCGGCCACCGCGAACACCACCGAGATCATCGTGACCGTGGTGGGGCCCAGGCGCAGCCGCGCCGCGGCCTTCGTCACGTACACCGACCAGGTGCTCACGAAGAACGTGGTGAAGAAGTCGTCCCGCTCCTTCACCGACAGCCTCAGCTCGGCCCGGTCCTCGTCAACCCCGGCCACGGCCGCCTCGGCGGCGGCCAGTTCGGCGGCGTCGGTGACCCGGCGGGCGACGAGCAGGCGTACCCGGTGCGCGAAGGTCAGCGTGCCGCGGGCCGTGAGGTCGGTGAAGAGCCGGTCCACGGCGGGCCCCACGACGGGCGCGGCGCCGGCGGGCCGGACGTCGGCGGACGCGACGCCGGCCGACGGGGCACCGGCGGACGGGGCACCGGCGGACGGGGCACCGGCGGACGGGGCACCGG
>JAEYGD010000199.1 GCA_023402505.1 Actinomycetes bacterium
GGTCCGCCGGATGCGGTCCCGCGTCGCGTTGCGGGGCACCGGTGCCGCCGAGCCGTGGGCCCGGCTGGACCGGGCGTCCCTGACCTTCGCGGGCATGCGGGGCCGCCTGACCGGCCTGGCGGAACCGGCGGTCACCGAGGCCGCCACCGCGGACCGGTCGCTGCGGGAGCTCGCCGCCCGGGTCGCCAGCGTCGAACGGGCGCTGCGGCTCGCGTCGCCGGAGGCCCGGCCGGCGCTGGCGGAGGCGCACGTGGCGCTGGTGGCGCAGTTGGAGAGCGGCGTCGCCGCGTACGAACGGCTGGTGGTGGCCGCCGCCGGCTACGTGGCGGAGAATGCCCGGCCCGACGGCGAGCACCCGGCCGCGACCCGGCTCACCGAGGCGACGGACCTGCTGCACGGGGTCGCCTCGGCCCTGGCCGAGCTGCGCGGCGTCGGGCCCAGCCTGCGCACCCCCTGACTCAGGGCGGGGTCGTCACGGCGACGGGAACGGAGAACGGGGACGTCCCGACCACGTTGAAGGCCCGCACCCGGTAGTGGTAGGTGACCCCTCGGGCGAGGCCCGTGTTGGTGAAGCCCCGCCCGGTGACGGTGAACGTGGCCAGCTCGCGGGTGAACGCCGCGTCCAGGGCCCGCTGCACGGTGAAGCCGGCGCCCGGCCCGGCGGGTGTGCCGGCCGCCCAGCCGAGGATCACCGTCGCGGTGTCCGGGGCCGGCGCGGTCGCCGTGCCGGTGACCGACGTCGGTACGCCCGGCCGGGGCGGGGTCGTCACCTGCGCCACCGTCGACCACGCTGACGCCGCCCCCAGGTACGTGGTGCGTACCCGGTAGTAGTAGATGGTGTCCGGCGCGACCGCCACGTCCAGGTGGGTGTCCCCGACGCCGATCGCGGTGGTGCCCGGCCCGCTGGTGAACGTCGGGTTGGTGGCCCGCTGCACGTCGACGCCGGTGGCGAAGGAGCGGTTGCGCCACCGCAGCGCCACCCGCAGCGGCGCCGCCGGCGGCACCGTCGCGGCGAGCCCGGCCGGCGCGGTGAGCTGCACCGAGGCGGGCGCGCTGTTGGACCACGCCGAACAGCTGACCGCGTTCTCCGCCCGGATCCGGTAGTGGTAGGTCACCCCGGGGGTGACGGTCGCGTCGGTGTAGCGGGTGGCGGCGGCCGCCACGGTGATCGCCGTCAACCCCTCGGTGAACGTCGGGTCGGTGGCCCGCTGGAGCAGATGGCTGGTGGCGGCGGGCCGGCTGCCGTTGCCGGTCCAGGCCAGCGTGATCGCCGGCAGCGCGGTGGCGGACCCGGGGGCCGGCGTCGCGGTCAGGCCGGTCGGCGCCTTCGGAGCGACCCGCAGCACCAGCGGCCGGCTCATGCCCTGGTCCCGGTGGCCGGCGAGCTGGCTGTGCCAGCGGTACTCCCAGCCCAGGTTCGCGAGCTGGTTCACCACCAGCGCGGGCCGGCCGTCGACCGGGCTGACCGGCGTCGAGCCGGTACGCGCGCCGGCCGGCCGGCCCGGGTCGAGCAGCCGTACGCTGTCCCCGATCTTGAACGGCAGCGGCGGCGGGACCGGGCGCAACGCGACCACCACGTCCTCCCGCGGGTTGACCCGGACCACCTGCTTCCAGCCCAGCTCGTTGTCCTCCGGTGGACGCAGCGTGCCGTCCCAGCCCACCCGGTTGACCAGTTGCAGGTCGACACCGTCGAGCCGGATCGCCTGGGTCTGCCGGCCGGCGCCGCGGATGCGCCACAGCTGGGTGCCGTCGGCGGGCGCCCCCACCGGTGTCGCGGGGTCGCTGACGTGCACCACCTCGGTGGCGGGGTCGGCCGGCCCGAGCGGCAGGACGGCCGGCGCGAGCGGACCACCGAGTGGGTGCCCGACGCCGAGCCGACCGGTGAGCCGGCCGTGGCCGGGTTCGAAGACCTGCTGGACCGCCTTCACGGCGAGCGGCAGCAGGACCGGGCCACCGGCGCCGGCCGGGGTGAACCGGACCGTGGTGGCGTGCACCGGAACCGTCGTCTCGCCGGCGGTGCGGGTGCCGAACGCCGGGTCGTACGCGGGCTGGGGCACGATCGGCGGCCGCTGGCTGGCCGCGTACGCCCGGGGCAGCCGGTCCCGCAGCCGGGACAGGTCGTAGCGGGGCGCCGGCGTGCCACCGACCCGGAACTGGAGCAGGGTCCGCGTGTTCGGGCCGTACCCGGGTCGGCTGGGCGGTGTGCCGCCCTCGGCGGTGCGGTCGGGGGCGTCGGTGTGGTGGTCGTACCGGGGGTCGAGGCCGGGCAGCGGGGCCGGGGCGTCGTTGTAGAGGATCACCGTGGTGCCCGGGGCGACCGTGGCGAAGTCGACGAGCACGTCGGCCTGCTCCCCGGGTGCGAGCAGCAGGGCGTGCCGGTCGACGTTGAGCACGGTGGGGTCGCGCCGGTCGTACCGGTAGGTCACCGGCTGGTTGGGGATCACCACCGGGGCCGGCAGCAGGCCGGCCTCGTTGCCGATCTGCACCAGTTCCGGGCCGGCGGCGCGCGGGTCCGGCACCCCGCCCTCGCGCCCGTCGGTCGGCCAGCCCGCCGGCCGGCCCGGCGCCCGCACCGCCTCCACCATGGGGACCTCACCGGCGCCCGCGTCGGTCAGCCCGCCGTCGTCGCTCCACATCGGTCCGGCGGCGCGGGCCCGGTAGAGCTGGAGGTTCAGGCTGCGGTCCGGGCAGGCGTTGAGGATGCGGAACCGGTAGGTGCGCGGCTCGACCGCCAGCCACGGGTACGCCGCGCCGTTGACCAGCACCGTGTCGCCGTACGCGTCGGGCACCGCCGACGGGTGCGGCACCCCCGGCGTCATCGGCGGCTCCTCGGGCGCACCGACCGGGTCGTGGTGCGGGTTCGGCACGGGCCCGGGGGCGGGTCCGGCGCCGTTCGGCCCGGATGCGCCGTCCCCGCCGGCCTCCTCGGCGGTACGCGACCACGGTCCGTAGTCCCAGCGGCCGGTCGGGTTGCCGCCGCCGTCGCGGTACGGGTTCTGCCTCGGCTGGTAGACGTGCGGGTGCCAGAGGCTGCCCCGGGAGCCCCACCGGTCCCGGTCCCAGGTGGGGTCCTCGCGGGCCAGTTGGCTGTCGTCGGGCACGAACGTCTTGTCCTCGAACACCAGCGGGATCTGGTCGGCGGGCAGCACCCCGTCGGCGACGAGGCGTTCCTCGGCCGGGTCGGTCAGCAGGTAGAGCCCGATCTGCCCGGAGTAGACGGTCAGCCGGGCCAACCCGACGGTGTTGTCGTGGAACGCGAGCAGCCGCGCGCTCTGCTCGTTGGGGTAGTAGAGCGTGGTGGCGCCCGCGCCCGGGTGCGGCATGTCCGGCACGTGGGTCAGGCCGGCGCCCGTCGGGTACGGGGTGATCTCGCCGGCGGGGGTGATCCACTGCCAGGGGTTGCCCGCGCTGATCCAGCCGGTCTGCGCTCCCGCGAGGTGCAGCACGGCCCGGTTCTGCGGGTACGGGGCCGGTCCGTCGAGCGGCCCGGTGCCGGCCCCGTCGACGGTCGGGTCGACGGGCAGGAACAGCTCACCGGCCCGGCCGGTGGGCAACTGGTTGATGAACTTCACCCGGACCGGCCGGCCGCGCCGCGCGAGGATGACCGGGCCGAGGTGGACGGGGTGGTCCGGTGGCGCGACGGTGTTGTGGCCGGCGGGGTCGGTGCCGAGGTTGAGCTGCCGGTAGCCGCGCAGCCGGGTGGCGGGCAGGTCGCGGTGCAGGCGTTGGGCGTACTCCCGCAGGCCGATCTCGTAGTAGTCGCAGCCGGGGTAGGTGATGGTGTCCGGGACGGCCACCGGCAGGCCACCGTCCGGGGCCAGCGTGGGCAGCGGGTCGACGAACTTGCGGATGCCGGTGCCGGGCACCACCCGGCCCTCGGCGTCCAGGACCGGCAGCGGGCTGTGCGCGTGGTTCGGCACCGGCCCGAAACAGCGGGGGAGCGCGGCCGGGTCGAGGCTCGCCGGCGCCGTCGGGGCGTCGCCGCTCCGGGCCGCCGGCACGGCAGGACCGGTGTGGTCGGAAGAGCCGGCCCGGCGGCCGGGCCGCTCGGCCCACGGGATCCGGAGTCTGCGGAACAGGTCCATGGCTCTCCCGGCGTCGGGCGCGGCGCCGGTCACCTCGGCGTGACGGCGGACGCGCTGAACTGACGGTGTGTGAGCACTCAACCGCAGCATGCGACGCGGACGGCTGGGTTAGGAAGTACCCAATCGTCCCTATCTGGACCGGCGCGCCAATTCGTGACCCCGCCCCCGGAGTGTCCCGCACGACACGCCGCACCCGTTAAGGTGGCGGCGCTGGCCGGGAGAACCTGCTCTCCGGGGCACGCCGCGGCAACCGGCCGGACGACCTCTCGTGTGAGGTCGCTGGCCCGCTCGGGTTTTCTCGACGGTCGGGAGCACGTATCGCCATTGAGCGGTATTCCGGAGAGGCATAATCATGACTCTCCGGCATACCGCTCGTGAGTGGTTGTATGTGCGGAGCCAGTACAGTCCGTAGCCGGTGGACATCGGGCAACCCGCAAGCCTCGATGTGACGCGGGCCTACTCCGGCTCGACTCCGCCGGCTCGCAGAATTCGCCGCACCTGTTCGCGCTGGTAGCCAGCCGTCTCAGCGATGTCCTTCTGTCTGCGTCCAGCTCGCGCCGCGGCCACAATCGCGGCAGCGAGCCGTTCTCGCGCCCGGGCAGCTCTCTCGCGGGCATCCGCGACGTGTTGCCTCGCCTCGTCCTTCGCGGTCTCAATGGCAGCCTGGGCCTCCCGATACTCGCGTGCGGCGGCCTCAAGGTCATCTTGCATGCGGGCATGTTGTCATGCGCGGTGCGATGCCTTGTTAATCGATATCCAATGAGGCCTCCTCCTATCGATAGGAAAAGGCCTCTGCTGCTATGCTGTATGAGGCATTGCAAAGGATCGTCCCCGGCTGGCGTTGCGCACGCCCACCGAGGGCCTGATCGACCCGTAGGAGGTCGGCCCGTGGGAACTCGACCGATCGCGCTTCCGGAGTGTGGGGCGCCGGCTGCGGTCCGCATCGAGATCTACAGCAGTGAGTCGCTGGACGCATCGGCCTACGTCTGCGCGCAGCACACCACCGCAGCCAGCACAGCGATCCAAACCACCGGGCGCACCGCCCACCCGGTCTCGCTCGCCCCGCACATCGTCCGGCCCTGCGGGCACCTCCACATCTATCCGACCGGCAACCTCGCCGACCCGGACGGCATGCCGCACCCCCACTGGTGTGACCGTCGCGGCTGCGGCGAGCGCGGCCGGCACCAGTCGGTGCGGTTACCGGTGAGCGGCGGGCACCCCGACCCGGCGATCGTGGAGGTCGCCCTGAGCCGCGCGCTCGTTGGCGCGGCGCAGCCGAAGCTGTCGGTGACCGTCGTTGACGACGGGGGACAGGAGGTCGTGCTCTGCCTCGGGCAGGGCCGCGTCCTCTGCTACCAGCTGCGGCGCCTGCTCGACCTGGCCAGGACCGGTCGGCCGGCGTGACGTCGCTACTCCCGCGCCGGCTGGCAGGTCGGGCACCAGTAGGTGACCCGGTCACCGAGTTCCGCCTTGCGGATGGCGGTGCCGCAGCGGCGGCACGGCTGCGCGCGCCGGCCGTACACGTAGCTGGTCCGACCGCGGTGCAGCGACCCGGTGGTGCTCTGTGTCCAGCGCCCCCGGTTGGCGGCGAGCAGCCGCTGCGCCAGGGCCACCGTGCCGGCGAGGTTGGCCACGGCGCGCACGGGCGTCCACGGCGACAGGCCGCGCAGGAACAGCACCTCGCACTTGTAGAGGTTGCCGATGCCGGCGAGGTTTCGCTGGTCGAGCAGCGCCTCGCCGATGGCGGTGTCCGGATGGGCGGCGAGACGCCGGACGGCCTCGGCCGGGTCCCAGTCCGGGCCGAGCAGGTCCGGGCCGAGATGGCCGACCAGCCGCTCCTCCTCGGCGGTGGGCACCAGCGCCAGCTCGTGCAGGTGGTACCCGACGGCCACCGCCTGCGGGCTGCGCAGCACCACCCGGATCAGGTGTGCCGGGCGCGCGGTCCAGCGTTCCCCCGGCGCGTACGCCCGCCAGGCGCCGTCCATCCGCAGGTGCGAGTGCAGGGTCCAGTGCTGGTCGCCGTCCCGGCCGGGGGATTCGAGGCGCAGCAGCAGGTGCTTGCCGCGGCTGGCCGACTCGCGTACCGCCCAGCCGGCCAGATCGGTGGTGGCGAGCTGCGGCACGCGGAACTCGCCGGCGGTCAGCCGGGCGCCGGCCAGGGCCCGCTGGAGGACGCGGGCGGTGTTCCAGACGGTGTCGCCTTCGGGCACCTCTCCATCCTCCCTCACGACGAGCGATATTCACATATACCGCTATTTGTACGGTGGTTCCCCTGGATCTCCCGACACCTGCACTATCAGGGGGTTCTGAGGAGAATGCCCATGAGTCGTCCTCGACGTCCCGTCCGATCCGTCCTCGCCGCCGTCCTCATCCTCTCCCTCCCGCCCCTCGCCACGCCCGCCACGGCCGCCCCTCGCCACGC
>JAEYGD010000223.1 GCA_023402505.1 Actinomycetes bacterium
CCTTCACGCGGCGTGCGCGCAGCAGTTTCGGGGAAGATGCTGCCTCGGACGCGCTTGAGGCAGCATCTTCCCCGCAGGTGCGCGGATCTTGACGAGGCCGTGGGGCGCCTGCGGAAGCCGACCACGACGGCCGCTGCTCCTGACCGCAACGGCTGCGGCCCGCCGCCCCGGATCGGGATGGCGGGCCGCGTCAGAGCGTGGGTCAGTCGGCGACCGTGACGGCCACCTCGTTGACGCCCCGGGCGGCGGTCACGGCGGTGTCGCCGTTGCCGTGACGGGAGAGCGCCCGCAGCGTCCACGAGCCGGGAGCGGCGAAGAAGCGGAACTGCCCGGCCGGGGAGGTGACCACCTCGGCGGTGAACTCGCCGGTGGCGTCGAGCAGCCGGACGTACGCGCCGGGCACCGGCTCACCCTCGGCGGAGCGGACGACACCGGTGATGACGGTCTCCTTCTCCAGGTCGAGGCTGGCGGGCAGCGGGGCGGCCTGGTCCGGTGCGGCGCAGCCGGCGGCGGTGGGAGCGGTCATGTCAGACCTCCCCCGGCTCGTCGCCGAGCACGATCGGCACGCCGATCAGCGAGCCGTACTCGGTCCAGGACCCGTCGTAGTTCTTGACGTTGCGGTGACCGAGCAGCTCCTGGAGCACGAACCAGCTGTGCGAGGAGCGCTCGCCGATCCGGCAGTACGCGATCGTCTCCCGGCCGTCGTCCAGCCCGGCGTCGGCGTAGAGCTTGCGCAGCTCGTCGTCGGACTTGAAGGTGCCGTCCTCGTTGGCCGCCTTGGACCACGGCACGCTGATCGCGGTGGGGATGTGGCCCGCTCGCTGCGCCTGCTCCTGCGGGAGGTGGGCGGGGGCGAGGAGGCGGCCCGCGTACTCGTCGGGGCTGCGCACGTCGACCAGGTTCTTCGTGCCGATGGCGGCGACGACCTCGTCCCGGAAGGCGCGGATGGCGTTGTCCGGCTCCTGCGCCACGTACTGCGTCGCCGGGCGGGAAACCGCGTCCTTGACCAGCGGGCGGGCGTCCAGCTCCCACTTCTTGCGGCCGCCGTCGAGCAGCTTCACGTCGCGGTGGCCGTAGAGCTTGAAGTACCAGTACGCGTACGCGGCGAACCAGTTGTTGTTGCCGCCGTAGAGGATCACGGTGTCGTCGTTGGCGATGCCGCGCTCGGAGAGCAGCGCCTCGAACTGCGTCTTGTTGACGAAGTCCCGGCGGACCGGGTCCTGCAGGTCGGTCTTCCAGTCGAGCTTGACGGCGCCGGGCAGGTGGCCCCCGTCGTAGGCCGAGGTGTCCTCGTCGACCTCGACGAAGACGACGCCCGGGGCGTCGAGGTTCTTCTCGGCCCAGTCGGCCGAGACGAGTGCGGTGTCGCGACTCATCGGATCACTCCCTGGTGAGGATGGATGGTGAGCCAGCGCGCGGGCATCGGTGCTTGTCGGTGGCGCTCCACGCGCGGGACCCATGGCTTCTTGGAACGGATCACGGGTACGTGCGACGGCGCCGCTGCCGGGCGTTGCGGTGGGAGCACCGGAAAGGGTGAGCAGACCCAGGTGCCGGGAGGCCGCGTCAGGCGGCCGAGGACAGCCCCGCCGTCAGATGACGGGGCGACACAGGCAGGTGGCCACGCGGCACAGGTCGACCGCGCGCCGTTTGGTGAGGAGCGTCCCCATGGCCAGGGAGCCTACCAGCGATCCCGCCCGGTGCCATCGGGCCGACCAGCATCCGGGACGTGGCTCAGCTCACCGCGTTGATCGGTACGTCGGCCGCCTCGGCGGTGACCTGGAGGCCTTCGGCCAGCGGCCGGACCTCGCGGACGGTGAGCTGGAACGGCAGCTCCGGCAGGGGCACGTCGACCGAGATGCTCTGCGCGTAGTTGCTGAGCAGGGTGCGCGCCAGCGGGACGTTGGGCAGCCCCTCCGCGGTGAGGTCCTTGAACCGCAGCCCCACCTCGCCCTGCTCACCGACCTCGATGTCGGCGGTGCCGGTGACGGTCAGCCGCTGGCCCAGGATGTCGACCGGTGCGGTCACGGCGAGCCGCCCGTCCCGCTCACCGAGCCGCAGCCCTTCGCGGTCCAGCAGGGCGGACAGGCTGTCATAGCTGATGATGCCGGTGCCGTCGACGGTCTCGGCGACCACGTCGCCCTGCCCGGAACGGAGGGTGTCCAGCGAGGCGGTCACGTTGCGGGCGTCGATGTCGAGGGTGGGCAGCGCCACGACGTCACCCTGCACCGGTCCCCGTACCTCGCGCAGCCCGATGGAGATGCGCTCGTACCGGCCCTGGAGCACCTGGGTGAGGAAGGGGAAGCCGGCCACCTCGACCTCCGGCGGCGAGGACTGCGCGTCCTGCTTGGCGATCTCCTGCCGCACCTGGTCGGCGATGGTCCGCTCGGCGACCCCGGCCGCCACCCGGTCCGCCGCCACCAGGAGCCCGGCGAGGACCAGGAGCAGGACGACGAGGACGACGAGAGCGCGACGCCCCCGCCGGCGGGGCCGGTCCTGGTACGCGTACTCCTCGGTCACGCCGCCTCCTGTCGTCCTGCCGGTGCCGCGTCGCGGCGCAGCGGTGGTACCCGAACGGGCGAGATCTCAATCAGAGGACCAGTTTGCACATCACGTACGCGGCCGGCGCGGCCAGGGCGAAACCGGCGAGCGGCCCCTGCATGTGCCGGGCCACCCACATGGTGGGCTGCTCGCCGGCCATCAGGCGGCCCGCTTCGGCGTACCCGACGGCGAGGTCGGCGAGGACGGCGGCGACGGCCGCGACCAGGCCCATGATCGCGGCGCGGGTGGGCGTGAACGGGGTGACCAGGTAGCTGCCGAGGACCGCGCTGACCAGGGTGCCGGCCATGGCGCCGCCGACCACGCCGGCGGCGCCGCGGGGCACCTGCGGGGCCAGCCGGGGCCAGGCGGCGAACGCGTCGGTGAACCGGGCGACGGTGAGCGCGACGCCGGCCGCGGCGAGGCAGACCGTGATGGCCTGGGTGCCGGCCGGGATCCGGCTGAGCACGATCAGCGTACCGAACGCGACCACGCCGGCCACGATCAGGGCGGTGCCGCGGAGCGAGTCGGTGACCCGCATCCGGTCCACCCGGCGGACCAGTTGGCCGAGGACGGCGGCCACCAGCCCGGCCAGCAGGACCTGCGCGAGCGGCATCAGGCGGGCCTCGTCGGTCTGCACCGCGACGGTGTCGGCGGCGACGGCGACGAGTGCGCCGACCCCGGCCACGACAGCGAGCGCCGGCGGCCGGGCGGCCATCGTCCAGGCGAGCACGGAGAGCAGTTGCACACCGAGGACGACGGCCGCGAACGGCAGGCGGTGCCCGGGGCCGCTGGTCTGCGCCGCCAGCACGAGACCCACCCCGAGCAGCGCGGCGAAGCCGGCGACGCTCAGCGCGAGCGGACGCCGCACCTCGACGGGCGGGGTCGTCTCCTCGTCCTTCTCGTCGCCCGGGTCGACCGTCGGCCGGCGCCCCGGCTCACCGTCGCGCCGGGCCCGCCGGGGGCCGCCGCGTTCCGGCCGTTCCTCGTCGTCGCCGGGTCGCGGCGCGACCGGCGGACCGCCGGGCGGCGGGTCGGGCCACGGTTCGCGGCCGGTCTCGGGCGTGCTGGAGGGAAACACCCACCGATCGTGCCAGACCCGGCGGCCGGCACGGAGGTCACGGTTTCGGCGACGTTAAAACCTGCGACGCGATCAAGGGCACAACGGGCAAACGGGAAATGGACCCGGAGGCTCAGCCGGGGCGATCGGTTACGCTCAAGCCGTTACCCGCCCGTCAGCGACGCCGGGACCCACGCAGTTTCCCAGCGCCACCCCCGCAGGAGTGCGCCGCTGGTCGCGCGCGGCCACCGCGCCGCCGGGACGGAGGTGATCGTGGAGATCCTGCTGCTGGTCACAGCGCGCGCAGGGGAACCGTCGGCTGTGCTGCCGGCGCTCGACCTGCTGCCGCACTCGGTCCGCACCGCGCCACGTGACGTACGCACCCTGGTGGCGGGTCCCAGCCCGGACGCGGTTCTGGTCGACGCCCGCTCCGAGCTGAGCGAGGCCCGGGCGACCTGCCGGATGCTGCACGCCACCGGGCTGGGCGTGCCACTGGTCGCCGTGGTCACCGAGGCCGGCCTGATCGCACTCAACGCCGACTGGGGCGTCGACGACGTCATCCTCGCCTCGGCTGGCCCGGCCGAGGTCGAGGCACGGCTGCGCCTGGCCGTCGGCCGGTTGAGCAACGCGACCGCCGGGACCGGGGGTTCGATCCGGGCCGGCGAGCTGATGATCGACCCGGACACGTACGCGGCCAAGCTCAAGGGCCGGCCGCTCGACCTGACGTACAAGGAGTTCGAGCTGCTCAAGTTCCTGGCGCAGCACCCGGGCCGGGTCTTCACCCGGGACCAGCTGCTGCGTGAGGTCTGGGGGTACGACTACTTCGGCGGCACCCGCACGGTGGACGTGCACGTCCGGCGGCTGCGGGCGAAGCTCGGCTCGGAGTACGAGTCGATGATCGGCACCGTCCGCCAGGTCGGCTACAAGTTCGTGGTGCCGCCGTCGCGGTCCCTTCCGGACACGGAGCCCGCACCGGTCTCCGTCTGACCGGGATCAGCCGTTTGCCCCATTTGCCCTGGTAGTCCGCTCTATTCTGTGTGCCGGATCAGACGGGCGGAAGGGGCGAGGGTGCGCGCACTCACCACGGGGGCGACGGTGTCACGCGGGTGGGCGGGCTGATGCGGGTGTCACCGGCCGCCCGGTCCCTCGGCATCGTGACGCTGGTGCTCGCCGCGCTGCTCGGCTCCGCGTACGCGATCGGCCGCAGCCTCGTGCCGGACCGGCCGCGCGTCACCACCGCCGCCACCGGCCCCCACTACGCCGACCAGGAACCCGCGCCCGACACGGGGAGCCCGGCGAGCCGGGGCCCGGCGGAGGGCGGGCAGGACGGCGAGCGGGAACCCCGCCCCGAACCCACCGTCGTCGACGGCATCCAGACCTACGGCGCCCGCAGCACCACCGGAACCGCCACCGTGGCGCTGACCTTCGACGACGGGCCGGACCCCCGGTACACCCCGCAGATCCTCGCGGTCCTGCGCGACTTCCACGTCACGGCGACCTTCTGCGTGGTCGGCGAGATGGCGAGCGCCCACCCCGACCTGCTCCGGGCGATCGTCGCCGACGGTCACACACTGTGCAACCACTCCTGGAACCACGACGTCGCCCTCGGCACCCGGTCCCGGGACCGGATCCGGGCGGACCTGGTCCGCACCAGCGAGGCGATCCGCGCGGCGGTGCCAGACGCCCCGATCGCCTACTACCGCCAGCCGGGCGGAGCGTGGACGTACTCGGTGGTGTCGGTGTCCCGCGAACTCGGCATGACACCGCTGCACTGGACGGTCGACCCGTCGGACTGGCGCGCACCCGGCGCCGGCCGGATCGCGTCGACCGTGCTCACCGGCGTGGAACCGGGGGCGGTGGTGCTGCTGCACGACGCCGGCGGCGAGCGACAGGGCACCGTGGACGCGCTGTACCGGATCCTGCCGGACCTCACCAGCCGGTTCCACGTGGAGGCCCTGCCACCCGGCACGACATGACCGGCACCGGGCTACGGTGAGCCGATGAGCAGCGCCGAACCCACCAGCGACCGGGTCATCCGTTCCGACCGGCTCGACGCGGCGGAGATCGCCGACGTGCTGGCGCTCGCCCGGGCCGCCGGGGACACCGACGGCGCCGACCCGTTCGACGAGCACACGCTGCTACGGCTCCGCGACCCGGACGCGCCGGCCACGCACCTCACGGCCCGCGCCGACGACGGCACCCTCACCGGGTACGCGCACCTCGACACCACCGACCCGGCGGGCGGGATCGGCGTGGAACTGGTCGTCCACCCCGCCCACCGCCGGCGCGGAGCCGGACGGGCCCTGGCCCGCGGGGTGCTGGCGACCGCGACCGGGCCGCTGCGCGCCTGGGCGCACGGCGACCACCCCTCGGCCGCCGCCCTCGCGGTGGACCTGGGTTTCCGCCGGGCACGGGTGCTCTGGCAGCTGCGCCGCCCGCTCACCGCCCCGGTTCCCGAACCGCGCCTGCCCGACGGGGTGACGCTGCGCGCATACCGGCCCGGCGCCGACGACGACGCCTGGCTGGCACTCAACGCCCGGGCCTTCGCCGACCACCCCGAGCAGGGCCGCTGGACCGCCGCCGACCTGCGGGTACGCCTCGACGAGCCGTGGTTCGACCCGGCCGGTTTCCTGCTCGCCGTCGACTCGGCCGGGCGGCTGCTCGGCTTCCACTGGACCAAGGTCCACGAGCGCCCGGGCTCCGCCCGCATCGGCGAGGTGTACGTGCTGGGCGTGGACCCGGGCGCGCACGGCGGCGGGCTCGGCAAGACGCTCACCGCCGCCGGCCTGGCGTACCTGCGGGACCGGCGCGGGCTCGACCGGGTGATGCTCTACGTCGACGAGTCGAACGTCGCGGCGGTGGCCCTCTACGAGCGGCTCGGCTTCGCCCGCTGGTCGGCGCACGTCAACTACCACCTCGGCTGAGGCTCCCGGAACTCGGCTGAGGCTTTTCGGAAACACCCGTAAGCCGCACCCGGGTGGCCGCGTTCACGCAACGGACAACTCACCCTCGGCGACCGGTCACCGTCCCGGCGGGACCTGTTCACCCTTCGTTCACTTGCGACCGGCGATCCGGTCACCTGGCGCTTCTAGCTTTTGGGCCAGCCGGTCAGCGTGCCGGCTCCCGGCCCCCGAACCCGGGGCGCCAAACAAGCCAGACGTGAAGGGAAACCCCTCAGGTGAAGCTCCAGCGGCACGGCACTCTCGCCTGCCTCGCTCTTACCGCGACGCTCGCTCTCAGTGCATGCGGCTCGGACAACGACGAGCCTGCCAACCCGTCGGCCTCCGGGTCGTCCGCCGCGGCCGACTGCGCCACCGGCACGCTGAACGCCCAGGGTTCCTCGGCGCAGAAGAACGCCGTGTCCGAGTGGATCAAGGCGTACCAGCAGAAGTGCCAGGGCGTGACGATCAACTACGAGCCGTCCGGCTCCGGCGCCGGCATCGAGGCCTTCATCGCCGGGACCGCCGACTTCGCCGGCTCCGACTCGGCCCTCAAGGACGACCAGCAACCGAAGGCGGACGCCCGCTGCGCCACCGGCACCGCGATCAACCTGCCGATGGTCATCGGCCCGGTGGCCGTCGCCTACAACCTCGACGGCGTGCCGGACCTTCAGCTGAAGCCGGCAACCCTCGCCAGGATCTTCGCCGGTGGGATCACCAAATGGGACGACGCGGCGATCAAGGCCGACAACCCGGACGCGAAGCTGCCGTCGACCACCATCCAGACGGTGCACCGCTCGGACTCCTCCGGCACCACCGACAACTTCACCGACTTCCTCAGCAAGACCGCCGAGGCCGACTGGACCTTCGGCAAGGCCAAGGAGTGGAAGGCACCGGGCGGCACCGGCGCCAAGGGTTCCGACGGGGTGGCCAGCCGGGTCAAGCAGGCCGACGGCGCCATCGGCTACCTGGAGTGGTCGTTCGCCGAGAACGCCGACCTGGGCATCGCGAAGATCGGGAACGGCGCGGGTGAGTTCGCCGAGCTGACCGCCGAGGCGGCCGGCAAGACCATCCAGGGCGCGACCGTCGAGGGCCAGGGCAACGACCTCAAGATGAAGATCGACTACAACACCAAGGAGGCCGGCGCCTACCCGATCGTCCTGGTGACGTACGAAATCGTCTGCGAGAAGGGCACACCCGCCGACAAGCTCGGCCTGGTCAAGGGCTTCCTCGGCTACGCGGCCAGCACCGAGGGCCAGGCGGAGCTGACCGAACTGGGCTACGCCCCGCTGCCGGAGGCCGTCCGCGCCAAGGTCGAGACCGCGGTCGAGAGCCTCGCCTGAACCGACCCACCCCACCACGTACCTCGATCGGAGCGAGCGAGCTGATGGGTGACACCCCTCCCCGCTCGGCCAACGCCGGCACCGGCGGGACCACTCACGGGTGGCCCGCCGGTGCCTCGGCGCGCGTGGCCGAGGCACCACCGCGTACCCCGGACGGGCCCGGGCTGGGCGGCGGCGGCGCGCTGCCGCGGGCCCGCCGGTTCGGCGCCGAACGGGCCTTCCGCGGCCTCGCCCTGGCCGCCGGGACCACCGTCCTCGTCGTCATCGCGGCGATCGCGGTCTTCCTGGTCGCCAAGGCGGTGCCGGCGCTGCGGGCCAACACCGAGAACTTCTGGACGTTCGAGGGCTGGTTCCCCAACGACCCGGAGCCGAAGTTCGGCATCGGGGCGCTCGCCTTCGGCACCGTCCTCAGTTCGGTCATCGCGCTCCTGCTCGCGGTCCCGGTGGCCCTCGGTATCGCGCTCTACCTGTCCCACTACGCGCCGCGCCGGCTCGGCAACGCCCTCGGCTTCCTGGTCGACCTGCTGGCCGCCGTACCCAGCGTCGTCTTCGGCCTCTGGGGCCGCGACCACCTCTCCGGGCCGGTCGCCGACCTCTCCGGGTGGCTCAACACGTACTTCGGGTGGCTCCCGCTCTTCGGCGGCGACGGCCCGTACGGCGCCTCGATCCTGCTCGGTTCGCTGGTGCTGGCCATCATGGTCCTGCCGATCATCACCTCGCTCTCCCGTGAGGTGTTCCTGCAGACCCCGACGGCCAACGAGGAGGCCGCCCTGGCGCTCGGCGCCACCCGGTGGGAAATGATCCGCACCGCGGTCCTCCCCTACGGCCGGCCCGGCGTCATCGCCGCGGTGATGCTCGGCCTGGGCCGCGCGCTCGGCGAGACCATCGCGCTGGCGCTGACCCTCGGCATCACCTTCGGCATCTCGGTCAACCTCATCGAGAACGGCGGCAACACCATCGCCGCCAACATCGCCAACGCCTTCGGCGAGGCGAACGAGACCGGTCGCGGCGCGCTGATCGCCTCCGGCCTGGTGCTCTTCGCCATCACGCTGATCGTCAACATCACCGCGCGGGCCATCATCCACCGCCGCCGGGAGTTCACGGAGTCGGCCGCATGAGCGAGCGTCAGCACAGCCCGTCGCTGCCGCACGGCGGCCCGGAACGAAGCGGAGCGCCGGCATGACCACCCTCACCCCGCACCGCACGCGCCCACCGGCCCAGCCGCCGACGCTGCGCGCCAGACGCCTGCCCCGGTACGTCCGGCCGGCCGTCGCGCTCGCCGCGCTGCTGCTCTCCGCCGCGATCGTGTACGGCACCGGCGCCGGCGGCCCGGTCCTGGTGGTCGTCGTCGGCGCGCTGCTGTACCTGGCCGGGCTCTTCCTGGCGGCGAACGCCGTCGAGGGCCGCCGGTCGGCCCGGGACCGCACCTGGAGCGCGCTGATCCACTCGGCGTTCGTGCTGGCCGTCCTGCCCCTGGCCGCGGTGGTCTGGACGCTGGTCAGCAAGGGCCTGGAACGGTTCGACGCCAACTTCTTCCTCACCTCGATGAACAACATCGGAGCGCGGGATCCGGAGGGCGGCGCGTACCACGCGATCGTCGGCACCCTGATCCAGGTCGGCATCGCCACCCTGATCACCGTGCCGCTCGGCATCCTCTGCGCGATCTACGTCGTCGAGTACGGGCGCGGCCGGTTCGCCTTCGCCATCCGGTTCTTCGTCGACGTCATGACCGGCATCCCGTCGATCGTCGCCGGCCTGTTCGTCCTGGCGTTCTGGGTGCTGATCGTGTCGCCGTACCTCAGCCCCACCGGGCGGCCCGGCTTCTCCGGCTTCGCCGCCGCCCTGGCGTTGAGCGTGCTGATGCTGCCGACCGTGGTCCGCTCCACCGAGGAGATGCTGCGCCTCGTCCCGGCGCCGCTGCGCGAGGGCGCGTACGCGCTCGGCGTACCGAAGTGGAAGACCATCCTGCGGGTCGTGCTGCCGACGGCGCTGCCCGGCATCGTCACCGGCGTGATGCTCGCCATCGCCCGCGCGGCCGGCGAGACCGCCCCGGTGCTGCTGGTCGCCGGCGGCGGCGCGGCGATCAACTTCAACCCGTTCGAGAACAACCAGTCGTCGCTGGCCCTCTTCGTCTACCAGCAGGCCGGCGACGCGTCCCGGTACGCGCCGGCACGGGCGTGGACCGCGGCACTCACCCTGGTCGCCCTCGTGCTGATCCTGACGGTCTCGGCGAAGCTGCTGGCCCGCCGCAACCGGCTCGGCCGATGAACCCCGGAGGTACCACCACCATGGCCAAGCGCATCGAGGCCTCGAACGTCACCGCGTACTACGGCGGCTTCAAGGCGATCGAGGACATCAACCTGACCGTCGAGCCGAAGACGGTGACCGCCCTGATCGGGCCGTCCGGCTGCGGCAAGTCCACCTTCCTGCGGTCGATCAACCGGATGCACGAGGTGCTGCCCGGAGCGCGGGTCGAGGGCAGCCTGAGCATCGACGGCCAGGACATCTACGACCGCGACGTGGACGTCACCGCGGTGCGCCGGATGATCGGGATGGTCTTCCAGCGTCCCAACCCGTTCCCGACGATGAGCATCTACGAGAACGTGGTGGCCGGGCTGCGGCTCAACGGCGTACGCCGCAAGTCGATCCTGGACGAGGCGGCCGAGCGGGCGCTGCGGTCGGCGAACCTCTGGGACGAGGTCAAGGACCGGCTCGGCAAGCCGGGCGCCGGCCTCTCCGGTGGTCAGCAGCAGCGGCTGTGCATCGCCCGCACCATCGCCGTCGAGCCGCAGGTGGTGCTGATGGACGAGCCGTGCTCCGCGCTCGACCCGATCTCCACGCTGGCCATCGAGGACCTGATGTTCCAGCTCAAGGACCGGTTCACCATCATCATCGTCACGCACAACATGCAGCAGGCCGCCCGGGTCTCGGACCGCACCGCCTTCTTCTCGATCGAGAAGACCGGCGACCCGGGCCGCCTGATCGAGTACGACAACACCCAGAAGATCTTCAGCAACCCCACCGAAAAGAAAACCGAAGACTACATAACCGGCCGCTTCGGCTAACCCGCCGTCCCTCCGGGACCACCCGGCGCGCACTTTCACGGGCGCGCACTTTCACGGGCGCGCACTTTCACCGAAAGAGTGGCCATTTCCGCGGAAATGGCCACGCTTTCTCTGTTCGAGGCGGCTCAGTCGAGGCGGCTCGGTCGGGGCGGCTCAGTCGAGGCGGCTCAGTCGAGGACGAAGCGCGCTCCGCCGTCGGGCAGCACGTCGAGGCGGGGAGTGATCGGGGTGGCCGGGTCGCGGGTCGCCGAGGACGCGACGACCTCGGCCAGGTCGCCGCAGGCCGCGACCTGACCCAGGGTGACCTGGGTGGGCGGGAGCATCGCCAGTTCCCCGGCGTCGGCGCGGGCGCAGGCGTCCGCCGGTGGGATCCACAGCGTCCGGTCGGTCTCGCCGGAGACGTCCCGGGTCCGCTGCCCCGCCGGGAGGAGAGCCACGAAGAAGTACGTGTCGAAGCGGCGCGGCTCGAACTCCGGCGTGATCCACCGGCTCCACGGCAGCAACAGGTCCGACCGGAGGGTGAGCCCGCGCTCGGCGAGCAGGTCGGCGAAGCCCACCTCCCGCCGCTCCAGCGCGACCCGGGCCGCCTCCCAGTCCGCACCCGAGACGTCGCCGACCACCGTGCCGGCATCCGGGCCGGCGAGCAGCACACCCGCCTCCTCGAACACCTCCCGCGCGGCGGCGCAGACCACCGCCTGCGCGGCCTCCGGCACCAGGCCCAGCCGCGCCGCCCACTGCGCGGGCGTGGGCCCGGCCCAGGCCACGTGGGCCTGCGAGTCGGACGCGTCCACGCCGCCGCCGGGGAAGGCGTACATGCCGCCGAAGGCCATCGCGGCTACCCGGCGGATCAGGTAGACCTCGAACCCGTCCCGGGCGGCGACCGCCGCCTCGCCCGCCGGGGCGGCGGGGACCGCCCCACCGCCTGAGCCGGCCGCCCACCCGCCCGGAGAACCCGCCACCGGGTCACCGGCCGGCGCGCCCACCAC